>USCC01000044.1 GCA_900553035.1 uncultured Rhodospirillaceae bacterium | reverse complement strand
GCACTGGGAGTTTGCCGTACAGTTTGTACATGACGCGGAAATTGTCCCGGCATTGGAACACTGTTTCCCCGCGCCGCAGTCTGAATTGCTGGAGCAGGTCGGGGACACGCAGGAACCCGATCCGTTGGCGACTTTGCCGGACGGACATGTGCATTGCGTGTTGACAGCACAGTTCGAGCAGGAACCGCCAGAACACTGTTTCCCTTCGCCGCAGGACGAGCTTGTGCAGGCACAGGAGTACGTCGTTCCGTTGCCGGTTCGCGTGCACGTCGGTGTGGTTGACGCGCAATTATTGGGACTGCAGGCGTCAATACATCCGCCGGAACCGTTCGCAACGGCCGGAGACGAACATTTACAGTCGGTCGCGCCTGCCGCACAGGCAACACAGCTGCCGGCAGAGCATTTCTTGCCCGCAGCGCAGGTGACGCCCGCGCACGGGTCAACGCATTTATTTGAACGGCAAACATAGCCTGCCGTTTTTTTGCTGCACTCCGCATCGGAAGTGCATTCGTACTTTTCTTTCTGTTCAACGACATATGGCGTTTTCCCGCCGGGAAGACGGCTGTCTTCCGTCGCTGTTCCAAGTTTGATCGCGCGGGCGAGGGTAAAAGAGTCCGCGTCCCGGAAGTAAGGAGAAATCTCCATGCTCCGAGCCGGAGGACTCAGGCACACGACCGCCATGAATAAAAGGATTTTTATCATATGACACCCCACTGTTTTTTTAAGGTTTATTTTTATTTACAATTTTAGAATAACAATAAATTGTGGCAAAATTATGGTCAATCATGCTCAATAGAGGCCGGACGCTCGACAGCCGTGCGCCTTTCCGGTTTTTGGGGTCGAAAATTTATTTAACCTGTTGTTTTATCAATTTTTTAAAAAGAGGCGGAAGCGCGGGACTCGGTTTCCTATTCGCCGTTTTCCCCGTATATCTCTTCCGCGTTCTTCTGCACAGAAGGGGCGGAAGCCGGATTCGGCGCGGGGATATTGCCCGGAACATTAAAAAGGCAGAAATGATCGACACAACGCCGGGTCAGGCCGCCGACCGGCGGGCAATGCGCGTCACTTGTGCATTGAACGCAGGTGTAGGGAAGCGTTTTGTACGGGATGCCGACACAGAAAGGCGCTCCCGGTGAACAGACGGCCTGCCGGCACGGATCAATCTTTGCGCACGAGAAGGATTCCGTACATTCCATGCCCTGAGGACAATGGGCATTGCGGAAGCATTCAACGCATTTGTACCGGTGCGGGGTTTCAGGACCCGCGGGGACGCAATACTTTCCGGTGATGCAGGTGTCCGCCGTGCATACGTTGACGCACCGCAGGCCGACACATTCTTCGTAAAAGGGGCAATCCTTGTGGTCGGTGCAGGTGATCTGGGCGTTTTTTTCCGCGCCACGCATTTTTTTATTCGGCATGTTCGTGCCTCCGGCGATCATGTCGCTGAGTTTGACCGTGCGCGCCTCTGCCGGAACGGCAAAAACCAAAAGGCATCCCAGAATGAAGATAAGTCGGCTCATGTTTCCTGTCCCCCTGTTTTTTCCAGAATAGCACATGACTTCGCCCGGACAGAGAAAAAAGAAGGCGGAAGCGCGTAAGGGCCGGAAAATTTCCCCGGCCTTTGCCGGTCGGTTCACAGCAGCGGTTCGGAAGGCGGCAGAGGAACGCTTCCCTGATTGCAGAAGGCTTCGGCATTGCTTCCGGCTCCGCAGGGGCGGCAGACACCCCGCAGGCATTCCTCGCCGGTCATGCAGTCCGCATGCGTCGCGCAGCTCGTCGCGAATCCGGCACACATGAAACACTGCAGAGCCGGATCCGAGTAACCCTTGACGCAGCATCCGTCCGCCGTACAGACATTTTCCGCCGTTGCGCAAAATTCGGAAGAGGCACACCCCCGGCTGTCACACATGACGCCGCACTGCCCATTCCGGCAGATTTCCCCCGGAGCGCAGATTTTTCCCCCGCAGGAGGACGGCGCACGGCATCCGCCTTCGCCGTCCGCTTCTTCATTTTGGGGGCATCCGCACTTTTCGCCCGGGGCGCAGTCCGCACAGACGCCGCTCAGACATGAACGTCCCGGAGGACATGAAATCTGAACGCAGGGATCGCCGGAACAGACCAGTCCCGACCAGTACGGCCGGTCATCCGGGCAGACGCATGTGCCATTCCGGCAGGATTTTCCCCCCGAACAACGGATGTTTACGCAGGGATCCGTGTGACAGGACGTCCCGTCCCAGACCGGTTTATCCGGCGGGCAGGCGCATGTCCCGTCCGTGAAAACCCGGCCGCCGGAACAGTCCGGTACGGCCGTGCATCTTCCCGCATCGCATATTTCCCCTTCACCGCAGTCGGCAGCCGCAGTACACGTCTTTCCGGCGGAATGCCCATTTCCTTCCGCGGGAAGTTCCCGAGCCATAAGGAACGACGGGACAGCAGCCAGAAACATCAGCAACAATATTCTTTTCATGACACCCTCCCTGTTTTTCTGTTTATTTTATCCCCTTATTCTGGCAGGGGAATATGGCAAAATTATGGGGGAAAACAGGGAAAATTGTGATCAGTGCTTATGAAAAGGGTCATAAAAAATCCGGCCGCTGAAGGGCCGGATTTCAATCGGTTATTTTAACGAATGCTCAGGCGCAGACGCGGCTGAAATCATCGTCGTCTTTTTCTTCGGCGGTTTCTTCCGGCTGATAGGAAGCCAGATCGACAATTTCATAACTGCTCTTGTCCGCGAACAGGACGCTCAGCAGTTTGTTGGTGTCGGTATGACCGGAACGGCAACCCGAAAATTCACCGATGAACGTATAGCCGGACATGTACAGATCGCCGACGGCATCCAGCAGTTTATGACGGGCGAATTCGTCTTTGTAACGCAGGCCGTCTCTGTTCATGATCGTGTTGTCGTTGACCAGAATGGCGTTGTCCAGGGAACCGCCGCGGGCCAGACCGATTGAACGCAACATTTCGATGTCTTTCAGGAAGCCGAACGTGCGGGCGCGACAGATCATGTTTTTGAAATTCGACGCCGTCAGCTCAATTTCCGTTTCCTGATGCCCGATGATCGAAGCTTCAAAGTCGATGGCGAAATGCATTTTCAGACCGTCGGCCGCCGGATAAAGAGCGACTTCCTTGTCCCCGTCTCTGTAAACGACAGGTTTCAGGATTTTAATGGCTTTGCGGGGAGCCTTCTGTACTTTGATGCCGGCGCATTCAATCAGGAAGACAAAGGAAGCGGAGCTGCCGTCCATCACGGGCGTTTCGGGGCCGCTGATGTCAATCAGCAGGTTGTTGATACCCATGGCGTGGATGGCGGCCATCAGGTGTTCGATTGTCGCGACGCGGACGCCGTCTTTATTGCCGATGCAGGTGCACATCCGGGTGTCGACCACGTAGTCGTGCAGAGCCGGGATGTAAGCGTCCTGCCCGGCGATGTCCGTCCGGTGAAAGACAATCCCCGTGTTCGGAGCGGCCGGTTTCAGGGTCATGGAAATTTTGTCGCCCGTGTGCAGGCCCGTCCCGACGCACGAGATTTCATGTTTAATCGTCTTCTGCAAATATTTTTCCATGTTCATGATGACGCCCCTTTATTCTGAAGGTTTCTCCATACCTACTTTTTAACAACGGAGGGCTTCATTAGCAAATCAAGCTTTGTTACGTTTTGTTACATTAATTCTTCATTAACTTCCTGTTTTTCCGGGATTTTCCCGCCCGGACATACAAAAGCGGCCGGAAGAAGGAGCTTCCGGCCGTTGTTTTCGGGTGTTTCGCCTCAGTGCTGACGCAGGAAGGCCGGGATATCAAGCTCTTCGTCCGAAGGAAGAGTTTTGTTTTCCGGGGCTTCGGGTTTCGGCTCCTCGGCGGGGGCCGCCGGTTTGCGTCCCGTGACAAACTGGAACAGCGACGGGCGGGCTTTGGGTTTTTCCGCCGGTTTGACGGCCGGAGGAATGACCGGCGGCGGCGTCAGGTTGGGGAAAAGGTCATCCTGCTGGCCTGCCGCCGGCCGGGCAGCGGGAGTCTTTGCAGGGGCGTCCTGTTCCGTCCGGGGCGCGTATTCGGGGCGGAAGGCCGGACGCTGGAACGTTGTTCCGGCGGGCGGCGTTCCCGAAGGAGCGGCGGATTTCGGCGCAAACGGGTCAAAGGCCGGAGTCGGACGGGTTTCGCCGGCTCCGAACAGTTCCCGGGGAGACGGCATCGCCGGGATGGACGCGCTGGAGGTCTTCGGCGCAAAGGCCGGAGCATGCATGGGCACCGGGGTCGGAATGATTTCCTCTTCTTCAACGCTCAGGATTTCCTCGGTTGTCATCGGTTCTTCGGGTTCTTCCCTGACGGGTTCGGGCGCCGGGGTCTTGCGGAAGCCCGACAGCGGTGAACGGAAGCCCGACTCGGATGCGCCTGCGGAAGCCGCCGGTTTTGTAAAAGCAGAGCCAAAGCCCGCAGAGGGAGCGGACGCCGGAGCCGCAAAAACGGAAGAGGTCGACGTCTGTCCCATAAACGGATTCTGTGATTCCTGCGGCCGGGTGATCCCCGTCGCGACAACGGAAACACGGATGGAGCCCTCCAGACTGGAATCAAAAGAAGCACCGAAAATGATGTTGGCTTCGGGGTCGACTTCGCGGCGGATTCGGTTCGCAGCTTCGTCGACTTCGTACAGTGTCAGATCGGCGCCGCCCGCAATGTTGATCAGGATGCCCTTCGCCCCGGTCATTGACGCGTCGTCCAGAAGCGGATTCGCAATCGCTTCTTCGGCCGCTTCCAGAGCGCGGTTCTCGCCGCTGGCTGTTCCTGTGCCCATCATGGCGCGGCCCATTTCGGCCATCACCGTGCGAACGTCCGAGAAGTCAAGGTTGATGATGCCCGGGGTGATGATCAGATCCGTGATACTGCGCACGCCGCCCTGCAGAACCTGATCCGCGCGCTTGAAAGCGTCGGCAAAGGTCATTTTTTCGTCGGCCACCAGAAACAGATTCTGGTTCGGAATGACAATCAGCGTATCAACATACTGCGCCAGCTCTTCAATGCCCTTTTCGGCCATGGTCATGCGGTGGCGCCCTTCAAAAGTGAAAGGCTTTGTAACGACGCCGACGGTCAGGATGTCCCGTTCCCGGGCCAGCCGGGCGAAAACCGGAGCCGCCCCGGTGCCTGTGCCGCCGCCCATGCCCGCGGTGATGAACACCATGTTCGCCCCGTCCAGAACGTCGGAAATCTGTTCAATCGCCTCTTCGGCCGATTCCTTGCCGACTTCGGGACGTGCGCCGGCGCCCTGGCCTTTGGTCGTTTCAATGCCCAGCTGGATTTTCGTTTCGGCCATGGAGTTATTCAGAGCCTGCGCATCCGTATTGGCTACGACGAAATTCACGCCTTCCAGTTTGGACTGGATCATATTGTTGATGGCGTTTCCGCCCGCGCCGCCGACTCCGACAACGGTAATTTTCGGCGTCAGGAGGACCAGAGGCTGCTGTTGAGGAACACTGATGTCAAGAGTCATGGATTTCTCCGTTTTTTGTGGGACGTCCGTCTGTGCGGGAACCGGTTCGTTTCCCGGGGCTGCCGCCAAGGTGTTTTCCTGGTTTTCCGTCATGTTTTCCGATTCCTTTTCACACAGGTGTTTTCTTCCCTTATACTCGGAAGTCTTTAACAATTATCTAAGAACCACTGAAAAATTTGCGCGATTTTGCTCTGGCGTTTCTGGATATCCTTCCGGTGAGCCGGCGCGTCAATCTGTGCGTTCAGGGCATATTGAATCAACCCCAGACAGCCCATATAAGCCGGATAGGAAGGTTCCAGAATCAGGTTTCTTTTGTCATAAAGGTGGACGGGCTGACCGATTCGGGCGTTTTTCCCAAGGACGGAGGCCGCCGTTTCCCGGATCCCCTGAAGCTGGCTTGCGCCGCCGGTCAGGACAAAATTCAGGCACAGATCGTAAAAGCCGTTTGTTTCCAGCTGATGCCGAACCAGACGGAACGTTTCCTGAACCCGCGGAATGATGACTTCGACAAGCTCCATACGGGGAACGCGGCACGACGAAACACGTTCGTCCTCGCCCAGAAGAGGGATGTCGATTTCCTCGTCAACGTAAGTCTGCGACGCGTAGGCCGACCCTTTCAGGGTTTTCAGACGTTCGGCGTTGGCAAATGACGTTTTGAACCGGACGGTCAGATCGTTCGTGACATGGTTCCCTCCGACCGGAATCCGCGCGGCGAACACAAGCTGTCCTTCATAAAAAACGCCGATTCCCGTTGTTCCCGCGCCCATTTCGATAACGGCGCTTCCCTGCTTCATTTCTTCCCCGCTCAGGCAGGCCAGCCCGGCGGCATAGGGCGGCGCAACCTTTTTGGCACAGCCCAGATGGCATTGTTCCAGAACGGCGTTCATGTTGCGGACGGGGGCGGGCGGCGTCGTGATCGTATGCAGGGTCAGGGAAAGCTCCGCACCGAACAGACCGCGGGGATCACGGACGGCATGGGCGTCGTCAACACTGTAATCCGTCGGGATGCAGTGCAGAATTTCATCGTCATTGCGTTCAATCTGGTCGCGGGCTTTCGACGTCACACGGTTGATATCGCTCTGGGTGACTTCTGTTCCTCCGAGCGAAAGGGACGCCAGAATCAGGCGGGAATTCAGCTGGCGCGCGGTGACGTTCGCGACGACGGTTTCAATACGCTCTCCGGCGGTTTTTTCCGCGTTTTCGAGGGCATGCCGTATTGAATCCACCGTTTCGGGAAGATCCGTGATCAGGCCGTTTTTCAGACCCTTACACTGATAGGATCCCGCTCCGACGATCAGAGCTTTTTCCGGCGAAACCGGGCGAGCCAGCACACAGCATGTTTTCGACGTGCCGATATCCAGCGCCGCGATCAATCCGTTTTTGTTCAATATCCGGGCCAAGGCAAATCCTCCGTTCCTATGTCGGAGACGTTGTTTTCATCGAATCCGGAATGCGCCGGACAGCAGGCTTCTTCTTCTTTTTGATGTCTTCTTCCAGACGGACGGTCAGTTTGTCGGGAAGGCGCAGGTCAATCATTGTGATTTTACGCTTCAGGATGCCCTGCGTTCGTTCCAGCCGAGCCAGACGTCCCCACGCGGTGGCCGGATCCTTTTCCGGAAGGCGGACGGTAATCCCTTTGTTCAGGTCGTCCAGAATGATGTTCCAGCGGCGCTTCCCGATATGCGAAGCCGCCCTGACCCGTTTCAGAAGTTCGGGTTCCTGCCTCAGGATTTCAAGCAGTTCCGGTGTTTTCTCGGGCGCTTCGGGACCGACGATCAACGGCAGTCCGTTCAGTTTTTTAACGGTTGTTTCGATCAGCTGTCCCTCGCTGTCGATCGGGCGGTACTGCCCTTTGTGCTGCCACACGGCAACGGGTCTGCGTTCCTGAATCGCAATGTACAGATGCCGGGGGAGACGGCGTTCGATTTTCACCGTCTTCACCCAGGGAAGGCGCTGTATTTTTTCACGAACCGAATGGATGTCAACGGCCAGAATGGGCATACCCCGCGTGACGTTCAGGGAATCCAGAAGCTCCTTGCGCGGCGTGCGCTTCCGTCCTGTTACGAACACGTCGTCCAGCCGCAACCCCGCCGAAAGCGACGCTTCCTGAAACACGTATACGAGGGCGTCTTTTTTTTCGGCGTAAAAAGCGGAACGCGTAAATCCGAATCCAAGGACAGCCGCGAACAGCAGAAATAAAGCGGCTGAAAACGGATTGAATCGTTTAAACCAGGCGCTTTTTTTTCCGTCCGTCCGGTCTATTCCCCGCATCTGGCGTTCTCCACCATCCACACGACAAGATCTTTATAGGAAAAACCGGCGTACCGGGCGATTTCAGGAACCAGAGAGAGCGACGTCATGCCGGGCTGTGTGTTCGTTTCCAGAATCGCAAAACGGGGCTTGCGGCCGGGTTGCGTATCATCATAGCGGATGTCCGAGCGCGAAATACCGCGGCAACCGAGCACTTTGTCGGCTTCTTCGGCAATTCTTATGACCTTGGTGTAATCCTCCGGCGGCAGGTTTGCCGGGATGACGTGCTGGGCGCCGCCTTCGGAATATTTGGCACGGTAATTGTAGAATTTCTCATGCGGAATGATTTCCAGGACGCCCAGCGCCTTTCCGCTCATGACGGCGACGGTCAGTTCCCGGCCTTCAATATATTCCTCGGCCATGATTTCCTCGTCATCCGCGTAGGGGTATTTTTCGCCTTCAAACGGTTTTTTGCCGTCGTTGTCACGGAAGATATAAACCCCGACGGAGGAACCGTTGCAAACGGGCTTCAGAACGAACGGATGAGGCAACACGTTGCCGGACAGGATGTCTTCCTTGGTGACGATTTTATCGACCGCAACCGGAAGCCCGGCCATGCGGTACAGTTTTTTCGCCATGATTTTGTTCATGGCCAGAGCCGATGCCATGCGACCCGAGTGTGTGTACGGAATCTGCATCAGATCCAGAACACCCTGCACACAGCCGTCTTCGCCGTACTGACCGTGCAGAGCATTGAAAACAACATCCGGCCGTTCCTTGACCAGCGTTTCGACAAACGGCCGCAGGTCATGGGAAAGATCCAGCGAAAATGCGTTGTAGCCCGCATCGGCCAGAGCCTTGAGAACGTTCTTTCCGCTGGACAGGGATACGCCTCGTTCCGCCGAACATCCGCCCATCAGGACGGCCACTTTCTTAGTCATTGTTTCTGCCTCCAAAGGTACTGAAACGCTTGGATTTAACGCCGATGCGCCGCACTTCCCATTCCAGCATGATTTCACTTGTGTCGAAAACGCGCTGCTGAACCGTTTCCGCCAGCGTTTCAAAATCCTGTGCCGTCGCCTTGCCGGTATTGATGAAAAAGTTGCAATGCTTTTCCGATACCATGGCGCCGCCCAGCTTCAATCCGCGGCACCCGGCCTTGTCGATCAGTTGCCACGCCTTCAGCCCGACGGGATTTTTAAACATCGAACCGGCGGTTCGTGCGCCGATCGGCTGAGAGCGTTCCCGGATTTCTTTGTATTCTGCCATACGTTTCTGAATATTTTCTTTATTTTCGGGGCGTCCTTCAAAAACGGCCCGGGTGAATATCCATGTCTCGGGCAAAGGTGTTGAGCGGTATTCAAAGAAAATTTCGTCGGAGGCGATCGAAATTTTTTTGCCAATGCCGTCAATAACGTCGACTTCTTTCAGAATATCCTTGATTTCCGAGCCATGCGCGCCGGCGTTCATCCGGACGGCTCCGCCAACGGTTCCCGGAATGCCCGCCAGAAATTCAAAGCCCGACACTCCGGCTTCCAGAGCGGCTTTGGCGACTTCCATATTCCGAGCCGCCGCGCCTGCCCGGATGCGGTTTCCTTCGACGGAGATATCGCTGAAGCCCTTGTCCAGATGAATGACGACGCCCGGAATGCCGCCGTCGCGAATCAGCATGTTTGAACCGCCGCCCAGTATTGTTACCGGAACGTTCGGGCGCGCTGAAAGGAACCAGCTTAAATCCGCTTCGTCCGCAGGCTTGAACAGCAGTTCCGCCGGGCCGCCGACTCCCAGCCAGTTCATTTTGTTCAAAGGAGCGTTCGGAATCATTTCGCCGCGTACTTCGGGCATGAGCTTTTTCAAATTGGACGATCCTCCGAACAGGCTTTTAAAAAACGAAAGCATTCATTTCCCCTTTTCCTGAGAAAACAACTCTTCCAGACGGCCGGGCAGGGCATAGGCCCATGACGATACGTTGCCGGCTCCGAGGCAGATAACGATGTCGTCGGGTTCCGCAATGTCTTTGATGAGAGCGGCCAGGTCTTCGGGCGAATCCAGACCGACGACGTGGCGGTGGCCGTGCGTCCGCAACCCTTCGATCAGAGCGGCTTTGTCGGCGCCTTTGAGGGGTGTCTCTCCGGCCGCATAGACGTCAGCCACAATGACGCAGTCGGCGTCGTTGAAACAGGTGCAGAACATGTCGAACAGGTCGGCGACCCGCGTATAACGATGCGGCTGGAACACTGCAATGACTTTTTTCTTTGCAACGTCGCGGGCGGCTTTCAGGGTCGACGCAATTTCAATCGGATGATGCCCGTAATCGTCAATGACGGTAATGCCGCGGGTTTCGCCGGTTTTGGTAAAACGCCTCTTGACACCGGTAAAGCCGGCCAGCGCCGTCCTCAGATCATCGTCCAGAAGTCCGAGCTGAATGCCGACGGCGATTGAGGCCAGAGCGTTCTGGACATTGTGTCGTCCGTACATCGGCAGGCGGAAGCCGTCAATCCGGCGTTCATGGCCATGTCCGTTGATCTGGTCGGAAACAACGACATCAAAGGTGATCAGCCCCGGTTCGGCATGAATGTTCTGAGCCGACACTTCGGCCTGCGGCGTCAGGCCGTATGTGATGATGCGGCGGTCGGAAATCGAGGAAATCAGGCTTTGGACTTCGGGATGGTCAACGCACAGGCATGCAAAGCCGTAAAAGGGAATGTTCTGGACGAAGCTGTGATAAGCTTCTTTCATCTTTTCAAACGTACCGTAATAATTCAGATGCTCGGGATCCATATTGGTGACGACAACGGCTGTGGCGGGGAGCTTGATGAAGCTTCCGTCGGATTCGTCGGCTTCGGCGACCATCCATTTCCCGTCGCCCAGGTGGGCGTTCGTGCCGTAGGAATTGATGATGCCTCCGTTCGCGACAGTCGGGTCAAGGCCGGCGGTTTTCATGACCGCGGCGATCATGGAAGTTGTCGTCGTCTTGCCGTGTGTCCCGCCGACGGCCACCGACCATTTCAGACGCATCAGCTCGGCCAGCATTTCGGCGCGCCGTACCACGGGAATGTGACGGAAACGGGCTTCCCGGATTTCGGGGTTATCGTCATGAATGGCCGATGAAACGACCACGACGCCGGCGTTTTCGATATTTTCCGGTTTATGGCCGATGACAATGGGGATGCCCATGGCCCGCAGGCGTTTGACGTTGGAATTTTCAGCGATGTCGGAGCCCTGGATGTTGTAGCCGACGTTGTGCATCAGTTCGGCAATACAGCTCATGCCGCTTCCCCCGATACCGACCAGGTGAACCATCCCGATTGAAAAAGGCAGATTTTCCATGTTATTAACCACCCGCAGTTTGTAAGACAGCTTGTGCCAGTCGTTTCGCGGCATCGGGATTCCCGCACCGTTTGGCGCTGACAGATGCAGTTATAAGCATTTTCGGGTTATGAAACAATTCCTGAATTTTAAATGCCAGCCAATCCGGCGTGAATTCGGGTTCCGTGCACAGCCATGCGCCGCCCGCTTCGGCCAGAAAAAGCGCGTTGGCTCGCTGGTGTCCGTCGGCAGCGTGCAGAATCGGGACAAGAACGGCCGGACGTCCGGATACGGCCAGTTCTGCAATCGTGGATGCTCCGGCCCGGCAGATGACCAGGTGCGCCTTTTCCAGACGATCCGGCATGTCCGAAAAAAAAGGCGCCAGCTCAACGTTCAGGCCGCTGTTCTCATAGGCTTTGGCAACGCGGGGCATGTCGGCCGGGCGGCACTGTTGCGTGATTTTCAGACCAGCCCTGAATGTTTCCGGAAGCATTTTCAGAGCGTCGGGGACGATTCCGCTGAAAATTTTAGCCCCCTGGCTTCCCCCGGTGATAAGGATTTCAAACGGGGGAGTGACGGGCGGATAAGGGCGGGCGTTCAGAGCCAGAATGTCCGGCCGTACCGGAACGCCGGTGTAAACCGTCGGAATACCGGCTGGAATGCGGGAAACCGAAGGAAAAGTCGTTGCGATCAGGCGGCATCTCGGCGCCAGCACCCGATTCGCTCCGCCGAGAACGGCGTTTTGTTCATGCAGGATCAGAGGGATGCCCAGAAGTGTGGCCGCAAAGCTGGCCGGGAAAGCGGCATATCCGCCGAAACCGACGACCGCGTCGGGTTTCAGACGTTTCAGAATCCACAGGCTCTGCAGGACGCCGATCCCCAGAAGGAACAAGCCCCACAGCTTTGAAACGGCGTTCTTGCCCGCGTATCCCCGGGCAAAGACGCGGTGTACCGCTGTCTGGGGAAATTTTCCCGAAAACGATCCGCCGCGCCGGTCGGTGATGAACGAAATATCGCATCCTTCTTCAATCAGCTCACGAGCCAGGGCTTCGGCGGGAAAAACATGCCCGCCCGTACCGCCGGCCGTCAGAACGAATTTTTTCCGTGCACGATCCGTCATGAATCCCCCTTTGCATTATTGGTGCTGCGCGTCAGAGCCAAAACCATCCCCATCCCGAACCCCAACGAAAGCAGGGAAGAACCGCCATAGGAAATAAACGGCAGAGTCATCCCCTTTGTCGGAATCAGGTTCAGTGTGGAGGATATGTTGACCAGCGCCTGCATGCCGAACTGGACCAGAAGGCCCGAAACGGCCAGCAGCGTGAACATGTTCTTGTCTTTGAAAATCAGGAAAAAGCCCCTCAGGACGATGAGCGCGAACAAAGCGACGATTGCCAGGCAGATCAGAAGGCCGTATTCCTCGGCCGCCACGGCCATGATGAAATCGGTATGCGCGTCAGGAAGGATCGTTTTGATACGTCCTTCGCCGGGGCCCTGACCGAAAAGGCCGCCGTTCTTGAAAGCTTCCATTGCTGTCCGAACCTGGAACGTATCGCCGGATTCGGGATTGATGAACCGGTCAATGCGGGACTGGACGTGCGGAATCATGTAATACGCCGATATCACCCCGACCGAACCGCAGAAAAGCAGCAGGTAAACCCAGACCATCGAAATGCCGCTCAGGAACAGCTCGATACCGAAAATAGCGCTGACCGTCATGGTCATGCCGAAATCCGGCTGAGAGATCAGAAGGACAACCAGAATGAAATAAATCAGGGAGGCAATGACCGCACCGCTAATATTCTCGCGGATTTTACCCAACGAAAACAGCCAGGCCGCCGCAACAGCAAAAGCCGGCTTTGCTATCTCGGAAGGTTGCACCGAAATCCCGAAAATGCGGATCCAACGCGAGGAACCCTTGATGGCCGTTCCATGCATCAGAACCAGAACAAGAAGGACGAACGAGGCCGCCAGCGCCAGAAGCGCCAGAAGGCGGATGGTTCGAGGCGTCTGCATCGAAACGACAAGCATCACAATAACGGAAAGGCTCAGAAAAACAGCCTGATGCTTGATCAGGTAGTATGTTTCCAGCTTCAGTTTTTCGGCAATGGCCGGCGTGGCGGAAAACGACAGGACGATCCCGACCCCGAACAGAATAAACAGAGCCCCCAGAAGGCAGTGATCAACCGTCCACCACCATTGGCCGAGAACGCTGTTATCCGTCCGGGCGATCGTCGCTTTCATGGGCGCTTACCTTATTTTCAGGGTCGAAAGCGCGGCCAGACCGAGAATCATTGAAATAATCCAGAAACGGATGACAACGGTCTGTTCCTGCCATCCGAGCTTTTCAAAATGATGATGCAACGGCGCCATTTTGAAAATGCGTTTGCCGGTCAGTTTAAAATAATACACCTGAATGATGACCGAAACGGTTTCAACGACGAACAGACCGCCGGCGATGGCCAGTGTGATTTCATGTTTCGAGGCAACGCTTATCGCTCCCAAGGCGCCGCCCAGCGCCAGCGACCCCGTGTCGCCCATGAAGATTTTGGCCGGCGGAGCATTGAACCATAAAAATCCCAGACCCGCTCCGACGACCGCTCCGCAGAAGACCGCCAGCTCACCCGAACCGGCAATGTAGGGAATCTGCAGGTAGGTCGCAAAGGTCACGTTGCCCGAAACGTAGGTGATCACCAGAAAAACCAGGGCGACGATCATCACGGGAACCGTCGCCAGACCGTCCAGGCCGTCCGTCAGATTGACGGCGTTCGAGGAACCCACAATGACAAACATGGCAAACGGGATATAAAAAACACACAGGTCAATCAGCGCTTTTTTCAGGAACGGAAAGGTCAGTCCTGTCGCCAGTCCCGGTGATGTATTCTCCGTAATGTAATAAACGGCAAGCCCGGCGAAAATGAACTGCAGAAGCAGCTTCAGCTTTCCGGGCAGGCCGCCGCATGTGTGACGCGATACTTTCAGGTAGTCGTCCAGAAAGCCGATCATGCCATAGGAAACCGTCAGAAGCAGAACCGCCCAGACATAGGGGTTTTTCAGATTCGCCCACAACAGTGTGGAAAGCGTCAGGCTGATCAGAATCATCAACCCGCCCATGGTCGGCGTCCCTTTTTTGGTCAGAAGATGGGATTCCGGGCCGTCTTCGCGGATCGGCTGGCCACCGTGCTGTTTCTGTTTTAACCAGCGGATCAGTTCGGGGCCGATGACAAAACAGATGATCAGGGACGTGAACAAAGCGCCTCCCGTCCGGAAGGTCAGGTATTTGAATATGTTCAGAAAAGAATATTCCGACGAGAGAGGGTAAAGCAGATTGTAAAGCATTTTCCGTCCTTCCTCCGCTTACGATTTCAGCGATTTCAACGCGTCGACGATGACAGCCATCCGGCTTCCGAAAGATCCCTTGACCAGCACAATATCGTCCGGATTGATTTCATCGGCGATAAAGTCTGCCATTTCAGCTGATGTGTCCGTCTTTTTCCCGCACACCTGAGTCGGTATGTTTTCATACAGCTCTTTCATGTTCGGTCCGACAGCATACAGAAGGTCAACGCCGTTTTCAATCAGGTCGACGGCCAGCCCCTTGTGCAGTCCGACAGCAAATTCCCCGAGTTCGCGCATATCGCCAAGCACCGCGATCCGCCGGCCTTTGCCCTCGGGTTTCAGGCTTCCAAGCACACGGATGGCGGCCCGCATGGAATCCGGGTTGGCGTTATAGGCGTCGTCAATCAGCAGGAAGGATCCGCCTTTCCAGGGAATTGTGTAACGCTGGCCGCGCCCCTTGGGAACCGGAAGCTGAGCCATGCCCTGCAAAGCCGTCGGAACATCCGTGTTCAGCGCTTTGAGAGTTCCGACGACGGCCAGACTGTTCAGCACCTGATGCAGTCCGGGCAGGCGGATGGTATAGCGGAACGTTTCACCGAACGCCTCTGCCGTGATTTCGGATCCGTTGTCCGAAGGCGTACAGGAAATCAGGGCGACGTCGTTGTCCCGTCCCGAACCGAAAGAGCAGATGCTGCGGATGCCCGTATCCTGCGCCTCATGCTTCAGAAGGGCGAAGTGGCGGTTGTCCGCGTTCAGGAAAACCGTGCCGTCCTTCGGCATGGCATCAAATATTTCCGATTTCGCGTAGGCGGTTTCTTCTTCGGTTTTGAAAAATTCACGGTGCGCCGAGCCGACCATTGTAATAACGGCGACGTCGGGCCGGACGATGGCGGACAGTTCGGAGAGTTCTCCGGTATGGTTCATCCCCATTTCAATGACCGCGAAATCCGTCCCTTTCGGCATCCGAGCCAGAGTCAGAGGCGCGCCGATCAGGTTGTTCAGGTTGCCGGGCGTGCTGTGCGTCCGGCCCACCGCCGTCAGAGCGTAGCGCAACATTTCCTTGGTGCTTGTCTTGCCCGAGCTTCCCGTAATACCGACGACTTTAGCGTGCCCGCGGCGTCGCCCGACATGTCCGAGGGCGTTCAGAGCCTCTGTCGTATCTTCCGTCAGAACGGCGCGTCCGGCATCAACGCCGTCGGGAAGGCGGGAAACAAGAACGCCGGCCGCACCTTTTTCCAAAGCGGCGGCGGCATAATCGTGGCCGTCCATGCTTTCGCCTTTCAGTGCAATGAACAGATCCCCGGGAACCAGCGTGCGTGTGTCGATCGAAATGCCGTAAACGTCAAAAGCCCCCGCACATCGGCCGCCGCATGCCCTGACAATTTCGTCGGAAGTCCACAGCGGTTCATCCGTCCGGGCAAGGGCCTTGCGGGCTTCTTCGCGGTCGTCGAACGGGTGAACAACGCCGTTGATGAGCTGTCCTGTCTCGTGGCCTTTCCCGGCCAGGATGAGGATATCGCCGGCCTGCAGCCCCGCAACGGCCGTTTCAATAGCCAGAGCACGGTTCCCGATATCGATTCCTTTGGGACAGGCCGGCAGGATCTGGTCACGGATGCGGCGCGCGTCTTCGGTGCGCGGGTTGTCGTCCGTCACATAAACAACGTCGGCCAGCCGGTCGGCGATCTCTCCCATCTGCGGC
>USCC01000043.1 GCA_900553035.1 uncultured Rhodospirillaceae bacterium | reverse complement strand
GGCGGGGCCGTCGGATTCGGTGCAGAAGCTTCTGTATATCGGACCGTTCGACCTTCTGCCGGGGTTATGCGCTCATTTAAGAGAACGTTTCCCGGAGTATGAAATCTTCATTTCGAACGAGAGGTTTCTGGAGATCCTGCCGCCGGGCATTTCCAAGGCGACAGGAGCGCGTTACCTGTGCGAACGGTTCGGCATTGCGCCCGAAAAGACGATTGCGTTCGGAGACGGGCCAAACGATACGGATCTGTTCGATTTCGCGGGCATGTCGGTGGCCATGGGCAACGCTCCTGATACGGTGAAGCAGAAAGCCCGGCATGTGACTTCCTCAAATCGGGAAAACGGCATTGCCCGGGTTCTGAACGATGTCTTTGATCTGGGACTGTCTCTGGACGGGGTCGGAAAATAAGGCTTGATGCCTTTTCGGGCGCCGCGTTATCCTGTTCGAGGGAGACTGTTGAAAGGAAAAGCCGTGACCGAAGACGTTTTTTATTACGACCGCAAAAAGCTGTTCTTTTATCTGCTGGAGATGCTTTGTGTCTTTGCGGCGGGGGCTTTTGCGGCCGTCCTGATTTATCCTGAAATGCCGCGGGCAGCCGTGTTCCTGATGATTCTTCCGGCGGCGGCTGTGCTTGGAGCGTTTGTCGTCTGGATTCGTCCGTTCAGGGTATTGTGGGTAACCGATGAAGCGATCCGGATCGATTCCGGAGCTTTGATGAAATGGGCGGATATTGTGCGGGCTCGGGAGTATTCTCCGTTCCTGTCTTCAAAGCGGGTGATTATTGCCTTAACGCCGGGGGACGGGGTTTCGTACCGGCTTCGTCTGATGCAGAAAATATGCCGCCTGACCGGTTTTCCGGTTTTCAGCATTCCGTTGTATGCCATGCGGGACGAAGACGCCGACCGGGCGCGTGAAATTGTGGCGGCGCATGTTCCTTTGGAAAAGGATGGAGAATAAGCGTGTCCCGTCTTTATGAAGCCGTTCGGAAAAATGATGCGGCCTTTGTTCGGCGGGAGTTGCCGCACGCCTCGGACGAGGAAAAAAGGGGCGTTCTGGTCAATGCGGCGGAGCTTGGGTATGCGGAAGTCGTCCGGAGTCTTCTGACCGCCGGAGTCCGGGAGCCCTGGGCGATGGCGGCGGCGGCAAATTTCGGTCGTCTGGATGTTTTAAGGTTGCTGTCGGAAAACGGCGGAGGAAATCGGGACGCCGCGCTGATTGCCGCTGCCGCGCACGGGCACGCGGCGGCCGTACGCTTTCTGATCACTCAAGGAGCTTCGACGCTGGACGAAGCTCTGGCTGATGCGGCGTTGCGGGGATATCGGCCCGTTGTAAAAGAGCTTCTGGCGGCCGGAGCGAACCCGCAGGCGCCGGTTTACGGGGGAAAGACGGCGGTGGAGCTGGCCGCCGGAAAAGGATGGACGGAGATTGAAGCGCTTTTCCGGCACGGATCCGCGGGGAAAGCCTGTCCGGAAAGTGTCCCCGACGCCGGGGAAAAGCCTCCGGCCTCTTGAAAAAAAGCGCAAAAAGGTGTATTCCTTTCAGTCAAAGCCCGATGTGCCGACGAAAGGAGTGCCGAATGCCTGTCAATCTCAGAAATGAAAAAGATTTAAACCGGTACATTGAAAACCTGGTTTACCACGGCGAAAAGTACGAGGCTTTCAAGCCTGCCCAGCTGAAGGACAGGGATTTTATCGGGGAAAACCGGGATAAAATCATTTCCGGCATGATTTATCAGTGGATGAAGGTGCGCGTGCGGGAATATCTGACGGATGCGGCAGAGGCTCCTTATCTGGAACCGGTAACGGTCGCCGGGGAAGGCGAACCCGAGTGGTTGAAGAAGGCTCTGGCGGAAGGGCGCCCGGTCTTTGATTTCCGGGAGGAAGATGTTTCCCAGGATTTCTATCAGAACCTGAATTCCATCCGTGACTGTTTCTATTCCGCCTGTGACGCCTATCTGAACAAAGAGCTTTCCCGCCCGTCGCCGCGTCTGAAAATCGATTATCTGAAATGTACGCCCGATTACGCCAGTTTTGAAAAAGCCTTGGCCGCCGCGGACGAATGGCATGCGGATATGGCGCGCAGGGCCGCAAAGCAGGTTTACACCGAAGCCGACCGGAAACGCATGGAAGACGGAACCGAATTCGTTATGGATCTGGGCGACGGATTTACGGCGGTGAAGCTTGTGACGGCGGAAGCGCTGGATGCGGAAAGCGACAAAATGGGGCACTGTGTCGGGCAGGGCGGTTATGACCGGGCGATGATGTCCGGTGCCATCCAGATTTATTCCATTCGGGATGCCCGTGGAGAGCCTCATGTCACGTTTGAAATTCAGAATAATCTTGTGAAGCAGTGCAAGGGCAAGGCCGACAGGCTTGTCGTTAAAAAGTATCTGCCCTATGTCCAGAAATTCATTAACGGTGTCGGCCTCAACCCGTATGATGACGCGAAAAACATGGGAATGGTCAAGGACGTCAACGGGGTGTTCATCAACATGTATGACATTCCGGAAAATGCCCATTTCAAGAATCTGGATTTAAGCAATACAGAGGTTGTTTCTCTGCCCAAAGGGTTGGTCGTTGAGGGGTATCTGAACCTGTCGGGGACAGCGGTTGAAAAAATTCCTGAAGATTTACAGGTCAACGGCGATCTGCGCCTGAGCGGGACGAAGGTTGAGGTTCTGCCGGATCATTTTAAAACAGGCGGTTCCCTGTTTGCCGACCGCACGCCTTTGAAAAGCCTTCCGTCCGGGCTGGAGGTCGGCGGTTCTCTGGACATCAGCGATACGGTGGTTTCACACATGCCGTATGATATGAAAGTCGGCCGGGATCTGAATATCAGCCGCACAAACATCATGGATCTGCCTTTGAATCTGAAGGTGAACGGGGACTTTATCCTGACAAAAGCGCCTGTGGATTTTCTTCCGCCGGCTTTGGACGTTTCCGGAAGCCTGATTGCGCGCGGGTCGGGCATTTCTTCCTTCCCGCCCGGAGTCAAGGTCGGTAAGGATCTGGATTTGTCAGAAACGGCGGTTTCGTCTTTGCCGGACAACATGCATGTGAACGGTTCGTTGCTGTTGTCGCATTCGCAGGTTGACCGTATTCCCGCCGGACTGAGCGTTCGGGACAGTCTGATTTTAAACGGTCTGTACATTTCGGAAGTGCCCGCGGATTTCAAAACGGGCGGCGATCTGGATTTGGGCGGGACGCGTGTGACCCGTCTGCCGCGGGGACTGGACGTCGGGGGAAGCCTGACACTGCGGGGTTTGTCCATAACGGAAATTCCCGACGATATTCGTGTCGGAAAGGATTTGAGGCTGGGCAGTTCATATGTTGAAAAGCTTCCGGACAACCTGCATGTGGGTCGGAATCTGGATTTGAGCTATTCATCCATTAAAGTTCTGCCGCGGAATCTGACGACAGGAGGTATTCTTGACGTTTCGTCGACGTCGGTGCGTGAAATTCCGTCGGGCACGCAGGCCGGGCGAACGATTCGTGTCGGTTATTCCGATGTTGCTCTGATCGCGCCGGATATTGATTCCAAAAAAATCGACGGAATGACGCCGGAAAAAATCAAAGCCGCGAAAATGGCCTATCGGAAAAAGGAAGCACAGGAAACGATCAAACGCCGGAAAGCCGAAAAAGCCTCTTTGTCGGACACTCAGGCTGTTCAGGCGGCTGTCCGTGGAAAGATCCGGCAGCGCGGTTGATTTCGCGGGAACGGCGGCGGGAACAACCGCAGACAAAACGTGTCTTAAGGTCGTATTGCTGAGCAAAAAGGCTTAGCGGCTGTCGGAGGCTTTCCCGGAAGCCTGAGAAAGAGCGGAATACGTTTCGGGCAGGATTGACGATAGAAGCGAAGAGGGCGGGAAGTAAATTCGGACGGCAGGCTGTATGGTTTTTTTCGGCTTTATTGCTGAGCAAAAAGGCTTAGCGGCTGTCGGAGGCTTTCCCGGAAGCCAGAGAAAGAGCGGAGAGTGTTTGCGGCACATAATACAGGAGCCTGCTTTCCAGAGAACAGAGCGAGTTGAAAAAAAGCCCTGCATTTCGCAGGGCTTTTTCCGGTTATTCATCGTCCTCGGGATGCGCATTGAGGCCGCGTGTCTGCCACATGACAAGTCCCATGGTCGTCAGCAGGGTCCCCGTCCCGATAAGCAGGGCGTAATCCGATTCTGAAAACATCAGATATAAAACCCCGTATATGACAGCCAGGATGAAAGCGGCAAAAGCCGCCGCCGTTTTATTTTTCAAGGCGCCGTACAGATACAGCGATATCATGAAAATGACAACCAGAGACGCGATCACGTATGATATCCCGAAGCAGATATGCTCTGATAATGACAGCAACGTCAGGAAAAACAGGCACAGCGACAGGCCGATAACAGCATATTGAACGTAATACAGGTTTTGCTTCAGCCCCCGTTCAAACAGAAACATCATGATAAAGGTCAGAGCGACAAACATAATACCGTAATCCGACAGACGCTGAACGTTCCGGTAAAGAGGCGCCGCTTCATACAGGCCAACTTCAACGGTTTTTTCCTGTATACCTGACAGCACTCTTTTATTGCCGTTCTCAAAAACCTGTGGATAATTACGGGCAAGGTAAGGAATTTCCCATTTCGCCTTGAAGCCGTTTTCGGAAATTTCAGACGACTGAGGCCGGAAAGTGCTTCTGAAATACGGATCAGGCCAAGGGGAAACAACTTCAAAAGAATTCTTTTTGCCAAGAGGAGCAAAAGAAATCGTTTCCCGGCCGTTCAGTTGCAGAGAAATGGAAAAACGGCTCTCCCCGGGGGCGGCCTCCAGATCCAGAGGGGCGGAGATACCTTCAATCTGTTCAAGGCGTGTCCCCGGAACCGGCGACAGATCGTGCCCGTTAAAAAGAATTTCCGTTTTGCCGCGGATCTGCGCCGCGTTGACGCCAATGTTCAGGTAGGCCTCATTCCACAGTATTTCGTACGTTGAGTTCCCTTTTTTAACAAAGGGAAGATCAAATTTCCCAAAGTTGCCGGAAATATGAAGCCGGGCCGCGTAAACCAGGATGTTGTAAATGCCTTTATGACGCATTTCGGGGACAAGCTCTGTTTCAATGTTCAGTTCGTCGGGCAGAAAAGCGTATGTCTTTGTATGAACAACCGTTTTTTTGTCGTAACGCTCAAAAGGATGATTGTCGATGTTTTCTTCGACTGTGATGCGGACGGGAACGCTGATGATCGGAGCGGCAATTTTTTCCCCATTGCCCCATACGCCGGAAACGTCCTCAACAGCATATCTCAGATTGTCTATCCGCGAATCCGTGATGCCGTCAATCATTCCCAGGGGAATGTAAAACAACAGCGCCAGGAAACAGATGGCGAAAAAACGCAAATCAACGGGATTTTGGGAAACGCGCGAAGACGGTTTTGGGGGAGCATCGCAGATGTTTTCATGTTCGGTCATATTTGCCCTCTGCTCTGAAAATGGAACCGAAGGAAGGATAATTTCGATTCAGATTTAAGTAAAGCATAAATAGTAAATATGATGATTTTTTTAAAATAATACACTTTAAAGGTGTACCTCGGACAAAAAAGAGAACAGAAAAAATCAGCCCGTGCCGCGGACGCGGAAATCCGGTGTGTTTTCTTTTGTGATTCCGTCCTCATTTGTCTTGCATGGTTCGTCTATTTTCGATAATATTGTCTAAAGAGTGATGCGGAAGGCTTGATTGTCCGCCAAAAATCAAAGGATAATGTTCATGGCAGAGCGATATCAGAAAATTTTACCGGGCCATCCTGAAAAACTGGGGGCGACGTATGATGGGAAAGGCGTTAATTTCGCTTTGTTCTCCGAAAATGCGACCAAGGTTGAACTTTGCCTTTTCGATGAACAGGAAAACGAGACCCGAATCGAACTGAAGGAACGGACGCCGGAGGGAATCTGGTCGGGGTATCTGCCGGACGCCAAACCCGGCCTGCGTTACGGATATCGGGTTGACGGGCCTTATGATCCCGATCGGGGACATCGTTTCAACCCGAACAAGTTGCTGATTGATCCGTATGCGCGGCAGCTGGATCGCGAATTTGAATGGCATCCCGATTTCATGGCTTCCAACCCCGGGGATAAAAAATCACGGAATACGGCGGATACCGGAAAAATCGCCCCCAAAGGCATCGTTATTGATCCGGAAAAGCTCAAGGCCGTTGATACAGGGCGCAAACCGAACGTTCCCTGGAATGAAACGGTCGTCTATGAAACGCATGCCAAGGGCTTTACGATGAAGCATCCCGAAGTCCCCGCCGGTGATAAGGGCAAATTCGCAGGTATGGCAAATGACGGCGTTACGAATTACCTTGTGGATCAGGGGATTTCATCGGTTGAACTGCTACCCGTACAGGCTTTTGCGACGGACGGCCCCGTGGCGGAAAAGGGGTTGTCCAACTTTTGGGGATATGAACCCATCGCGTATTTCGCGCCCCACGCGGATTACGGGGATCCGGTCTCGTTTAAGGAAATGGTGAAGAAATATCACGACCTCGGCATGGAAGTCATCATGGACGTTGTGTATAACCATGTCGGCGAGGGCGACGCACACACACAGATGCTGAGCCTGAAGGGAATCGACAGCGCGTATTATTTCGTGCATGATCCGAACGATAAATCGAAATACCGTGAAGAAACCGGGTGCGGCAATGCGCTGGACATGACAAAGCCGATGGCTCGCCGTCTGGCCGTTGATTCCCTGCGCTACTGGGCCGAGGAAATGGGCGTTGACGGATTCCGGTTCGATCTGGCAACCGTCATGGCTCGCGGGCGCGAAGGCGATCCGAACAACCGCGATTTTGATAAAAACCATCCGTTTTTCCGGGACATCCGCAACGATCCTGTTTTATCGAAAGTCAAACTGATTGCCGAGCCTTGGGATTGCGGCGCCGGCGGGTATCAGGTCGGCAATTTCCCCAAAGAATGGATGCAGTGGAATGACCGGTTCCGTGATGATACCCGGCGCTTCTGGTGCGGCCGCGAGGGATTCGCGGCGACAATGGCGCGGCGGATGACGGCTTCCGACGATTTGCGCAACGAAGGTTCAAACCGTTCTCCGTCCGTCAATTTCGTGACGGCGCATGACGGTTTCACGGCCAAGGATCTGTGGTCCTACGAACAGAAACACAACGAAGCCAATCCCTGGAATAATACGGACGGTTCAAACCAGAATTTCGGCCGTAACTGGGGGCATGAAGGGAACCGGGATGAAGGTCTGGACGAATTCCGCAATAAAATGGTTCGGAATCTGCAGGCAACGCTTCTGATGGCTTCCGGCGTTCCGATGCGTCTGGCCGGCGATGAATTCAACCGTTCACAGCAGGGGAACAACAACCCCTATTGTCAGGACAACGAATACAGCTGGGTCAACTGGGACACGGTAACCGACCGCGACGTCAAATCGGCTGATATGGTTGCATTTATGACAAAACTGCGCCGGGAACATCCGGTTCTGGGGAATGTCGATTATCTGAGCGGTGCGGCGGTTGACGACAAAGGCACAAAGGAAGTGACCTGGTTCCGTCCCGACGGGCAGGAAATGACGCCCGAAGATTGGAACGCTCCGTTTGCCAAGACAATTTCCTATACACTGGCGGGCGAGCGGATGAAGCGGGAAGGCAAGCCGGCGGACGATGATTTCATGATCATCATGAACGCGCACAACGGGGCTTTGAACTGGACGCTGCCTCCGGCGCCGAACGGACAGAAATGGGAAGTTGCGTTTGATACGGCAAAACCGGGTCTTGAAAAGAAACCGGAGGCGGAACGCAGTGTTCAGGATGGGAAGCATAGGGTTGAAGCCCATTCAATGATTGTTCTGCGTGCGGTTCGCGAAGAAAACCGCGTTAAGGAAAAAGCCGCCCGGAAGGAAAGTGTCCTGGCGCAGATGACGAAAAAGCATTTTCGCGGTTCCCGCTGAGGAACGGCTCTGTTTTCTGAAAGCCCGTCCGATCAATGGACGGGCTTTTTTTGTGGTCTTCTCTGAGCGGGCGGATTCCGGAAGAAACCTGAAAGAAAGTCTCCCAAGGCCGAGTGTTGTTCCTTTGGCAACCGGGCGTATGGGAGGGGTAACGGGAAGAAAGAAGCCCGACTTGTGCAGAAAACGTTCAGCATTGGAAGGCCGCCGGCGAGACATCTTGTCCCGGTGATCTTTGGAAATTCTCCGGAGATACCGCGGAGGAATGAGCGGACCGCCGCCGTCTGTAAGGACGCTATGGAAGATTTGAGTTTCTGAGAACGAAAGCGGGGAATTGTTCCGTTTGGGCGGCCTCCGGCGACTAATCCCCGTTTTTGCGGATGAAAACCGCATCATTTTCCTGCTGAAGCCGTGGATCGGGCGCAGTGGAGGCGGACGGGGCTGAAAACTTGTTTCGGGCGTTCAGGGTCGAAGGGATGGAGCGGCGGATGTGGAGGCTGGCTTTGTGCAATGTGCGGCTCGGAATATCACTTTTGCGGTTACAGCCGGGATCTCCGCCGTCTCTGGATTTTCGTCTTCGACCCGTTATCGCGGGGAAGGGGAGACCCCGCAGAAGGGCTTTTGTCGGGAACAGGGCGGTAGGTGCTTTCGGAAAGGAGTTCAGGTTCCGGCGGCGTATTGCCGGGCGGCTTCCTCATAGGCATTCTGGATTTCGTCGGAAAAGGCGACAAAGAAAATTTCGTCAAAATCCGCGGCCTGTTCGGCGACAGTCTGATACGCCACGCGGCAGGCCTGTTTCAGCGGGTAGCCGTAGACACCGCACGAAATCGCGGGGAAAGCCACCGTTTTCGCGCTGATGCGCCGGGCTTCGTTCAGGGCGGAAACATAAGCCGAGCGGAGAAGCGCTTCTTCACCGTTCGTACCGCCGCGCCAGACCGGGCCGACGGTATGGATGATGTATTTCGCCGGCAGGTTATAGGCTTTCGTCGTTTTTGCTTCTCCCGTTTGACAGCCGTTCAGACGGCGGCATTCTTCCCGAAGTTCTTTTCCCGCGGCTCGGTGTATCGCTCCGTCAACGCCGCCGGCGCCCAGCAGAGAAGTGTTCGCCGCGTTGACGATCGCGTCAACAGCCAGTTTCGTAATATCCGCCTGAATGATTGTGATTTTTGCCATGTCGCCTCTCTCTTCGGTCAGCAGGTTTTGAACAAACATCGGAAAAGTCGTTCCCGCTTTTCCGTAAATGTGATGGTCGAATAAGAAATTATTCGACGTTGTGTCCAGATTAAATTCATACGTTTGCGCTCCGGCGGCTTTGGCTGTCCGGACAAAACCGGCCGCGGGATAAACGACGCCGGACGTCCCGATGGAAATGAACAGTCCGGCATTTCGGAGCAGGCGCCCGGCCAGATCCGGATAGTAAGGCATTTCACCGAAAAAAATAATATCGGGCTTCATGGCTCCCGCTGTGCCGCAGGTCGGACAGACCGTGTCTGCGGTGACGTCCTCCCATGTTTCAATCGTCGCTGCGCAGTTCAGGCAAAGCGCACGGTTGATCTGTCCGTGGATGTGGTACACGTTCACATTTCCGGCCTTTTCATGCAGGGTGTCCACATTCTGCGTCAGGATGTCAACCCGAGCCGGGTAATTTTTCTGAAGCACCGAGATGGCCCGGTGAGCCTCATTCGGCTCGGCTCGACAGACTTCTTTTTTCAATCCGTTGTAAAACCGCCGCACGCTTTCCGGATCACGTTCAAAAGCTTCGACGGTTGCGACGTCTTCAACGCGGCAACCGTTCCACAGGCCGTCACTTCCGCGAAAAGTGGCCAGCCCTGATTCCGCCGAAATACCCGCGCCGGTCAAAATGACGATGTTTCCGTATTTTCCTCTCATTTCCTTCTCCGCAGACAGGATACAGGAAAAAAAGAGCCCGGTACAGAGCGCGGGTCGGAATTTTCTGTAGCCACCTCCGCCGTCTCTCTGATAAGGTGTGAGAAAAATACAGATTAAAAGAAAGCTGAAAAACATGTTTGCCGATCCTTCATGCCGGGCTCTTATCCTTTCGACGCTGGCCGGTCTGGCCACCCTTTTGGGGGCGGCGGTGATCTTCTTTACGAAAGGAAAAAATGAAAAACTGCTGGCTGTCTCGCTGGGTTTTGCTGCCGGAATCATGCTGAGTGTATCTTTTACGGATCTGTTCCCGAATGCGGAAATTCTGCTCCGCCATGTCGCGGGGGAGAAGATGTCCGTTGTTTTTTCCGTGCTGTTCCTTATTCTGGGGCTGATGATTGCGGGATTGATTGACGTGTTTGTGCCGCATGATGCTTATGATACAAAAACGGGGGAACAGCCCCATCAAAATCTGTTCCGTGTCGGAGTCGTCTCCACGGTGGCGATTGGCCTGCACAATTTCCCCGAAGGCATCGCGACTTTCATGGCGGGGTACAGGGATCTGTCGCTGGGGATTTCGATTGCTTTGGCGATTTCCCTGCACAACATCCCCGAAGGCATCGCGGTGGCCATGCCGGTTTATTATGCGACGGGTAGCCGGAAGCGCGCCGTGAAATATACGTTTCTTTCGGGCATTGCAGAACCGGTCGGGGCTTTGGCGACTTTCCTGATTTTACGCCCGTTTATCAACGATTTCGTTCTGGGCGCTGTTTTTGCGGCAGTGGCGGGGATCATGATTTACATCACCATTGAAGAACTGATCCCCTCGTCGCGCCAGTACGGGTATGACCGTTCGGCACTTGTCGCGACATTCGCCGGGATATGCCTGATGCCTTTGACACATGTTGTTTGAAAGGGCGGGGAATAAAAAAAATTATTTTTTGCTTGCGCGTCTCCGATTATTTTTATAAGGTCAGCTCGTTTGATTGAGGGCCGCTGTAGCTCAGTGGTAGAGCACTTCCTTGGTAAGGAAGGGGTCGTGAGTCCGATTCTCACCAGCGGCACCATTTTTGAAAAAGCACTCTTCGGGGTGCTTTTTTCGTTGGTGGACTTACGTCCCACCCAGTCCGATTTTTACTGTTTGGAAAAGAGAGATTTTAAACGAATTATCGGACTTTTTACCTCAAACATAGCATTTTCAAGCGTTTTATCTTTTCAAATTATTTTTTGATAGTATTAATGCTTTTTCAAAAAGATAAGTGAAAAATTTGCTTTTTAATTTTTAAATTTATACAATACCAAAAAATATGTTTCATTCGCTTTCTTTTCTGAGATAAAAATGGCGTTAAATTTAAGCAAAACAGTTGTAGATATTTAAAAGTCATCCTAATAAATATTATACCGCACGACAATTGGCTGAATATATTTATGATAACAAAAAAGAGGAATGTCTTGCAAAAATGGAAAGGAGTAAGCAATAATTGTTCCTATTGATACAGTAGAGGCTTTATTCAATCAAGGGGTATCAGAAATAGGGGCATATAAAAAGCATATTTTGCAACTATATTTAAATATAAGAATAACTGCAGAACGTCCGAGAAAATATTATTATTCAGAGAAATCAGATGTTCAAGAAGTAAAAGATGCTGAGGATAATTGCATAGCAACCCGCCACAGTTTTACAAAATCGCCCTTCGGGGCGATTTTTGCTATATAAACCAACGCTCAGTCCGATAATTCGTATCTTTAAAATAGCATTTTTTCATAACTTATCGGACTTTTACTGTTTTGCAGATAAAATAACGCCTAAAATGACCAACGAAAAATAAATTAATTTCTTTAGAACATCTTTTTTGCCCGTCTTTTCTTTTAAATTGAACTTTAAGATTTTTATCATAAAAATACTTAATATCAAAATAAATAGGGCAGCTTGGACAAGGCATATATTCCACAACAATGGCCCATAAAACATAATATTTCAGTACTGATAAAATGTTTTCATCAAGAAGTAACTGTTTTTTACTTTGTTTTTGATATCGTTTCTGCGTTTTTTTTACTTAAAAGTAATAAAGAAACCTTTGTTGTAGAAAAATATTTACATAAACAATTAAATTTATCCAAATTGTATCTTCATTTAAAACATATTTTTCAATAAAGCTGCACGTTGTATTAAACAATGAACAACGTGATATTAGAAAAAAGCTAAATTCAGTTTATATTTTTGAGAACAATCAAAGTTTAAAAAAATATTTGAAAAAGCGATTAGGAAAAATCACAAATATTATTGCCAAGATAAACTTACTCCTAATAAGAAATATGCAATAAAATATAGAATAATTTCACATAATGTCCATAAACAATTGATAACAGAAGTATCAGTTTCCTTAATGAGCCTGATATGCAGGTATTTGTACCAACAGCGATATCAGTCCCAAAGTCAGATAAGCGGGAAGAATGTTTAGTGGCGGCAGTGTCGGATATTCCCAAAATAAAATAAACAGAAGAAATATAAAATTTATAATATATGCGTAAAATGTTAAAGTAATTTGATTTTTGAAATGATTGTTAAATAGATATCAATAAATAATTTCTGATAGTGTATGCGAAAAAGATCACAAAAGGACGATAAAAACTGTCATTATAATATGTCCTTTTTCATATCTTGATGAATGATATTCATATCAACATATTCGCTTCCGCAAGGACGAAAACCGCATTTGAGGTAAAAGTTCTTTGCCGTTTTTCGGCCTTCAACATATAATCGGGCAACACCCGATTGTTTTGCATAATCTTCCGCAAATGCCATCAATTGCTGGCCAATTCCCTGATTTTGACAACTCTGTTTGACGTACACACTAAAAATATGTCCCATTTTCTTATGAATAATTCCAAGTGAACAGCCACAAACGAGTTCATTTTCAATATATCCCCCGATATGTATTCTTTTATTGTCAAATTTAACATCATCCTCAGATAAACAAAGACCTAAGGGCTTACGCATTACGTCATCTTTGAGCTGAAGAGCTTCTTTATACTCTTCAGTGGCATATTCGACTACTCTAAACATAAGTGACATCTTATACATCCGGTAAAATTTTATTTTCAGATAATAAATTGAAAAGTTTTACATTTTGATAATTTCCAACCTCAGACTTTAAAATCATCATCGTTTTCAGTCCGATAATCGCACGGCAGTCCGCACCCTCAAAAAGCCTGATATCCTGACGGATTGAGGGCTTTTTTGATGAAAAGCGGGATTAAAAACGTTTTTTATTTTTGAAATATCCCTTCTTTGCCGGGACGGAAAGAACGCCGCTTCCGGGATTGCTTTTTTCGTCCCGAAGAAAAACATGTTTTTGTTGCCTTGGGCATAAACGGGAATATGATAAAACATCATAAGCAATGTGGAGGTCTTCATGAACGAAACAGCGGATAAACAGGCGGAAAAACAGCGCCGGAAGTTCGACCGGCAGGCCGAAATGTTGCGCCAGAACCTGGTTCGGCGGCGCCGGCAGATTGAAGAACGACGCCTTATCGGGGAACTCGGAAATCCTCCGGCGGAACAAAGCGATGCCGACGGCGGAATTTACGACTTGCCCAACGGACCGGAGTAGATTAAAAAAGTCTTGATTGTTTTGAGTTAAGGATATCGTTAATGGATCGCATTCGCATTGTCGGCGGAACGCCTTTGAAGGGGCGCATCAAAATCAGCGGCGCAAAAAACGCCGCGCTTCCCCTGATGGCCGCCTGTCTCCTGTCTGAAGAACCGCTGACCCTGACTAATCTTCCCCATCTGGCGGACATTATTACAATGGCCGATCTGCTCAGCCAGCACGGCGTCGCGCTGACGCTGACGGATCTGGACGGCGGAGCGTTATGTCTGGATGCGAAAAATATTCCGAACTTGAAAGCGCCTTATGATATTGTCCGGCGGATGCGTGCCTCCATCCTGGTTTTGGGGCCTCTGCTGGCGCGTTTCGGAAAGGCAAAGGTGTCTCTGCCCGGCGGATGCGCCATCGGTACGCGGCCGGTTGATCTGCATCTGACGGCTTTGGAGAAAATGGGGGCCGAAATCACCCTGAAAGAAGGTTACATTGTCGCGACTGTCCCCGAAAAACTCCACGGTGCCGAAATCGTTTTCCCGAAAGTAACTGTCGGCGGCACGGAAAACCTGCTGATGGCGGCGGTTTTGGCCGACGGCCGGACGATTCTGCGCAATGCGGCACAGGAACCCGAAATTTCAGACCTGGCCGAATGCCTGATTAAAATGGGCGCAAAAATTTCCGGTGTCGGGTCAAGCAAGCTGGTCATCGACGGTGTGGAAAAGCTGCACGCCGCAACGCATAAAGTCATTGCCGACCGGATTGAAGCCGCGACGTACGCCATTGCGGCCGCCATTACGCGTGGGTGCATTGAAATGACGGACGCTAATATGTATGACATGGCGGCTGTGGCGCGTATTCTGACTGAACTTGGCGTTGAAATGAAGGAAACGGAAGACGGTTTCATCGCCAATGCGGAAGACGCCTATCTGATCGGGACGGATGTGATGACCGAAGCGTATCCCGGTTTCCCGACGGATGTTCAGGCGCAGATGATGGCGCTTCTGGCGACGGCAAGCGGCGCTTCACTGATTACGGAAACGATATTTGAAAACCGGTTCATGCATGTCCCCGAACTGGCCCGTATGGGCGCCAACATTAACGTTCACGGCTCTTCTTCGGCGATTATCCGCGGTGTGCCCCGGCTGTATGGAGCGGAAGTCATGGCGACGGATCTGCGGGCGTCGGTTTCGCTGGTGCTGGCCGGTCTGGCGGCGGAGGGGGAGACGATCGTCAACCGCGTCTATCATCTGGATCGCGGTTACGAACATCTGGAGGAAAAACTGTCGGCTTGCGGCGCAACAATAGAGCGTCTGCGTGGGGAGTGAAATGTCGGGATTGGTGATGGCTCTGCCCAAAGGGCGGATTTTGGAAGAAACGATACCCTTTTTCAGGGCGGTCGGCATAGAGCCGGAAGCGGCTTTTTTTGATGACAAATCGCGTCTTTTGCGTTTTAAGACAAATGTTCCGGAGATTGAACTGATCCGCGTCCGGAGTTTTGACGTGGCGACGTTTGTCGCTTTCGGCGCGGCACAGCTGGGCGTGTGCGGCAATGACGTCTTGGCGGAATTCGACTATACGGAAATTTACGCGCCGATTGATCTGGGGATTGGCAAATGCCGGATGTCCGTCGCGGCGCCCGCCCGGTTCAAAGAGGACGACCTGCGGCGTGCGGGGCATGTGCGCGTGGCGACAAAGTACCCGAACATTACAAAAAAGTATTATCAGGCGCAGGGCATACAGGCTGAATGCGTCAAGCTGAGCGGCGCGATGGAGCTGGCTCCGACGATCGGGCTGTGCAGCCGGATTGTGGATGTTGTGTCCTCGGGGGCGACTCTGAAGGCAAATGGGCTGGTGGAAATCGAGCACGTTCTGGACGTTTCGTCGCGGCTGATCATGAACCGCGGCGCCTTTAAAACGAAAACGGCGGAAATGACTTTCTGGCTGGATAAATTCAAAGAGGCTTTACATGACTTTAATGCTTGATCTCCGCGATGAAAATTTTGAAAAGCGTTTTGTGTCCTTTTTGAACATGAAGCGTGAAACCGCGCCGGATGTTGACGAGGCGGTGGCGGGAATTCTTCGTGATGTTCGGACTCGCGGCGATACCGCCGTCCTGGAATATACGTCGCGTTTCGACCGGTTGGATTTGACGCCGGAAACGATGCGCGTGTCGGAAAAGGAAATCGCCGCCGCGGTGAAGAAATGCGATAAGGAAACACGGGATGCGCTGTATCTGGCGGCCGAGCGGATTGAGGCTTTTCATGAAAAGCAGCTTCCGGAAAGCCGTATGTTCAGTGATGAGACGGGCGCTCTGCTGGGGTGGCGGTGGACTCCGGTGTCGGCGGCGGGGCTGTATGTCCCGGGCGGTACGGCGGCGTATCCGTCATCCGTGCTGATGAATGCGATACCGGCCCGGGTGGCGGGAGTGAAACGTATTGTGATGGTTGTTCCGTCACCGGATGGAAAAATCAATCCGTTGGTTCTGGCGGCGGCCGAATGCGTCGGTATTGATGAGATTTACCGTGTCGGCGGGGCACAGGCGATTGCCGCGCTGGCGTTCGGGACGGAAACGATTCGCCCGGTGGACATGATTGTCGGTCCGGGCAATGCTTTTGTGGCGGCGGCAAAACGGCAGGTTTTCGGAAAAGTCGGCATTGATATGATTGCCGGGCCGTCGGAAATCCTTGTCATTGCCGACGAAACCGCGCGTCCGGACTGGGTCGCCGCAGATCTGCTGTCACAGGCCGAACATGACGTATCGGCGCAGTCCATTCTGATAACGGATTCGCCCTCCCTGGCCGAAGCAGTTGAAAAAGAGGTGGCGGCGCAGATTGAAACGCTTTCCCGAAAGGACATCGCGCGGCAGAGCTGGGAAAACAACGGAGCGGTTTTCATTGTGGAAAACCTTGAGGAGCAGGCGAGTGTCCTGACGGATCGGATTGCGCCGGAGCATCTGGAGCTGTTTGTTCGCGAACCCGAAGAGCTGTGCAAGCGTATACATCATGCCGGTTCCATCTTTTTAGGGGCGCACACGCCCGAAGCGGTAGGAGATTATATCGGCGGCCCGAACCATGTTCTGCCCACGGCCCGCAGTGCCCGGTTTTCGTCCGGCCTGGGGGTGCATACGTTCATGAAGCGGACGACGCTTCTGTCATG
>USCC01000042.1 GCA_900553035.1 uncultured Rhodospirillaceae bacterium | reverse complement strand
CTTTACCCTTGACGAAACAAGACCAACCCCCTTTGGGGGTGCAGGGGGAAGATAAATAAGCCCGGTGAGGGGCATCTCTCTATATATAAAGAGAACTGAAGGTAAAGAATACGCCGATATCGGCCAGTTTAATCAGAATGCACCATACCATCATACCAGTTCCTTTTTTATCAGCCTTGAAATATTGGCTGGCGACGTATCAAGCATTTGAGCGATAACTCGGATGCTGTAGCCTTTGTCTTTTAATTTTTTAGCTAAAAATGTGAAAGCGTAGCTTCTGAGGCCTTTTTTATGATTTTTGGCTCTGGCCCAGAAATAACAGGCCGTTTCGCGTGAATACTCGAAATTTTCTCCGGCGATACGGATGGCTTCGGGCTCATCGTGACCTAGAGCTATCAATCGATGGATCTTTTCAACGAAACGCGCAGGCTTGGGATTATAATTCATCGGTGCCGGCAGGACTTCTATGTCGTTAATGATTTTCCGAGCTTCTTTGCTGAGCAGATCGATTTGATCTCTAAGCGCCATGATTTGGACTTTGAGTTTCATTTTATCATTCATCATTTTAAAACCTTTCAGAATTGATATTTTTCAACAGCCCGTTCAAAGTTTCTTTGTTAAACAACCCGTTGTCAAGCTTGGCCTCCCTGTGTCATTTAACATAATAGACATTAATTGTGTTTTTTATTATTTTTGCTATCGTTATAAAATCGTTGTTTTCTGCGGCATTCAAAGCTGTTATGTATAACATTGATCCAGTCATTGCCGCTGTATTTAGAAGCTTTTTAATGTTTTCCCATGTCGATTTAGCTTCAGGTGATTTTGCACGCCAAATTGATAAATCAAGAAGAGCTTCTTCTGGGGGGATATCGGCAAGTTCTGCTAACTTTAAAATCGTTTCTTCCGCTGGAAGGGCTTTATTTTTTACAATATTTACGATTGCTGGTCCTGTTAATCCTATAGCAGATGCTAATTTGTTGTTGCTGTATATTCCTTTTTTTTTCCGGGCTTCTGAAATGTAATCTTGGACTTTTCTCATTGTGAGGCCTCCTTTTGGCTAACAGAATCGATTTTTTATTAATAATTATCTCTTATCGTTTTTGCCTTGACAATGCCTGTAATTAGTTATTATCATTTTTAATAACCATAGATTATTAATTATCGGAGAGCTTTTATGACAGATTTATCGACGTTAAAAGATACAGCCCCATTATCTAATAGGGGCTGTATGGTCTACACCCCGAAATTAAAAAAACTTCGCGACGTCTCGGAAACTGAGCCAGAGAAAGGGTATTTTAAATTTCTGTGGCAGGGGTATGACAGTTTACAAGAGTGTTATAACGTCAGGCTTCATGATGATTTTGTTTCGATGTTAGAACATAAAAAAGATGAAGCCATTTCAGCCGGTCATCCTGTTACAATTCCGTTTAAAATGGGCAAGGTTGAATATCAGATTTCTGAAAGTGCTCCCCGCGGCTTCCGATTCTTGGTTCAAAATGATGATTTGATTTTTTTAATCGCTAATCCTGAAAAAGAATGGTCTGTTTCAGTTCGTTATCTGTCAGCAGGCCTTTGTGAATGGGGCGCGGACGTTCTTCGGACTGAGGTCCGGCGTATGCTCGGTTTTATATCCAAACCTTTTTCCGATGATTATGTGAGACTAAGTCGAGTTGACGTTGCGACCGATTTTTATAGTGAGGAATTTTCTTTTTGTTTAAGGCCTTCAATTTTAGATGGTCTGGTTGTTCCTTCCCGTTGCAAAGTTCGTCAAGATGAATTGTTATCTTTTTATATTACACAAGGCCGTTTTGATACTCTTACGATAGGTTCAAAAAATAGTTTACAGCTTCAGATTTATGACAAGGCTAAAGAAATCTGTCAGTCTTCGGGTAAGACTTATTTTTTTAAATTGTGGGGAATGAACGCAAAAAAGGATGTTTTTCGCTTTGAAATCCGTTTTTTTAGTGAATTTTTGAGGAATCGCGGTATCCGAACTTTCGAAGATTTTGAGGCTTTCCGTAATGAATTAATTAGTGAAGCTTTAAATATTAGACGTTTAACAGTTCCGAGTTTTACCGATAAGAATCGTTCTCGTTGGCCTTATCACCCTGTTTATACATATGTTCGTCGGGTTTTCTGCTGTGAAAGTTTTGGTCTTTCAATTGGCAAATACGTTACGGGCAAGCGCGCAATTTTACAAGAACAGGGTATTAAAAGGATTGCTGGCGATATGCGCAGTTTATCTGTTTTAAAAAACAGAGGCTTGTACAAAGAACATGATATTTACGTTATTTTTCAAATGGTTCTTAGAGAAATTGAACTTGATAAGCGGCATCAGGAAAAGGTTGAACGATCTCGAGAACGTTACAAGTACGTTGACTGTGCCGCATAGTGGGATATAAACCCCGTCCTGCTTGTTTTTTTTGAGGGGTTTTTGAAAGGAAAAAGAGATGCAAACGATTAAGGTTTTAGTATTGGGTTTGGATCGCGCATTTGAACTGACTGATAAGCAGACAGGAGAGCTTATTCCGGGGCAGAAACTTTATTTTGCCCAGCTTCGCAATGAAAATAACGGGGGTAGGGGCCTTGAAGTTTTTGAAAAATGCTTTATGCGCGGCGATCGTCAGGTTTTACAGGGTATTACTTCGGTTCCTGCATATTATGAGGTTCAGATTGATTTTGACCTTCGCGGGAATAAGGCTGTTCCGCGTTATCAGTCTTTTAAGATGTTGGATCCATTGAAACTGGGATTTTAGAAATGTATCAGTTTTTGGTTTGCGTTGAAAAATATGGGGTGAGCGGCATTTGCCCGGCGGGTTATATTCCTCAAGTTGTTCCGGGATACATATTGACGTATGATCCATCTTTTTTCGATGCAGCCAAAGCGGCTCAGTTTTTCAGTTTCAGTTTTTGTGCTGTTGTTGGTCTTTATCTTTTGAGTAAAAACATCGGTACGATTTTACGATTTGTTAAAAACCTGTAGGCCGAAAAGGCTTATGCGTGCCGGGCGTTTTCCCGGATTTTGAAGAGGATGTAAAAAATGAAGAAAATTAAGTATTTGGCATATTCTGCGGCTTTTTCGCTGTTCGCCGCAGCTCCGGCTTTTTCACAGGAAACTCCTAGCTCTGGCGTTGATTTGAGCTCACTTGTTTCGGCAGTCGATTTCAGCTCTGTTATTACGGCGTTACTCGGTGTTGCGGCCGCAACGGTCGGTGTTTTGCTTGCAATGAAGGGCATCTCGTGGGTGAAATCCGCAATCCGTAAAGCTTAACGGAAGAGGGGAGCGCGCCCCCTCTTTTTCCGTGCGCCCGCAATTCATGAGGACGCACGGGAAAAGAGGAGTTTTTATAATGATTATTGATTGGTGGTATCTTCTTTTTTTCAGTTTCGGAATGGTCTGCGGCTGGGCCGTTGTGAAGGGATTGAATTATTGAAAAAGCTTTTTACTTTAACCCTTATTTATTGTGTTTTTTTTCAATCGGCCGCTCAAGCGGCTTTTTCGGCGGAATCTTTTAAAAGTGCCGTTTCTGATGCTGTTTATAGCGTGTGTGCCGCGAATGATAACAGATGTGCCGCGACGGTCACGAAAATCAGCGATTATCTTAAAGTTTCAGTTACGACGATTGCTTTAAAAATCGGTCCCAAGTCATGGATTAGCCTAATTCTCGCAACCCTTCTTGCTGTTTGGCCCTTAAATAAAAACATGTCTGTTAAATTAACAGATGAAAATGAAACTGTTAATTTTAAACGCTCTGAGGATGGAACTTTTTCAATCTATCAGATATTTAATCCATTTGATAAATCTTTCCCCACAATTTATAGCAATACAAGCCAGTCTGTTGGCAATTGTGTTGGCCCGTATTGTTATTCAGACCTTCCTATTATGGGCGGCGACGTTCAGCAACCGCTCGACCTACGCGGACAGACAAATTCATCTGGCCATCTTTGGGGTACGTACAATCTTTACCGTACTTCTTCGGCTGAGTGGGACAGAGATACTTCGAGCCAACATATTCAAACAACAATGAAATGGCTTACTACGCATCCTTCTATGATTTATGATTATCTTGAAAATCCGGGCTATACAAAGGATAAAATCAAGTCTTTTTGGTATAATTCAAGTCTTTTTTCGCCGTATTATGAATTAAACGACATGGGAGACCGTCGGAAATTCGCGGGCTATAGCATTCCTGTCATGATTCTTCTTGACGACGGACGTACTAAGGAAAACCGGCTTTATTTCCTTTATGAGGGCATAGTATCTTGTCCTGAAGGCACGTTCGGTCGGGTCGGTAGTTCAACGGGCTGTCAACCTTTGCCGGGGTTTTTGGCTGATGTTGATGATATTAACCTTTTTCCTCGCTTTAAAGCCGGACAAACCGGGATTATGCCGTCTGGTACGTATAAGATTGAGGATTATGTTGAAGATTTCGGCATCGACGAAAATAAGCCATTAAATCAGAATTTGCTTGAAAAATTTATTAATGAGGCCTGGCGGCAGGTGGCTCAGGAAGAAGGTTATGATGGTGAGCCGTATGTTTCCGGTTCAGTCAACCTTGATTCTGTAACAATGCCGGAACTCGGTCACGGTATGGTCGAAATTCCGGATATTAATAGCGTTCCAGATGTTGATTTATCCATCGGTTCTACGCCAGATCCCGGCACAGATCCGAACCCGGGAACGGATCCTGACCCCGGTACCGACCCGGGCGGGCAGGGGAGTAATCCAGGCGGAACTCCTAGTGCGGATATTAATGTTGATGTTTCAGTTGATTTTGGTCCTGACCCGGGCGTTCCGGCGCCTGCTTTATCTGATATTCCGACGGCTGAGCATATTTTAGCCCCTATTTTCCGTCTTTTTCCGTCGCTTCAAAGCTTTGAAATGCCGGCTCATTCCGGAGAATGTCCAACCGCGACTTTTGAATTATGGGGGGACACTTACGTGATTGACACTCATTGCTCTGTTTTTGAGGAGCACCGGACTTTAATACAGTCTGTTATGGGCGCTGTCTGGCTTTTATTCGCGTTGTTCATTGTTCTGGAGGCCTAACGCGATGTACGGAATTTTAGTATCAGCTCTAAATACCGCTTTGGGGTTTCTTTTAAAAGGCATAATTGTCAAATTCGTGCTTTTCTTCGGCTTGTATTACGTTGTCAGTGAATTTATTGAATATTTGTCAACGAAACTCCCAACTTTCTCCGGACTTCCGGCCGAACTTTCACAAATACCATCTGGTCTTTGGTATTTTCTTGACCTTTTTCAAATGACGCCGGGTATCAGCATATGTATATCGGCAGCGCTTCTTCGTTTCATGATTCGCCGAATTCCGCTTATAGGATAAGAAGATGAGCATCGTTTGTTACTGGGGTGTTATGGGATCTGGTAAGACGTATGAATGCGTTTCAAGCGTGATTATCCCGGCCGTTGCTGTAGGGCGTCGGGTTGTTTCAAACATCGATGGATTGAATGCTGAGAAGATAAAAGAATATGTTTCTCAGAAGTTTAAAATTGATTATCACGATACGGGCGATATTTTTTATTGTAGCCATTCTGATATTGAAAAGCCTGATTTTTTCCCGACATTTCAGGGGTGTCAATCTTTCGTGCAACCGGGTGATCTTGTCTGTATTGATGAAGCGTACAGATTTTGGGGAACGGGTGAAAAGTACCCCAAGGAACATAAAATCTTTTTCCGTGAACATCGACATTTTACTGATGATATAGGAATATGTTGCGATTTAGCTTTGATGTCACAGAGCATTCGGGACTTTCCTCGTTTTTTATTGGACGTTATTGAATTTAATTTTCAGTGTAAAAAGCTTAAAATGCTCGGATTTCCAAGTTCTTACCGTGTGTTAAAGTTTGAAGGAAAAGAACATAAATCCAGCTCTGCACCGGAAGTTCATAATTATAATCCTGAGATTTTTCCACTTTATAAAAGCTATGCCGCGGGTTCAGGGGTAGAGTTAAAAGTTGATAAAAGGCAGAAGTTCATTAAAAAACACTGGATTGTTATTTTCGGTCTTCTCCCTTTTTTTACGATTTACGCTGTCATAAAATTTATGAGTTTTTTTAAGCCTGAAAGCCATGTAAAAAGTACTTCGCTGGTTTTACCTCATCCTGCTTCCTCTCAGCCGAAAGTATCGCCGGCAAGTGTGATACCGGTCGTTTCGAAATGGCGGATATTAGGGATCATCAATGCAAACAACATGCGCTGGGTTGTTCTAATTGATAATAAAGGCGCGTTTCGTTTTGAAAGCCCATCTCGCTTCAATGGCTACGGTTCTATGCTTTCCGCTGATATTGACGGCGAGACGGCTTCTTATTTTTCCGGGGATTTCGGTGCTGATAAAAAGGAGACGAAAGGGATGTTAGGATTATGAAACGATTGATTTTTTTCTCATTTCTTGTCGTTCTTTTGTCGGTTCCAGCCATATCTCAATCGCCGCGCCGGGAATACGATTTATCTTCTGTTACAATTTCTCAGCTCGCAACATTAGTTTATCGTGATACACTTGGCGATCCTTATGTCCTTCAACCGGAGGTTCTTCAGGATAACAGGCTTATTTCGGCTCGGTTTCATGATATTTCCGATAAAGCTCGATGGACACAACTTCTTGATTCTTTAGGCTATTTTCTTGAGGAACGCGAAGGGGTTGATTACGTTTTTTCAAAGCAAAAAAAAGATGTCCCGGAAGATTATGATTTTTTTGTGTATCGCCCTAAATTTAAAAGGGTCGATGATTTAAAAGCCAGTTTATCCGGCCTTTTCTCTGGCCGCTTTTCCGGTGATTCTTCTCGTCTAATCTATTTTGGCTCTCAAAAAGACCTGGTCCGGCTTCAGAAGGTTTTGAAACAATACGATAAAAAAGAACAGGAGCTTGTCATTAATGGCTACATTTATGAAGTTTCTACAACTGATAACAAAGCCAGTAGCTTATCAATTGTGGCGGACGCTTTTAAAAATGCCGGAATTGTGATTTCTAATGGCACAAAACTCTCGAATTTTCTCAGCTTTAAAAACTCTGACGTTGATTTTTATCTGTCGGCTCTTTCCAAAGATGACCGATTGAAAATTATCAGTCGGCCAAGCTTGCGGGTCCGGAGTACTAAAACAGCAAAATTAACCGTCGGCCGCGACGTTCCGACACTCGGCAATGTGAATTATCAAGACGGAACGGCGGTTCAGTCGATTGAATATCGTTCTTCCGGCGTGATTTTTGAAATCACCCCGGAAATACTGCGCGACATTGTTAATCTGGAAGTTCGTCAGGAAATGAGCAACTTCGCGGAGACCCTGAACGGCGTAAACAACAGTCCGACCCTTGTCAAACGCGAGATGCGCACCAGCATCTCGGCGAAAAGCGGCGAAGTGCTAGTATTAGGTGGCCTTACAGAAAATAAAGACAGCTCCAGCAAGGCGGGCTTGTCATTCTTGCCGGAATTTTTCGCGACCTCCAGCAAGACAATGGAGAAAACAGAGATTCTCCTGCTCCTGCACATCGAGGTCATTTAGATATTGAAATATGATATCGGAAATGGCATTATAATAAGTGAATGTGAGATATTGCTCACCTAAAAAAGAGAATTGCCCCGGATGGTATGAACATCCGGGGCTTTTTTCTACCATGCTTTAGAAACAAAAGCTAAGGTAAAAAGGACAACCAGCAAAGCCAGTCGACCTATCTTTACGAATGTGAGAATTATACTCACCTCCTTTCAGCCGGTGTTCCCGGCCAAGGGTGACGGGAAGAGAAAACCCGCCACACCCCCGTTCTAAAAGTATCGAACGGGAAACGCAATTCTTTTTTGATTATTGAGCCTCTCTCTTACACAGAGGGAAGGGCAAGCAAAAAGGAACGCGTTCCTTTTTGTTTGTCTGCCCCTCGGCGAAGAGAGAAAAGCGTTTGGTCAAGGGCGAAAAGGAGGAGGGGTATCTCCCAGGTTGGCAGGGCCTTGGCCCGAAACCTGGGGAGACCTCCTTTTCGGGCGAAGCCTTTACCCTTGACGAAACAAGACCAACCCCCTTCGGGGGTGCAGGGGGGAAGACAAATAATCCCGGTAAGGGGCTCATATCTCATCAAAATCCGGGATTTTCTCATTTAACAGCCTGTAAGCGTGCACAGTGCTTATATCGAGCATTACGGCAATCTTATCCATTTTAAAATCATTTTTTCTCAAGATTTTTACAAAATACCTTTGTGCATATCGTTCCAGGGCTTTGTTTCTTTTGTGGAACTGATTATACGAGTATTCCAAATCATATCGGCTTTTTCCGATGTCTGATGCGATTAATTCTATGGCTTCCTTTTTCTGCATGCCTCGGCTGATCCAGTAATCTATTTTCCTGTATGTTTTATGATTTTCTCTTATTGGATATGTGGGAGGCGTTTTGATCATTCTTTTTATGAGCCGTAACATGTCGTTTGTTTGATATGTCATTTCAATCAGACTGGATTTGATTTTTATCAGCTGCTGTTGATCGTTCATTTTTTTCACTCCTTAAAAACAGAAAGGCAGCGAATAAAAACCCTTCATGTCGTTTTTGGCTTTAATTTTCGTCTCTTTCTAGGCTACCGTAAGCTTTTCCTTATCTCTTTTCATTTTGTTGTAACATTTTTCTAATACCATATTTAACATAATAGACATTATGCGACAATTATGTATTATGTACTCTGATAAAAATTAGTTTTAAATCATCATGTTAATCCCTATTTCTTGGGGCATGAGTACAATTGTTTGCACAGGCTTATAAACAGGCTTTATGTGACAATTCAAGTTTCATTGTTAACGTATCGTCGAAAAATACTATAACAATATACGTTTTTTGCGGCAGTAAATCGTGCGGCGTGCTCTTTAGGAACATCCGAAGAAACGCTCTCGTCGGTGTAAGTATTTTTTGTTGCTTACAAAAACTCCCTTCCCCTTTACCGATGCCAATAAAAAAACAGCCCCTTGAAAAATCAAAGGGCTGTTGGGACGAGAGACCTGATATGTGAACGTGATTTACATCAACTGTTATCCGAACGGATAAGCACGGCTTGAAAAAACGTATCCGTGAAAGTCACGAAGCTTTTCCGGATGCCTGAAGCCAACAAAAACGTTTCCGGCAGAAAAACGTGTTCTTAAGACACTTCAAATTCCATCCCATCGTAACCTGGCTCAACGCCTTTGGGAAGCGTCCGGCATAATTCATCATAGTCCATCCCGATGGACATATGGGTTAAAATCGTCCTTTCAGGTTTCAGTATGTCAACCCACTCCAGAACGCGGTTTATGGACGCATGGCTGGGATGGTCTTTGCCGGAAAGACAGCCGACAACCCAGACATCAATCCCTTTCAAAACCGAAAGCGCCGAATCATACAGATGCACGACGTCTGTCGAATAACCAAAATTTTTCATGCGAAATCCGATGCTTGTCGTCCATTCATGATCCTGTGCAAATGGAGTGATTTTCAGACCGGCAACACGGAAGGCTTCTCCGGGAATGATCAGGTTCGGCTCCAGCCAGGGATGAAAAAACGGTTCTTTCCCCACATGGATCGGCTGGAAAGCATACCCAAAACGGGATTTCAGGAGGTTCAACGTGGTTGGATTGGCATAGATGGGAATGCCTTTTTCCATAACGCGGTTGACTTCGCGTAAATCATCCAGGCCATGCGTATGATCCGCATGTTCGTGGGTATACAGGACAGCCTCAAGCGTATTGACACGCGCCTGCAGGAGTTGTTCCCTTAAATCCGGTCCTGTATCAACCAGAATATTCTTGTCATTGTGCCGAACCATCAAAGATGTCCGCAAACGGCGGTTTTTGGGATTATTGGGATCACAGGCTCCCCACCCCCGGCTGATCATGGGAACCCCTCCGGCTGACCCGCATCCTAAAATCCGCACCTTCATCTTAAAAAGACCTTCTGAAGAGTGTCATGAAATTCTCTGTCGTCGTTTCGGCAAGAACCTCGACAGAGACCCCTTTTATTTCAGCCAGAACTTCAGCCGTTTTAATAAGGTAGGATGGTTCGTTCCTTTTTCCGCGGTACGGCGCCGGAGCCAGGAACGGCGCATCCGTTTCAATCAGAAGCCGGTCAAGCGGGACGCGGCGGAAAATTTCACGCAACTCTTCCGCTTTTCGGAACGTGATGATGCCGGATGCGGAAACATAAAATCCCATCTCCAGACCGGCTTCGGCCAGCACGGCTTTTGATGAAAAACAGTGCAGAACACCCCTCAGTTCGGAAGACGCTTCTTCTTTCAAAAGACGGATCGTATCTTCTTCGGCATCACGGGAATGAACAATTACCGGAAGCCGGCATTCTTTCGCGGCTTTCAGATGAAGACGGAAAAGCTCTTGCTGTTCTTCTTTTGAATCGGGACTGTAATGATAATCCAGCCCGGTTTCACCGATCCCCAGAACTTTCGGGTGCAGAGCCGCATCGCATATTTTTGCAACAGAGGTTGATGGAAGCTCTTCCCGGGCATATTCGGGATGCGTCCCGACCGAACAAAAAATGAAAGGGTAACGTTCCGTCAGGTTGAAAGCCTTTTCCGTATCCTGCAGCCGTGTCCCCGCCGTCAGCATTCTGCTTATTCCGGCATCCCGGGCTCTTTGAATGACTTCCCTTATTTCAGGTTCGAAATCCGGATAATCCAAGTGGCAATGGCTGTCTGTCAGGTTCATTTTTCCCCTTCTTTTTGTATTTTTAAACAGGCGTTGACAAAGGTCTGCTTCTGATCCAAATCGATGTCCTGAAATATTCCGCGAATTTCTTCGGATATCTCCATCAAATCAACCGGGGCCAGAACTTCTCCAATTCTTCGGATAATTTCGCCTTCCTCCGGCAGAATGTGTTCGGCCGCATCCCCGGCCGAGAGACTTATCCCCGTACGCACCAGCCATTGAAGCAGAAGACTCTGCGCGAGCCTCATTTTTTCTTTATCTTTCAATGTTTTTTCGGCAAAATCGTATAAAGCCGGAATGGAAAAATCCGGGAAGCGGCGGAAAAGCTCCAGAATGCCCCTGAAGAGTTCAAGCCCGCCTCCGTCCGCCAAAGTCAGAGCCAAACCCGGGCTTCCGTCGGCCAGAAGAGAGAGCGCGTTTATTTCGTCTTCCGTCCGATCCGGTCTGTTCTGCATCAGGAATTCGGCCAGGACGTCCTTTTTCAGAGGCTTCAGCGTCAAACGCCGGCACCGCGACCGGATTGTCGGCAGCAGACGTCCGGGGCTGTGACTGACAAGGACGATAATCGTTCTGGACGGCGGCTCCTCGAGCGATTTCAGCAGCGCATTCGCCGCATTGGTATTCATTTCATCGGCGGAATCAATAATCATGACCCGCCATCCGCCTGCGGCCGATGTCCGTCGAAGAAAATCTCCGGCCTCCCGGATGTCCGATACGCGGATTTCATCAAAGCGTTTGCGCTCTTTTTCGGCTTCGGGGTCAAGCGCTTTTCCGGATTCAATCAAAGCCTGCCGGCTTTTGAGCTCGTCGTCCTTTAAAACACGTTCAATGACCTTCAATCCGGGATGCGCCCTCAGGGAAACAGCCCTGAAAACCGGGTGGGAAACCGGCATGTCCATTGAAAGCGGCGCGGGCTCTTCACCGAAAAGGCCTTTTTCCTGCGAAGACTGCGCCAGAACAAAACGCGCCAGCCGGTACGCAAGCGTTGCCTTCCCGACCCCTTTGGGGCCACAGAAAAGCCAGGACCCCGCCAAAGTCCCCCTCGCCCATAATTCCGCCAGAGTTTTCTCTTCGGCATCATGGCCGAACAGAAAGGGCTGGGTTTCAGGAGAAAGGACGTCCATACGCTTTATTCCTTCAAAAGCAGACGTTCGGTGACCAGAGCCGCAATTTCCTCATGCAACTCTTCAATGGGCCTGTCGGCGTTGACAACAGCGCACCGCCCGGGTTCCTGACGGGCAATTGTCAGAAAGGCCTGCCGGAGGTTTTCGTGAAAAGCCGCCCCCATACGTTCATACCGGTTGGAGGAAGCGTCACGTTTCAGCGCCCTTTCCAATCCCTTTTCTATGGGCAGATCCATAATGATGGTCAAATCGGGCTTAAAATCTCCGATGACGATATCGTACAGCTTTTGGACATCTTCGGGCTTCAAACCCTTTCCGCCGTACCCGAACCCCTGATAAGCCATGGTGGAATCAGCAAAGCGGTCGCAGATTACGGTTCGCCCGTCCCGCAAAGCCGGCCATATCTTATGCGCCAGATGATCCCGGCGTGCGGCGAACATCAAAAGCGCTTCGGTCATGGCGTCCCATCGGGCGACTTCGCCTTTGACGACAAGGTTCCGGATTTCTTCGGCTCCCGGGGATCCGCCCGGTTCACGCGTCAGAAGACACGATATGCCCCGTTTTTCCAGAAAATCCGCCAACAACTTTGTCTGCGTCGATTTTCCGGTACCCTCGCCGCCTTCAAACGTGATGAAAAAATTTTTATTCGCCACGGTCCCTATCCTAATTTTCTTTAAAAAGCAAATACTTGATCGTTTCTTTTAAACGTCCGTAATAGCCAAGCTTCTTCACATCATTTGCCGCGACCAGGTCAACGACGATGCTTTCGCGTTCGGGAACCTGAAGGGTCAAAGTGGCAATTTTCTGTCCCTTTTTAATCGGAGCTTTCAGAGGCTCTTCATAAGAAACGACCGCCCGGATGTCTTTCTGTGCCCCTTTCTGCAGAGTAAGGATCAGGTCTTCCTCGGGGACGGCGGCGACGGTTTTCTGCTCACCCAGCCAGACCGGAACGCTGACGACCCGGATGTCTTTTTTCAGAACAGTGTAATTGTCGAAATCGCGGAAGCCCCAGTAAATCAGGCGTTCAGCCTCCTGCCCGCGCTCTTTCATCGTTTTCAGGCCGTTGATGACCAAAATAAGCCGGCGTCCGTCCTTTTTGGCCGAAGCCGTCAGTCCGTATCCCGAAACGGATGTATGGCCGGTTTTGATCCCGTCGGCAACACCGGGCATGCTGAACAGGAGAGGATTGCGGTTTTCCTGCCATATTCCATTGTATTTAAACGATTTTTCCGAATAAATATTATAGTACTCCGGAAAATCACGAATCAGGCGCTGCGCCAGAACGGCCAGATCCCGCGGCGACATTTTGTGATCCGGATGAGGCCATCCTGTCGAATTGACCAGATGCGTCTCCGTCAACCCCAGCTCTTCGGCCTTTTTATTGGCGATCTCCACAAATTCCTTTTCCGACCCGGCAATATTCTCGGCCGCAACAATACAGGCGTCATTTCCGGACTGTACGATAATGCCGCGCAGCAGATCCTTCAGCTTGACCTTATCGTTGATTTTCAGGAACATTGTTGAACTTCCGGTTTTTGCCCCGCCTTTGCGCCAGGCGTTTTCGCTGACGGTAAAGACGTCGTCCATGGCCAGGCTTCCGTTGTTCAGCTTGTCAAAAATGATATACGCCGTCATCAGCTTGCTCATCGAAGCCGGAGGCATCGGCTGTTCGGCGTTCTTTTCAAACAGAACCGTGCCGGTATCAAAGTCCATCAAAATAGCCTGTTTGGCCTTGGTTTCCAAAGCATTTGCCCCAAACGGAAGACATGCCAGGGCAAATGCCGTTGACAGCAGAAATTTCTTATAGGAAAAAGTCATCCACAATACCCCGATGTTTTTAGAATTCATTATCCAGACGCCGTCCGGCGGCGGAAGTCCCCTTCTCTTCAACCAGGCGGGCTCCGGAGAAGCCGGCCGATGTCACGCGATCCATCGTTTCCAGCGCTTTTTGGGCATTTGACGGCCCCAGCCGGACACGGTAGAGCGTTTTTCCGTTCACGGAAACCGGTGTCGTCACGACAGATCCGAAACGGGAAACCCTCTCTCTCATTTTATTCGCGTTTTCAATGCTGCCGAAAGCGCCAACCTGGACATAGTACCCCGGCGCGACGTCTGTCATGGGAACGACATTGGCGGAAGCTTTGGGTTTTACAGGCTTTTCCGCCGGTTTTGCCGCGGCTTTTTTCGGAGCGGGCGCCTTTTTGGGAGGCGCGGGGGGCGTATATGCCTTTTCGGCCTGAGCCTTGGAAAGGTCTTCATCCCAGTCGTTGTATGGGCTGGACGGAGCGGCGGCGGCCGATGCGATCAGAGGCGCATCCGTCGCGGCCAGTCCCGGACGCGGATTGGCCAGACGCGGATAATCCGGTGATGCCGACAAATCCTTGGGGGGAGCCGGACGAATCCCCTGAACCGGGACACTTTCCAGCGAAGCGGCTTCCTGCGTGATGGAAACGTCAATCTGCTCGCGCGCGCCTGTCGGAGCGCCGGCCTGCAGTTCGTCCCTCAGCGCCTTGCTTTCCTCGGGAAGGATTTCGACCTGAACCTGTGTCGTGCCGGTATCCTTGAACCCCAAAAGCTGCGCCGCGCGCATGGACACATCAATAATGCGGTTGTTGACGAACGGCCCCCGGTCATTGACGCGCAGGACAAGGGATCGGCCGTTCTGAAGGTTGGTGACGCGTACAATGCTGGGAAGCGGCAAAGTTCGGTGCGCGGCGGTCAGACCGTGCATGTCATACAGCTCGCCGTTCGCCGTAATGCCGTTATGAAAATCCGGGCCGTACCAGGACGCGACGCCGATTTCCTTGTAACCGAAATCCTCCTTCGGATAATACCAGACTCCGGATACCTGATATGGGGTTCCGACCTTGTAATATCCGCCGGAAGCACCGTCCGCGCCCTGTTGCGGCGAACCTGAAGACGGGGATGAGGAAAAGAGTTGGGTTCCGTCGGAGCATCCCGTCAAAGTCAGAGCCGTTGACAATAAAAGCATTTTAAAAATGGAAGGCATTCGTTTGTCCCAAATCTGGAGGTTATAGACCAAAGCATAACGGCATTACCCGTCGGAATCAAGGAAGATGCTTATGTTTTTTTTTCGTCCTTTTCAGCCTTTTTTAACGTTTTTTCCGGTTCGGAGGCTGCCGGTTTTTCCGGTTCGGCCGCCAAAGCAGGTTCTGTCGCCGCCTTCTGTTCGGAAAGCCGCCGTTCTTCTTCGGCTTTTTCCTGGGCGGCTTCTTTTTCAAGGCGCGCTTTTTCCTCGGCCTTTTTCCGCGCTTCCTCTTCCGCTTTTTTCTTGCGTTCCAGGGCTTCGCGGCGTTCTTTTTCTTTCCGGCGTGCTATCTCTTCGCGCCGCTTTTTTTCCTCCTTGCGGCGGTATTCCTTCACAAACGGGTCAATTTCTCCGTTTTCCATATTACGCAGATGCTGAACCCGCATCTTTTCCAGCAGGCGCCGGTCAATTTTCGACGACCGGATGCCGTAAACGATTTTGTAAAGCTCAATCCCCGTCCGGGTCGTTTCACCCAGCTTGCCGTCCAGAGGACCTTTATAATACTGGCCCTTGGAAAGGATTTTCTGCATTTCAACAATTTCATCAAAAGTCAGCTGTTCGCGTTCCACTTCACCGTTCATGACAAGGCGCATGAAATGCAGCAGAGACGGCCCGGCATAGCCGTCCGCCGGAAGGTCATACATCTGTTGGAAACGGCGGATTCCTTCACGGCTCCGTTTGCCGAGAACACCGTCGATTTCACCGTCGTACAGCTTCAGTTCCGTAAGAATTTTCTGAATTTCCAAAGCGTCTTCCAGTGTCAGAAAGGCGGGTTTGTCCGCATATTTACGAAGAAACGGCCCCCCGCCCGCAATCCGATCCGCCAGATGCCCGACCGCGATTGAATATAAAACGGAATTGTTCCATTTCATCGTCACGCGGAAATTTGAATAAACCAGAAAAGCCGGGCCCTGAATGCCCGCCGGAAGGAAAAGCTCGGCTTCGGTCGACAGCGGCTCTGTCAGGACAATCCCCGCCGGAAAACGGACGCCTTCTTTCTGCCATTCCCGAAGCGTTTTCTTTTTTTCAATCAGATTCCAGTCAAACTTTTTGGGCAGGAAGACTTCCCGTCCCCACGGCAAATCCTTGTTCCATCCTTCCTGAGACAGGTAGTTGGCCGCCGACGCCATTGCATCCGGCAGGCTGTTCCAGAGGTCAATCTGCCCGTCTCCGTCATAATCAACGCCGTATTCAAGGTACGTTGAAGGCATGAACTGAAAATTCCCCATGGCGCCGGCCCATGAGCCGTTCATTTTTTCCGGAGGCAACCCGTACTGCACCAGCCGGACGGCATTCAAAAGCTCGGAACGGAAAAAGGCCGGCCGCCGGGTATCATACGCCAGCGTCGCCAAAGCGCCAATGATCGGATGGCGGCCGAAAGAATTGCCGAAATCGGTCTCCATGCCCCAGAATGCGACCAGGTAATGGGGCGGAACGCCATATTTTTCATAGACTTCATTCAAGATTTTCTGATGCGTTTTCAAAAGGTTCTGTGCTTTCCGGACACGCAGGCTGTTGATGGCGTTATCGATGTAGGACTGAAAGTCTTTGCGCAGTTCCGGCTGTTTTCGGTCGGATGAAATAACGGCGGGAATGGGGACAATTTCGGCGAACGCCTTATCCAGAGATTGTGCCGAAAGGCCGTTTTGAACCGCTTCACGGCGGAATTCCTCGTACCATTCGTCATAGGACAGCCCTGTTCCGCCCGCCCCTACGGCCGGAGAGGCATTCAGAAGGGCACACCCCAGAAGACACCCTTTTAAAAAAGGTTTCATGCAGAAAAAGTCCTAAAACGTCACCGATGTTTTAACCGTATAAAAAAGGCGTTATTTTTTCGTTAACCGACACAAAAAAGCGCGG
>USCC01000041.1 GCA_900553035.1 uncultured Rhodospirillaceae bacterium | reverse complement strand
AAACTGGCGAGCATTGGTCTGACGCTGACGATTTTTTTATTCGAGATAACGCCTTTGGCGATTGCGGCGTCCAGCTTCTTTTCGTTGCGCAGATAGTTCCCCATCTCCTGAAGAACATCGGCGACCCCGGGCTGGCCTTTCATTGAACGAACCTTCCTCGCCATTTTTTGGGCCTGCTTTGAAGCCTCCTTCTTATATTTTCCAAGCGTCCGTGCATACTCTTTTGAAGACGGATCCATATCCGCCAGCTTTGCCCCGTACTTGAAAGCGCTTTCCAGCACGCCGGCGGTTCCTTCCTGCACATTGACGGCGGCCTCCTGAACAACGCCGCCCATTTCCTGAAGCTTCAGCATGGTCAGCACGCTCATCTTTTCATCCATGCGCTCGGACAGGGCATCTTTATAATCCCTGACGGCATCGGCATACTCTGCGGCATTATCAAAATTTTTTTTCTGCGGAGCCTGATGTTCTTCTTTCCAGGAAGAAAGAGCCTGCTTATAGTCTTCTCGGGAAGAAAAATCCTTTCGGACAGGCCTTTTGTAGGCATCCAGCCCTTCAGCCGCCTCAAGAATATCTTCGGCCATATCCCGGCGGTTTTCCTCGATTTCCCGGCGAAATTCCACGGCTTTCTCCCGGAAATCAGCGATATCTTCGCGCGACAGCATATCCCCGGCATTCGTCGGCGTCACGTTTTCAACATTGGGCTTCAAAGGCTCATCATTCTGCGCACCGGCTTCCTGCGCGGCGAAACCGAACGCCGCAGCGGCAATTGAGAATTTTAAGGGAAGTCCGCTCCAAAAACCGTTCTTTTTCGCTGATTGCCTTTCGCTCATAACCTCACTCTGCTTCCGGATAATTTTCTAAAGGGTATCATAATTTTGTCTAAAAATCAAAAGCGTTTTTGAAGCCGACCCGTAAATAACGGCAGGAGAAGCCCGGCGGCAATGACGTGTTCAACCGAGGTTTTAAACTCTTCGTGTGTCAAAGTGCCTTCCTTCTTTTTAAAAAGAGAGTTCTGGAATTCTTTGATTTCCATTATCTCTTTTTTACCACCGACTTTGTCTTTATACGGTTCCCGCGTTTCGGGGCCGTTTTCGTCAAGTCAGCGGAGGGCGGTCCCTCTCGTACTTTTCGACGCCGTACCCTTCGTCGTCGTAGTCGTCGTCATCGTCATATTCGTGACGCCGGCGGCGGCGGGATCCGTATTCTTTTTCATCGTCAAAGCGTCCCCGTTCGTCGCGTTCGTACCCGTCGCGGTCGCGGCGGCGGTAATCGTCCCGATAGCGGTCTCGGCCATATCCGTCGCGGTCGAATTTAATGTAATAAGCCATTGTTTATCTCCTGATCTTGTTTAAGAAAGGAGAGAAGCGGGCTTCCCCGCTTCTCCGGTTATTCAGGCGGCCGCAACCGACGTCGTAGTCGTTCCGCGGTTCACTGGCACGGCCATATCCTTGATGACGAAAAGCGACAAGCCTTAAACGCGGTTTTTGAAGAAAGGAATACCGGATGACAAGGACGACGAAGCCACCAGACGGAAGCCGTAAACCTTTTGGAACCGAAAAAATAATCCGAAGAAAGCTCCCGTTTTTGGGGGCTTTTTTTTATGGCAAAAGCGAATCGGTTTTGACACCGCGAACAAACACGGAATCTTGTGCAAAAAACAGAAAAAAGCATATAAAAAAGAGCAAATCCGGACACCAAAGAACATACATCAAAAAAGCCCTATATTCCGCAGAATATAAGGCTTTGAAATGGTGGAGATGAGGAGGATCGAACTCCTGACCTACGCATTGCGAACGCGTCGCTCTCCCAGCTGAGCTACACCCCCATTGTCCGTCGACATGCGAAATATGCGACAAAATACATCTGGAAGTCAAGAGTAAATTTTAAAAAATTATTCCTCTTCAATTTCACGGATGTGTTCCAGAAACCATTCATACGATTTCCGGATTCCCGCTTCAAGCGGCATCCGCGCCGTCCAGCCCATTTCCGTGATTTTTGAAACGTCACAGACCTTGCGCTGCTTGCCGTCCGGCTTCATCGCGTCGAAAATCAGGCGCCCGTCATAACCGATCACCCGGCACACGATTTCCGCCAGCTCTTTGATTGAAATGTCCTTTCCCGTCCCGACGTTCACCGGCTCGTCTTCCGAATAGCGTTCCATCAGGAATACCGCCGCGTCCGCCATATCATCCACATACAGGAATTCCCGACGTGCATTGCCGGTGCCCCATACTTCAACCTCGGCGTCTTCGTTTTTCTTCGCCGTATGGATTTTCCGGATCAGCGCCGGAAGTACGTGACTGTTCTTCAGATCGTAATTATCTCCGGGACCGTACAGGTTCGTCGGAATGACCGTAATGTTGTCCTCTCCGTACTGCTGGCGGTAACATCCACAGGCCACCATGCCCGTCAGTTTCGCCATTGCAATACCCACATGCGTCGGATCCAGAGGACCGGACATCAGTTCACTTTCCTTCATCGGCTGCGGGCAGTTCATCGGATACATCGACGCGCTTCCCATCAGCATGAATTTTGACACACCGGCTTCATAAGACGCCTGAAGCGTATTCAGTTCAATCATCGTGTTTTCATAGATGAATTCGGCCGGACGCGTTTTATTTGCAAAGATCCCGCCCGCCCGAGCCGCCAGCATGAACACGGCGTCCGGTTTCTTTTTTTCAAAATAGGATCGAGTTTCCTTCGCATCCAGGAAATCGACCTCTTTATGGCCGGCACGGATAATTTCACAATCCAGCTCTTCCAGCCGCCGGATCAACGCCGCCCCCAGCATTCCCTGATACCCGCACACCATGATGCGCTTGTTGTTCAGCATAAATGGCGAGTGCGTCACCATATCCTTTTCCTTTCAAATCTGCCGGAAAGAAAAAACCGATCCGGAAATTTTCCCGAATCGGTTCTGTCCATTAAACGCTTATTCCTGCTCGCATTCGAGGATTGTCGAATAAATTGCCTCGGCGGTTTCGCTTCCCCTCAGTTTCGCACAGACTTTATCATCGCGCAGAATTCTGGAAGCTTTTGCAAGAGCCTTCAGATGATCCGCCCCGGCATTTTCCGGCGTCAGAAGCAGGAAAATCAGATCAACGGGACGACCGTCGACCGCGTCGAAGTTTACCGGCGCATCCAGACGGGCGAACATCATGTGCAGCTGTTTCAGTTGCGGCATTTTGCCGTGAGGAATGGCAACCCCGTTGCCGAAGCCGGTCGTTCCCAGACGCTCGCGTTCCACCAGGACGTCAAAAATCGTCCGGTTTTCAATATCCAGGCGTTCGCCGGCGAACGTTGACAGTTCCTGCAGAACCTGTTTCTTGCTCGTCGCCTTCAAGTCGGGAAGAATGGCCTGCGGCGTCAAATATTCGGAAATAAGCATTGCCGTTCCTATCGTTTTTGAAAACCCAAAAGGCCGCGAACTCAGGAAGCCTGCGGATCGACCCAGCCGATATTCCCATCGGCGCGGCGGTAAACCATGTTCAGGCCGCCATGAGCCACATTGCGGAACATCAAAGCCGGAACATCCGCCAGATCCATGCGCATTACAGCGCCGCTGACCGTGCACAGGGGCAGTTCGGACTGCATTTCCGCGACAACGACGGGTGCGGCTTCATCCTGCGGCAAAGAGTCTTCCGTATCTTCCTTTTCGGGTTCGATAACGGCGAAATTAACCATTTCGGCACGGGCTTTATGATCCGTCAACCGCTTTTTGTAACGCTGAAGCTGTTTGGCAATACGGTCATTTGCGGCATCAAAAGCAGCATAAGCATCGACATTGGAGGAGCTTCCCTGAACCAGGACGCCGCTCATCGCGTGGACGGTCGTGTCCACCTTGATCAGGTTGCCGTCTTTGGAAAACGCAACAGAAGCATTCAGCGGAGATTCAAAAAAGCGTTTCACCGTGTTTTCCGTGTGTTCTTCGACATAAGAGCGCAAGCTGGTACCAATATCGATTTGTTTGCCTGTAATTGAGATTTTCATAGTGCCGTTCTCATTTGTAAAAAGTTAAGGGTTATTGGGAACATCCCATCTAAGGCGTGAAGTTACGACCCGTACCGCTTTAAGTCAAGAAAATGTTGCACTCCTGCAAAAAAGTTTACATCTGCAGGCGTTTTTCACGCTTTCGCCGCGCGGAGGTCGGAATGCCCAGCGCCTCTCTGTATTTTGCCACGGTTCGCCGGGCGATTTCAACGCCTTCCTTTTTCAGGAGGACGGCCAGTGTTTCGTCAGACAGGATATTGTCGGGCTTTTCCGCCTCAATCAGAGCCCTGATACGATATCTGACAGCCTGAGCCGACCGGGCTTCGTCGCCGTCCGCGCTTTCCAATGCCTGTGAAAAGAAATACTTCAGTTCAAAAATCCCGCGCGGCGAAGCAATGTATTTGCCTGCCGTCACACGGCTGACAGTGCTTTCATGCATGCCGACGGCTTCGGCAACATCTTTCAGAACCATCGGGCGCAGAGCCTGTTCGCCTTCCGTGAAAAAGGCTTTCTGGCGTTCGACGATTTCCGCGGAAACCTTCAGAATCGTTTCCGCCCTTTGGTTCAAAGCCTTAATCAGCCAGTTTGCCGACGTCAGACGCTCGCCCAGAAATTTCCGGGCTTCCCGATCCTTTCCGGCCAGAGCCGAAATTTCGGCGGCATAACTCCGGTTAATCAAAAGACGCGGCAGAACGGCCTGGTTCAGTTCGACAATAAAATTTCCAATCCTGTCGCGGCGAAGCAGAACATCCGGAATCAGCGGCGAAGCCGGAGGGGTGTCGTATTCCGCGGCCGGATGCGGTGAAAGCCGGCGCAATTCCCGAATCATGTCAGCGACGTCTTCACCATCCACGCCGCACAGCTTTGAAAGCTGACGGTAATCCCGGTCGGCCACAAGGTCAAGATGCTCCAGCAGAACCGCCATCGCCGGGTCAAGACGGTCTTTTTCCTTCAGCTGAAGCGCAAAGCATTCCGCCAAAGACCGGGCAAACACACCGGCCGGCGAAAATCCCTGCAGAACCTTCAGGATGCGTTCAACTTCCGCCGCCGGACGGCCCGAAGCCCGCACGACGGCAGACAGATCTTCGGGCAGACGGGCGTTTTCATCCAGCTGTTCCAGCAAAAAAAGCGCCGTCTGCCGATCGGACGGTTCCCGGAAAGTCAGACGGATCTGTTCTGTCAGTTCATCATGCAGAGACGGCGGCGGAGCGGCGCATAAATCAACGGCACGGAAACCGGGTTCGCCCTCGCCTTTTCCGCCGGCGCCCGACCAGGCATCCACCGAAAAATCAAATTCAGCGTCCTTTTCTTCCTCACTGCCGGGCAGTACCTGTTCGTAAAAGCTGTCTTCCGTCGGAAGGTCGTTCGTATCCGGCTCGGCTTCGGGGCCGCCGTCCGGCGAATCAAATAAAGGCTCGGGCCCTGGGCGGTCAATTATTTCCGCGTCATTTTCCAAGCCGGACGGCGCGGGATCTTCCACGCCGGCGCTGTCGCCTTCACGTTCCAGGAAAGGATTCTTTTCCAGCTCTTCACCAACCGCCGCTTCGACTTCCAGAGCCGACATCTGCAACAGGCGAATGGCCTGCTGAAGCCGGGGAGTCATCGTCAGCGATTGGGCTTGCCGTAAGTCCAGACGAGGCGTCAAGGACATGTTTCATCCCCTCCCCTCATCAAGCGCTACAACGCGAATTTTTCGCCCAGATAAACGCGGCGGACGTCTTCATGACGCACGACGTCCTGCGGATTTCCTTCCATCAGGACGACGCCGTCGTGCAAAATATAGGCGCGGTCAATGATATCCAGCGTTTCACGGACGTTGTGATCCGTAATCAGGACGCCGATGCCCCGGTGTTTCAGATGGGACACCAGGTCACGGATTTCCCCGACGGAAATCGGGTCAATCCCCGCCAGAGGTTCGTCCAGAAGAATAAAAGAAGGATTGGAGGCCAGTGCGCGGGCAATTTCAACGCGGCGTCGTTCGCCGCCCGACAGAGCCAGAGCCGGAGCACGCCGCAGATGCGCGACCGAAAATTCGTTCAAAAGGTCTTCCAGCATTTCCTCGCGCCGATCCCAGCGGGGTTCGACGACTTCCAGCACGGCACGGATATTGTTTTCAACGTTCAGGCTACGGAAAATGGAAGCTTCCTGCGGCAGATAACCGATGCCCAGACGTGCGCGGCGGTACATCGGCAAAGAGGTGACGTCAATGCCGTCAATGGACACAACGCCCGAATCCGGGGTAATCAATCCCGTAATACAGTAGAAAGAAGTTGTCTTGCCCGCGCCGTTCGGCCCCAGAAGCCCGACGGCCTCGCCGCGGTCAACCTTGAATGAAACATTGCGCAGCACCGGGCGTTTCTTATACGCCTTGCTGATGTTCATTGCCCGCAGGCCGGTTTCCGTCGAAGCGACCAAACGCGGCGCTTCACCCTCTTTTTTAAGAGGCTCCGGAGGTGCCGAGGAGCTTTTCGTTTGATCCGCTTTCATTTGGCTTTGTTTTTTCCTTCCGTAAGACGGGTTCCGACTTTCTTTCCGAAACGCCGGCGTCCTTCTTATTACTCTTTTTTCTTTCCTCGGGCAAGAAAACTCCGCGGACCCGTCCCTTTTCGTTATCCTTGCCCGCCGGAGTCTGCAGGCGGCTGACCCCGGTTTTCATATTGATATCCGCCACTTCGCCGAGAATATAGTTCTTTCCCTGCGAAATTCTGACGTTCCCCCGTAGCGTCGCCGTTTCCTTGTCAACGAAATAAACGCCAAAGTCCCCCGTCACTTTTTCCCGGGCGTTCGTAATCGTCACATTGTCTTCCGCTTCAAAACGTTCGACTTCGTTCTTCGCGCCCTTTTTGGCAAAGAAGGCTTTGACAACCTCTGCTTCCAGCTTTCGTGCGTCTTTGGTCGCGACGACATTGTTGCGGGCCACGGCCATATCCTTTTCCTGCCACAGCTCCAGCACACGCGCGGTCATCTGCTCTTCGCCCGCATACAGTTTAACGGGATTTCCTTTAAGAATGATTACCGATTTTTCAATTTCATAATCCGCGCGGTCGGCATAAATAACCTGTTTCGGCGTTGTGATGATTACATTCCCGAAAGCGGAAACCCTGAAAAATTCGTTATTCTTATCCGGGCCTTCGCGGTAATACGCCGTCATGCGGTCCGCGCCCAGAGCCGTGTCGCCGCGAACGGCCAGCGCCTTTTTTTCAGCCGTCATGGTCTTTTTATTGCTGTCCCATTCCATGCCGCCTTCCGACGTCAGAACCACTTCCTCCGCCTTGGCGTTTCCTTTGGGCGCGGCGGTCGCCTGCGGGACTCCCGCTCCCTGCAGACAAAGAAGAACCAACAGCAAAACACCTGATTTTTTCATTCCGTCAAGCACGGCTATTTTCCCTCCCCGGAATACAGAGTAACCTTTGTTTTCCCCAGAAAACGAATGACCTTTCCCTGATCGGACACCGAAAACCCTTCCGAAACGGCGTGTCCGGCGGATGAACGGCTGTGCGTCTCCCGCTGGCTGATGATATCGCGCGTCCGGACGTTGACGAAAGCCTGCGGCGTTTCCAGTTCGTATCCCTGATCCGAATAAAGGTGGACATTCCCGGACAGCTCGAGCATGTCGTCCATTTGCGAATAAACGGCCGTGTCAGCGTCCAGCGCGAACCACTGGTCATTTTTCAGAAGGACGTCAGCCTTCACTTCGTCAAGCTGTACCCGGCGCACATCACCCGGAATTTCGTGCGCTGTCCGTGCGGTCAGGTTAAAAGGCTGCCCCGTTTCGTCCACCGTGAAAAAGCGCGGATTGATCATTGACTGTTCTTCGGGAATGCCAATCTGATCCGCGTCGCCCGCCGCCAGAGAAAAGCCTTCCTTCTGTGCGTCCAGCTGAGGCCACAGAATGACCAGCCCCACCAGAACGGCCGCAAAGCTGGGCAGAACAACCTTCAGCAAGACAACCAGACGGCTGTGGCGGTTGACGCGTCGTTCCTGACGCCGCCGCCAGTCGTAAGCCCCGTCCGTCTGCGTCTTTCCCCAACGGACGTTTTTCGGCAGCTTGACGACCTTGTCTTCCATCAGCCCACCCCGGCCCGCAGACAGTCATGGACATGCAGAACGCCGACCGGTTTGTCGTTTTCAACGGCGAACAGGTTCGTAATGCCCTTGCCCGTCGTGTTCATCAGGCGGAGCGCTTCCGCCGCCGACGTTTGCGGCGATGTTGTTTTCGGCGACACCGTCATGACTTCCTCAATCGTTTTATCAAAAAGATCCGGCGCCATTTTACGACGCAGGTCGCCGTCGGTGAATATGCCGGACAAAGTACCGTCCGGAGCAACAACACCGACGCATCCCAGGCTTTTTTCGCTCATGACGATCAGGGCTTCGGACATCTTTGTCTGCGGCGAAACCAGAGGCATTTCATCCCCCGTATGCATCAGGTCACCGACACTCAGCATCAGCTTGCCCAGCTTGCCGCCCGGATGGCGGAGTTTGTACTGATCCTTGGAAAATTCATGCATTTCCAGAAGCGCGATGGCCAGAGCGTCGCCCAGAGCGAGCATCAGCGTCGTCGATGTGGTCGGCGCCAGGCCGAACGGACAGGCTTCCTGAATCGGCGGCAGACACAGAACGACGTTCGACTGGCGCGCCAGCGTGCTGTTGCGGCGCCCGACCATGCCGATCAGCTTGATGTCGAAACGGTGACAAAACGCGATAATGTCCGCCAGTTCGGGGGCTTCCCCGGAATTGGAAAGCGCCAGTACGATATCCTGCGGTTCAATCATGCCCAGATCGCCGTGACTGGCCTCGCCCGGATGGACGAAATATGCCGTTGTTCCCAAAGACGCCAGTGACGCGGCGATTTTCCGGCCGATATGGCCGCTTTTTCCCATGCCGGTGACGATCACGCGTCCTTTGGTATTGAAAAGCAGATTGACGGCCTCAACGAACGAATCGTCCAGACTTGCGGACAGCTTTGACAGCGACTGGGTTTCCAGGTCAATCACCCGGTGGGCCGCCGCCAGAATATCGGAAGAACTAAGCACGGGAAAAATCTCCATTTCTGCAAAAAACGCGCCAAGGCTCGTATATTAACGGCGGGCGCGTTCAAGAACAACTTAAAAAACGCGTCTCAATGGGCGAAAAGCGTGTCACAGTTCCAGCCGGCCAGATCCAGAGCCGCGACATGGGGCAGGAAATCAAAACAGGCTTGCGCATAACAGCGGCGTCCTTCACGTTCCAGAAGGGCGTCCAGCTTTTCCTTCAGCCGGTGCAGGTAAAGGACGTCGTTCGCGGCGTACTGAAGCTGTGCCTCGCTCAGTTCCTCCGCGCCCCAGTCGGAGGTCTGCTGCTCTTTGACCAGTTCGACGTCCAGGAGGCTGGCGCACAGGGCTTTCAGGCTGTGGGACGGAGCATTGGTCCGGGCGATTTTCGACGCGATTTTCGTACAGTACACCGGCGCGCACATGACGCCGAGGTAGTGCGAAAGGGCGGCCAGATCAAACCGGGCAAACTGAAAAATTTTCAAAAGAGAAGGATCGGTCAGAAGAGCTTTCAGATTCGGCGCATCATAACGGCCGCGCCGGAAACGGACGATATGGCAGTTGCCCTTTCCGTCGCCCAGCTGAACCAGACAGAGACGGTCACGCTTCAGATCCAACCCCATCGTTTCGGTATCGACAGCAACGGCGCCGGAAAACGTCACGGAAGCCGGCAAATCGTTTTCATGAAAATACACCTGAGCCATCGTCCTCTCCTTTTCGGCAAAAAGAAAGGGGCTTAACGCCCCTTGACTTTTTTAACCTGTTTGGTGCCCAAAATAGGACTCGAACCTACACACCCTTGCGAGTACTAGCACCTGAAGCTAGCGCGTCTACCAATTCCGCCATTTGGGCACAACCAAGTACAAAACAGGCTTGTACAGCAAACAAAAACCCCCGTCAACAAAAAAAATTAAAATTTCCAAAAAAGAATTGCGCCGAGGGCGATACGGTAGGCGGCGAAGACCGCAAAAGAGGAGCGTTTCAGCCAGTTCATCAGGAAAGAAATTGCCAGAGCGCCGCCGGCGAAGGAAACGGCCATCCCCACGAAAACGGTCGTCATGGAAATATCCCCGACCGTTTCGGGTGCCGTAAAGATTTTCAGTCCTTCCCATGCGCCGGCCGCGCCGATGGTCGGGACGGACAGGAGCATGGAAAACCGGGCGGCGTCTTCGCGCCGGATTCCCAGAGCGCGGGCGGCCGTCATTGTTATGCCCGAACGGCTGACTCCGGGAATCAGAGCCAAAGTCTGTGCCAGACCGATCAGAAGGGCTTTTCCCGGCGTGACGGTTCCGACCGTTCCGTCCATTCTGCCGAATCGATCCGCGGCATACAGAAGGACGCCGAAAAGAATGGCCATGGACGCAATGATTTTCGTTCCCTGCAGGGTCTCCTCAATATGGTCGTGCAGAAAAAAGCCCGCAAGAAGCGCCGGAACCGTGGCGATTGCCAGATTGAGAGTCAGGCGGACGTCCGCTCCGTCGAACCGGCGGCGCAGGATATCGCATGCGCCGCGGCACATGGCGACCATATCCGAACGGAAATAAATCATGACGGCGAACAGGGTGCCGACGTGCAGGACGACATCCATGGCCAGCCCGTGATACGTCCAGTTCATCAGACGGGGCGCCAGAATCAGGTGAGCCGACGAACTGACCGGCAGAAATTCGGTCGCGCTCTGGATCAGGGCCAGAAGAACGGTATGCAACATTTAATCTCCTTTCGCCGCGGGTTCCGTCCCGCGGCCGCTTTTTTTTAAAATATTTACAAGCTATAAACCAATTTTACGGTATAAGTAAATTAATTGTCTTACTTTTTTGAGAAGAGCTGTCATGTACACGCTGTACCACCATCCGGCCTGCAGTTCAGCTTCCTTTGAAGCCTTGAGTTTGGTCGCCTTGTCCTGGCTGAAAAAGGGTTGGAGTTCACGCTGGTTTGCGAAGAGCCGTGGAAATACCGGCCGGAGTTCATCGCCCTGAATCCGGCGGGAGAAATTCCTGTGCTGGAAGAACCGGACGGACATGTGCTGTGCGGACACCGCTCCATATCCGAATACATTGACGAAACAACATCGCGTCCCCTGTTCGGCTCATACGCCCATGACCGCGCCGAAGTCCGCCGGCTGTGCGACTGGTTTGATGACAAATTCCATAAGGAAGTTTCCTTTTATCTGATCGGCGAAAAAATACTGAAGCGCCTGTGCAAAAACGGCGCACCGGATTCGGACGCCCTCAGAGCCGGAAAAACAAACATTCTGGGACATATGACATACATGGAATGGCTTTTGAAGCGACGCAAATGGCTGGCGGGTGAAACGTTTTCCATGGCCGACGTTTCGGCGGCCGCGCAGTTTTCCGTGCTGGACTATATCGGTGAAGTCCCGTGGGATAAGACCGACGGCGGCACGTTCCTCTTTGAGGAAACAAAAAACTGGTACGCGCGGATTAAATCCCGTCCCGTTTTCCGACCCTTGCTGGCGGACAGGATTCCCGGAAGCCTTCCCGCGGCCCATTACGCGGATCTGGATTTTTAGGTTTCACAGAGCGGAAGGAAAACGATATGATGCCGAAAACACGACAAAGGAGGTTTTGAACCGATGAAGCTTTGCATGAAAATCGCCGTTCTTTCCCTGCTTTTTCTGACCGGTGCCTGCGGCACGCCGACGCGCGTCTACTACTGGGAACGACAAGATACCGGCGCGAACCGCTTTATCCAGGATCATAAGAGATGCATCCGCAAGGCCGACATCTGGCCGTACAGTTTTCCCAAAAGCCTCTGGCCCGGCGCGCCGGAAATGGTTGATCTCCGCCTCCGGCTCAAGGACGGCGGCATCTGGGGCAACTTCTCGCCCTATACCGGCGCTCAGCCCGTTTTCGTCAATTCACGCGAACCGTCAAGCTCTGTCATTTACTTCTGGTATTCCTCCTGTATGAAAAGCGCCGGATATAAAGAGAGACGCCCATATACCGGGCCGATGGAGTAATTCTTTGTTGCCGGTTCATTCTGAAGTGCTACAATTCCGTTTTATTTTTAACGATTCAGAGGCGTCATGACTGATACGACCGAAAAAAAGCCTGTCATTCTTCAAATCCTTCCGCGTCTGGAAACCGGGGGTGTCGAACGGGGAACCGTCGAAATTGCCTCTGCGTTAAAGGAAGCCGGATGGACGTCAATCGTCGTTTCGGGCGGCGGAGCAATGGTACACGATCTGGAACGGCTGGGCACAGAGCACATCACGCTTTCGGTTTATTCGAAAAACCCGCTGATCATGCGGAAAAATGCCTATATTCTGGCAAAAATCATCCGTGAAAAAGGCGTTGACGTTATTCACGCCCGTTCGCGCGCCCCCGCCTGGAGCGCCAAATGGGCGGCTCAAATGACCGGAATTCCCTTCCTGACTTCGTTTCATGGGGCGTACAACATGGGGCCGTTCAGAATCAAACGTCCGTACAACCGTGTCATGACACAAAGCCGGCGGATCATTGCGGTTTCCAATTTCATCAAGAAGCATATTCTGGAAAACTATCAGGTTCCCGAGGAAAAAATCCGGGTTATTCACCGCGGCGTTGATATTGAACGTTTCGACGCGGCGAAAGTGACGCCGGATCGCATGATTGCGCTGGCAAAAAAATGGCGCATCCCCGAAGACCTGCCGGTCGTCATGTTGCCCGGCCGTCTGACCCGCTGGAAGGGTCAGAAAGTGATGCTGGATGCTCTGGCTCAGATGAAGCACCGGAATCTGCGCTGCCTGTTCGTCGGTTCGGATCAGGGACGGACGGGATACCGCCGCGAACTGGAACACAAAATCAAAAAGCTGAAGCTGGAGTCCATCGTCCAGATGGTTGACCACTGCAGCGAAATGGACGCGGCCTATCTTCTGACGGACATTGTGGTTTCGGCCTCAACGGATCCCGAGGCTTTCGGCCGTGTTGTCCCTGAAGCGCAGGCGATGGGGCGCATCGTTATCGGCACCAATCACGGCGGAGCGACGGAAACGATTCAGGATGGTGTCACGGGCTTTCTGATTCCGCCGAACGACCCGCAGGCTCTGGCAGAGGCTCTGGATAAAGTGCTGGACATGCCCGCCGCCGCGCGGGAGGAAATGGCCCGGCGTTCCATCGAAAGCGTCCGCAACGATTTTTCCAAAGCCCGCATGTGCGCCCGGACGCTGGAAGTTTACCGGGATCTGATACGCGAAGCCTCGGAATCGGCTTCCGCGAAATCGGCCGATTGAAACAGAGCGGGATCCGTTCTCCGGGACTGTATGTCCGCGCCGAGGGACACGACTCTGTCCCGGCATGAAATATGAAAGCCTTCAAGCGGTTTCCCGATACAGGAAGCCGCTTTTTCATATCCTTTCCGATCCCTTTTGCAGACGCCGCATGGAATCGGTCTCGTTTTCACGCCCCGCCTCCCTCCCGCATCGCCACGGCTTTGGAACATGTTAAGCCCCCGCCTTCTTCCCAATACCGCAAGGCGCCTCCCCGGACGGCGGCGAAGAGGATATTTTTCCGGCATGGAAAAGTCCGCTTCCCCGCATCCTTTTTGATTTTGCCTCTTCCCGGCGCATCAGAACGCATTTTATCCCTTTTCCCGTTGGTTAGGACTTGCATAGATCAGCCCGGAGTCTTACAATGCGCCGAGTTTTTGTTTTTACTTTATGAAAAGAGTGTTTTCCATGGTTTCTATCGTACTTCCCGACAGCAGTACACTGTCCTTTGACGGAGTCACGTCCGGAGCGGAAATTGCGGCAAAAATCGGTGCGGGTCTGGCGAAAGCAGCCCTGGCCGTTAAAGTGAACGGCAAGCCCGTCGACCTGTCGACGCCGATCACGGAGGATGCCTCCGTGGATATCATCACGGCCAAATCGCCGGAAGGGCTTGATATTCTGCGCCACACATGTTCGCATGTCATGGCCGAAGCGGTTCAGGAATTGTATCCGGATACACAGGTTACCATCGGGCCGTCGATTGAAAACGGTTTCTATTATGACTTTGCGCGCGAAACACCTTTCACCCCCGCCGATCTGGAAGCCATTGAAAAACGCATGGCCGAAATCGTCGACCGAGACGAACCGATTGTCCGCGAAGAAAAAACACGCGAAGAAGCCCTTAAATTTTTTGAAGCCAAGGGTGAAAAATACAAAGTCGAATTGATCAACGATCTGCCTGAAGGTGAAAAAATCAGCTTTTACCGTCAGGGCGGCTTTATTGATCTGTGCCGCGGCCCTCATCTGCCGTCGACGGGCAAGCTGGGCAAGGCCTTCAAACTGATGAAGGTTGCCGGCGCGTACTGGCGCGGCGATTCGTCCCGCGAACAGCTGCAGCGCATTTACGGCACGGTCTGGGCCGATAAAAAGGCTCTGGAGGCTTACCTGACGCAGCTTGAAGAAGCCGAACGCCGTGATCACCGCCGTCTGGGCCGTGAAATGGATCTGTTCCATTTTGAAGACGTCGCCCCGGGCGATATTTTCTGGCACCCGCATGGCTGGACGCTGTTCCAGACCCTGATCGGCTACATGCGCAAACGTCAGGATGACGTGGGTTATATTGAAATCAACACGCCGCAGATTATGGACAAGTCGCTGTGGGAAACCTCGGGACACTGGGGTTGGTACCGTGAAAACATTTTCACGACAACGATTGAAGACCGTACATTCTGTGTCAAGCCGATGAACTGTCCGGGCGGCATTCTGGTGTTCAAGCAGGGCATCACAAGCTACCGCGACCTGCCGAAATACATTGCCGAATTCGGCCGTGTCCACCGTTACGAAGCGTCAGGCGCCATCCACGGGCTGTTCCGTGTCCGTGCCTTTACGCAGGATGACGCGCACATCTTCTGTACCGAAGAACAGCTGGAGGAGGAATGCCAGAAAGTGGTTCGCCTGATGCTGGACATTTATGATTCGTTCGGGCTGAAAGACGTTTCCATCCGCCTGTCCACGCGCCCGGAAAAGCGTATCGGCAGCGACGCGTTGTGGGACAAGCTTGAAACATCTCTGGCCGACGCGCTGACCCATATGGGATACGAATACACCCTGAACCCGGGCGACGGGGCTTTTTACGGACCGAAGCTTGACTTCAAGGTCAAGGATGCCATTGGTCGTGAATGGCAGCTTGGCACACTTCAGGCTGACCTGAACCTGCCGGAACGCTTTGATGTTTCCTATATTGGCGAAGACGGTGAAAAGCACCGCCCGATCATGCTTCACCGTGCCCTGTTCGGGTCTCTGGAGCGCTTCACCGGCATCATGATTGAACATTACGCCGGGAAGTTCCCCTTCTGGCTGGCTCCGCTTCAGGTCGTCGTGGCAACGATTACGGATGATGGCCGCGATTATGCCAAAGAAGTGCACAAAGCGCTGAAGAAAGCGGGAATCCGGGCCGAGCTGGATCTGCGCAACGAAAAAATCAGCTATAAAGTCCGAGAACATTCAATGAAGAAGGTTCCGGTCATGCTGGTCATCGGAAAGCGTGAAGCCGCCGACCGGACGGTTGCCATCCGCCGACTGGGCGAAGAAAAGCAAGAAGTGCTTGCCCTTGACGAAACAATTGCTAAACTGGTAGCCGAAGCGGCAATGCCGCATATCGACGATTAACCGTTTGTTTTCACACCTTAATTAATGGAGGCCTTTATAGTAACAGATACGACTCAGGCGTCGCCCACCCGTGAGGGGCCGCGTGCCAACGGAGATATCACCGCGAAGGAAGTTCGGCTTATCGGCGCCGACGGTGAGAATATTGGTGTTGTTTCCATTCGTGAAGCCATCCGGCTTGCGAATGAAGCCGGATTGGATTTGATTGAGATTTCGCCGAATGCGGCACCGCCGGTCTGCAAAATTCTGGATTTGGGAAAATACCGCTATGAACAGCAGAAGAAAAAAGCGGAAGCCCGGAAAAACCAGAAGGTTGTTGAACTGAAGGAAATCAAGCTCAGCCCGAACATTAATACGCATGATTACGAAGTGAAACTGCGCAATGCCCAGCGCTTTATCGGCGAGGGGAACAAAGTGAAGTTTTCTTTGCGTTTCCGCGGTCGTGAAATGGCCTACCTGGAACAGGGGCAGGAAGTGATGAGACGAGTCGTCACCGATTCGGAATCCTATGCCAAGGTGGAACAGACGGCGAAACTTGAAGGCAAGCAGATGACGATGGTTATCGCTCCGAAATAAACCGGGATCAGAAAAAACCCCTTCCGCTTCATTGCCGGAAGGGGTTTTTCCATGTGGTTTCGCGTACGGAATAGGCGGCCTTAAGATTTCATTGAGACAAGGAGAGGTTCTCCGAAAACGCTGGCCTGAATACGCCTTTTTTCGTCGGGCGCGTTTTTGTCCGCAAACACACAACAAGGGCCGGTGTTTTTATGAAGGGATGTTTTTGCTAAGCAATAAAAAGCGAAAAATACGTGCACACTTGCAGATATCCCCCAAAAAGTCGGGATTTAAAGGTATCCCTTCCCCTCTTTCTTTCAACGAAAATAAAAACATCCATCGGTCTGTTTTCCGCTGTTTACAAAAGGTTTTAAGACTCCGCCATAATTCCGCCTCAATCACGCCATAATTTTGACACATTCACGTGTTATTCTGTTCGTGTAAGTTGAATCGTCCACAAAGGAGAAAAACATGAAAAAACTTATTTGTCTGCTGGCAGGTCTCTGGCTTATGCCGAATACCTGCTTTGCAATAGAACAGATGCCCCCCCCCCTTACAT
>USCC01000040.1 GCA_900553035.1 uncultured Rhodospirillaceae bacterium | reverse complement strand
AAAAGAGCACCGCGGGGGTGCGGGAAGACGCATCTGGCCCATCTGTTCCGGGAGGTTGTGGCCGAACATGCCCGCGCCGAAGCTGTTTTTGCCGAAGCCGGGGATCTGTCGCTTAAAACAGTGGAAGCTCTTTTGGAACGGGGACGCTACATTGTTCTGGAAAATATTGCGGAACCGGTGAACGAAGAAGCCCTTTTTCACCTGCTGAACGGCACGAAAAACCAGAAAGGGTTTCTTTTCATGACGGCTCTTCGGCCGTATGCGGCCTGGGGGCTGAAGCTGCCGGATCTGGTTTCGCGTCTGAAAGCGCTTCCGTGCGTGGAGATCGGCGCGCCGGACGACGCTCTGACGGCGGCGGTTCTGGTCAAGCTGTTTTCCGAACGCCAGCTGAACATTGCGCCCGAAGTTGTATCCTATCTTTTGAAAAACATGGAACGTTCCTTTGCCGCGGCACAGGCGCTTGTCTGTCGGGCGGATGAACTTTCGCTGGCCGAAAAAAGGCCGGTGACCATTCCTCTGATGCGCGAAGTCCTGGCGGAAATGGCCGGAAGCCCCCTTTCCGGGGAATAGGCGCCGGCACGTTCTTTCCGGGCGCGATTCTTTCATACGGGCGTAAATAATAATTGCCAAGCGGACGGGGATTGCCTAAAGTTCCTACGGGGATCCTCCCAGGCTTTTGTTTTTTGACGGAAATAGAGAACAATCATGCGTTTGTCACAGTATTTTATGCCGACACTGAAGGAAAATCCGGTCGAGGCGCAAATCGTTTCACACCGTTTCATGCTGCGCGCCGGAATGATCCGGCAATCCGCTGCGGGGATTTATTCCTGGCTGCCGCTGGGCTACCGCGTCCTGCGCAAAATCGAACAGATCGTGCGTGAAGAACAGGACAGAGCCGGAGCACAGGAACTCCTGATGCCGACGCTCCAGTCTGCTGAATTGTGGAAGGAAAGCGGCCGCTACGACGCTTACGGCCCGGAAATGCTCCGCATCACCGACCGCCACGACCGCGAGGTGGTGTACGGCCCGACCGCCGAGGAAGTCATTACGGATATCGTGCGCAAGGAGCTGAAAAGCTATAAGGAAACGCCGAAAATCCTGTATAACATCCAGTGGAAGTTCCGTGACGAGGTGCGTCCCCGTTTCGGCGTGATGCGCGGCCGCGAATTTCTGATGAAGGACGCGTATTCCTTTGACCTGACCTATGAAGGCGCCAAAAAATCCTACAACCGTATGTTCGTTTCATACCTGCGCACATTCGACAGAATCGGCGTCAGAGCCATCCCGATGAAAGCCTCCACCGGCCCCATCGGCGGTGATCTGAGCCACGAGTTCATTGTTCTGGCCGATACGGGGGAAAGTCAGGTGTACTGCCACAAGGATTACCTGACGATGGAAGTCCCCGACGAAAATGTGGATTACAACGGGGATCTGGAGCCGATTTTCCAGAAATGGACAAGCCTGTATGCGGCGACCGAGGAAAAATACGACGAAGCGGAAGCGAAGAAAGTCGGGGACGACCTTCTGACGGCTCGCGGCATTGAAGTGGGACAGGTGTTTTATTTCGGTCGGAAGTATTCCACGCCGATGAACGCGTTTGTCGCCGGAGAGGATGGAAAGCCCGTGACGTTTGAAATGGGTTCTTACGGGATCGGCGTTTCCCGCTTGATGGGGGCGGTAATTGAAGCGTCGCACGACGATGCGGGCATCATCTGGCCCGAAGCGATTGCTCCGTTTAAAGTCGGCCTGATCAACCTGACGACCGGGAAAGAGGAGACGGACGCGGCCAGTGAAAAGCTGTATGGCGAACTGCGGAACGCGGGCGTCGAGGTTCTGTACGATGACCGCAACGAACGAGCCGGCGTGAAGTTTTCGACAATGGATCTGATCGGGCTGCCGTATCAGGTGATCGTCGGAGCGCGCGGGCTGGCAAACGGTGTGGTTGAAGTCAAAAATCGCCGGACGGGCGAACGGGAGGAAATTCCCGTGGACGCCGTTGCGGGCCGGTTTGCTTCCTGATAATTGATTAAAACGGCGGGGAATAGGATGTTCTTTTCAACTTTTGAACGGATGCTGGCGTTCCGGTATTTACGGGCGCGGCGAAAAGAAGGCTTCGTTTCGGTCATTGCCTTTTTTTCGTTTCTGGGCATTCTGCTGGGCGTTGCGACCCTGATTATTGTCATGGCCGTCATGAACGGCTTTCGGCAAGAACTCCTTTCCCACGTTCTGGGGCTGAACGGTCATATGGGTGTTTATGCTGTTCAGGGGAATGTTCTGGGTGATTATGAAAGCCTGGCTCGTAAAATGCGCTCGATTAAAGGTGTCCGGCTTGTCATGCCGATGATTGAGGGGCAGGTGATGGTCAGCTCCGTACGCAGTGCGCAGGGCGCCATCGTCCGGGGTGTGAAACCCGAGGACTTCGCCCGCCGCGACATTCTGGTACAGGGGATTCAGGGCGGTTCTCTGGCCGGGTTTTCACAGCCCAACACCGTGTTTGTCGGCGACCGTTTGGCACAGAAGCTCGGCATATACGTCGGCGAGGACATTACACTGATTTCTCCGAAAGGGACGGTGACGGCTTTCGGAACGGTTCCGCGCATGCGTTCGTACACGGTCGGCGGCACTTTTTCCGTCGGCATGTATGAGTACGACGCCAATTTCATCTTCATGCCGATGAACGAAGCGCAGAAATTCTTTGACATGAAGGATGCGGTGACGAACCTTGAGGTCTTTGTCGATAATCCCGACAGCGTCGGCGACGTACAGATGAATGCGGCGGGGATTTTGGGGCCGGGCGTGCGCATTTATGACTGGCAGCGTTCAAACGCGACGTTCTTCAACGCCATTCAGGTGGAACGCAACGTCATGTTTCTGATTTTGACGCTGATTATTGTCGTGGCGGCGTTCAACATGATTTCGGGTCTGATCATGCTGGTGAAGGACAAGGGTCGGGATATTGCCATCCTGCGCACCATGGGCGCGACGCGCGGCATGGTCATGCGGGTTTTTTTCATGAGCGGTGCGGCCGTCGGCGTCATCGGGACGGCATGCGGCGTGCTTCTGGGGCTTCTGGTGTGCGACAATATTGAAAACATCCGTCAGTTCCTGCAGAGCCTGACAGGGACAGACCTGTTTTCCGCCGAAATCTATTTCCTTTCCAAACTGCCGGCCGAAGTCAATCCGGTCGAGGTCGTTTCCGTCGTCCTGATGGCTCTGGCGCTGTCGTTCGGTGCGACGATCTATCCGGCGTGGCGCGCCGCAAAACTTGATCCGGTGGAGGCGCTCCGTTATGAATGATACGCATGAAATGTCTGTCAGCATGTCGTCGGTCCCGGTGCTTGTCCTGCGCGGCGTCCGGCGGCATTACAACCAGGGTCGCGACGTCATTGACGTTCTGCGCGGCATTGACCTGACCATACGGCAGGGAGAGATGGTTGCTCTGGTCGGACCGTCCGGCGCGGGAAAATCGACAATGTTGCATGTCTGCGGCCTGCTGGAACCGCCCGATGAAGGCGAAGTGTTCCTGAGCGGTGCGCCGTGCAGTGACATGAACGATGACACACGTACGAAAATGCGCCGTGAATATCTGGGCTTCGTGTATCAAAACCATAATCTTCAGCCCGAGTTCACGGCATTGGAAAACGTCATGATTCCACAACTGATTGCCGGGATTAAAAAGAAATATGCCGCCGATTACGCGGCCTTCCTTCTGGAAAAGATGGGGCTGAAAGATCGGATGAAGCACCGGCCGTCCCAGCTGTCCGGCGGCGAGGCTCAGCGCGTCGCCATCGCACGTGCTCTGGCGAACAAGCCCCATATGCTTCTGGCCGACGAACCGACGGGAAACCTTGACCCGATAACGTCGGAAAGCGTTTTTTCCGTTCTGGTGGAAATTGTCCGCGAAACAGGGCTGTCGGCACTGATTGCCACACATAATCCCGAACTGGCGGACCGGATGGATCGTAAAATCGCCCTGCGCGACGGCCGTCTTGAAGAGATGGACACGCTGGGGATGAGCGGACGTATCGCGTTCAAACAGCGTTTTATTTAGGGCTTGGACATGGCGGAAGAGGAAGCGAAGACAGAGCCGAAACCGGCGCATGCGGAGTTTGTACACCTGCGCATTCATACGGCATATTCTTTGCTTGAGGGGGCCGTCAAGGTCAAAAAGCTGGTCAGTCTGTGCGAAAAATACCGGATGCCGGCGGCGGCCATGACGGATTCCGGCAACATGTTCGGTGCGTTTGAAATGTCTCAGGAATGCGCCGACCACGGTATTCAGCCGATTATCGGTTCTCAGACGGCCGTTGACATGGGGCTTGACGACCGCCGTTTCACTTCGGCCAAAGACCTGATGAACCCGGACAGCATTGTCCTTCTGGTACAGAACCGGACAGGATACGACAATATGCTCAAGCTGTCGTGGCACGCCTACATGGATACGGAACCCCCGGCGAAACCGCATGTGAAATTCGATTTTCTGAAAGAACGCACCGACGGCCTGATCTGTCTGACGGGCGGCTGTTCGGGGCCGGTCGGACGCCTGCTTCTGGAAGGCAAGACCGAAAAGGCGGAGGAAGCACTCAAGCTTTTGATGGGAGCCTTCCCGCAGCGTCTTTATATGGAAATACAGCGTCACGGGCTTGATTCCGAAGCGCAGATTGAGGAAACCCTGATTGACTGGGCGTACAAGTACGACATCCCGCTTGTCGCGACGAACGAAGTCTTTTTCCCGACGGCAGACATGTATGAAGCGCACGACGCGCTGATCTGCATTGCCGAAAAAACGTATGTGACGGTGAACGACCGCCGTCGTCTGACGCCTGAGCATTACTTCAAATCGCCCGATGAAATGAAGAAGCTGTTCGCCGATTTGCCCGAGGCCGTTGAAAACACGCTGGTCGTGGCGAAGCGTTGCGGATTTATGGTTGAAAAGGTGCCTCCGGCGCTGCCCCGTTACCCGGACTGCGGCGACAAGACCGAAGCCGACGTCCTGGTCGAACGTGCGCGAACCGGACTGAAAAAACGTCTGGAAGTGCATGTGTTCCGGGAAGGTATGGACGAAGCGGAAAAGGAAGCTTTAACCCGGAAATACACCGAACGCCTGGAATACGAGCTTGGCATTATCATCCAGATGGATTTTCCGGGCTACTTCCTGATCGTTTCCGACTTTATCCAGTGGTCAAAGGCGCACGGCATCCCCGTCGGGCCGGGTCGCGGTTCCGGCGCAGGCTCGGTTGTGGCCTGGTCGCTGACGATTACCGACCTTGACCCGTTGCGTTTCAACCTGCTGTTTGAACGGTTTCTGAATCCGGAACGTGTGTCCATGCCGGACTTTGACGTTGACTTCTGCCAGGATCGCCGCGGTGAAACGATTGAATATGTCCGGCATAAATACGGTCTTGGGAGCGTCGCGCAGATCATTACGTTCGGTAAACTGCAGGCCAAGGCGGTCATCCGCGACGTCGGCCGCGTCCTGCAGATGAATTACAGCGCCGTTGACCGCCTGTCAAAGCTGGTGCCGAACACGATCGGCATTACGCTGAACGAAGCGTTCGAGTTGGAACCCGAGTTTAAAAAACAACGCCTCGCCGACCCGCAGGTTGATCTTCTGATGGACATCGCGGTAAAGCTGGAAGGCCTGTACCGCAACGCTTCCACCCACGCGGCCGGCGTCGTCGTCGGGCAAAGGCCGCTTGATCAGATCCTGCCGGTTTACCGCGATCCGTCTTCGGACATGCCGGTGACGCAGTACAACATGAAGTTCGTCGAATCAACCGGGCTGGTGAAGTTTGACTTTCTCGGACTGAAAACGCTGACCGTCATTGCCGAGGCGGTCAAAATGGTACGCCGGCGCGGCATAGACCTCAACATATCGGAAATTTCGCTGGACGACCGGGAAACATACGAACTTCTCCACCGCGCGGAAACGGACGGCGTGTTCCAGCTGGAAAGTGCGGGGATGCGCAAAGTCCTGCGCGACCTGCAGCCGGATACCCTGGAGGACGTCATCGCGATTGTGTCCCTGTACCGTCCCGGTCCGATGGACAACATCCCAAGCTACATCAACCGCAAACACGGCAAGGAAAAGCCCGACTACATGCATCCGATGCTGGAGGATATCCTCAGGGAAACCTACGGCATCATGATTTATCAGGAACAGGTGATGCAGATCGCCCAGAAAATGGCGGGTTATACGCTGGGCGGCGCTGACCTGTTGCGCCGGGCGATGGGGAAAAAGAAAAAAGAGGAAATGGACAAGCAGCAGGCCATTTTCGTTGAAGGCGCGGTGAAAAACGGCGTAAAGCGCGACAATGCGGAAATGATTTTTGCCCGCATGGCCAAATTCGCGGAATACGGTTTCAACAAATCCCATGCAGCCGCCTATGCCCTGATCGCGTATCAGACCGCTTATCTGAAGGCGCATTACCCCGTCGAATTCATGGCGGCGACCATGACCTATGATAAACAGAACACGGATAAACTGGCGCAGTTCAAGCGGGAGCTGGGCCGTTTGAACATTGAGCTTCTGCCGCCTGATGTCAATCATGCGGAAATTGATTTCTCCGTCGAGCACGGCGCGGTCCGCTATGCCCTTTCGGCGGTTAAGGGCGTCGGCGCGTCGGCGATGGCTTCGGTTGTTGAGGAACGTGAGAAAAACGGAAAATTCAAATCACTGTCCGACTTCATCCGCCGCGTTGATACGCGCCAGGTCAACCGGAAGTGCATGGAAAGCCTTATCAAAGCCGGAGCCTTTGATGGACTGGAACCCAACCGAGCTTTGATTCACGGGAATCTTGACCTGGTGATGCAACATGCCGTGGCGGCAGGTGAGGAGCGCCGCAGTTCTCAGATCAACCTGTTCGGCGGGGTTGAAGAGGCGGCCGACATCAGACTGCCGCCGGTTATGGAATGGCCTTTGGTCGAAAAGCTGAAGATGGAAGCCGAGGCCATCGGCTTTTACCTGTCGGCGCATCCGCTTGACGGGTATGGCAAAAGTCTGGAGCGCCTGCGCGCCGACACATATGCGGATATTGTCCGGATGGTGGCGATGGCCGGCTCGTCCCGCTCGAAAATTGCGGCCATTATCAACAATGTTCGGGAACGGATCAGCCAGAAGGGAAGCAAATACGCCTTTGTCGCGGCCTCGGATTCTTCCGGCAGTTTTGAGTTCGCCGTCTTTTCCGAAACACTCGCGGCGACGCGGGAGATGCTGAAATCCGGCCAGCCTCTGCTGATTACGCTGAATGCCGAGCGGGAAGAGGGCGCGGATGAGCCGCGGATGATTCTCCAGCGGGCCGAAATGCTGGACGATGTCATTTCAAAAATGGCGGCCGGCATCGTGGTGGTGTTCGGGTGTGAGGAATGCCTTCCGAAAATCAGAGAAATCCTGGACAGAGCCGCCTCCGGCCGGAGCCGGATTCTGTTTGCCGTGCAAGTCGATAAATGGGAAGTGGATATTCCCCTTGAAAAAAAGTATACTCTGACGGCGGATATCATTTCCGAACTAAGGGCCGTTCCCGGCGTTCTTGAAGTAAGGGATATATGATGGATTCTTCTCGGATTTCCTTTTTCCAACTGCTGGGGCAGACGTTTTCCTTTGTTTTTTCGGACGGAAAAAGGTTCCGGCGTCTGACCATGTGGCCCGCGGCGCTTCTGATTCTGGGGGCTGTGATGGCGCTGATTGAGCCCTACACGCTGACTGAAGAGGCGCGGCCGGGTATTGATGTGAATTATCCGTACGCCGTGACAATGTTTCTGTTCCTGCTGATCATCTTCACGCTTGAAATGGTCAAGGTGCACCGCGTCGTGTTCTACGGTGATGACGGAAAATATTTCATTACCCGTTTCGATAGGACAGAGCTGAGATACCTGCTTCGTTTCGCCGAAATAATGATGTGCGGCTTTGTGTTGTCGGAAGTGACGCTTTTCGCGCTTTACGCTCTGGTGCAGATTTTCATGCCGACCCCGACGCTGACGTCGGCTCACGCTTTTCTTCTGGCGGTTTTCTGCATGCCGTATTTCGTGATCCGCCTGTTCCCCGTTCTGCCCGCGACCGTGGCCAGAGACCGGGTCGGTCTGTCCCAGGCGTGGCGGATGACTTCGGGTATTGGCCTGTCCCTGTGCGTCTATTACGTCCTGGTGCTGATGGCGCCTTTGGCAATCAGTGTTCTTACCGGATATTTTCTGCGGAAACTTCTGCCGTTCGGCGCCTTTTCGGACTTTGTGCTGATGTATGTTTCGATCCTCGGGCTGTTCGGATCGTGTTTCTTTCAGGCGGCGTTCATGTCTTATGCCTATTCGCTTCTGCGCCGGAATGAGGTGTTGGGAGCGGATAAAAAAGAATCGATTTAGCTATTGCCAAAACGGCCGAAACAGATTAAAACAATCCTGATTTCACACGCAGGCACAGACGGTGCGCTTTTGGCATGCCGTTCCGGTGTCGGGATACCCGATAACACCGCCTGCGGAGGTTTAACCGGAAAACAAGAGGATTTATTATGGCTCTTCCGACATTTACCATGCGCCAGCTGATTGAGGCGGGCGTTCATTTTGGTCACAACACGCGCCGCTGGAACCCGAAAATGAAACCGTTCATCTTCGGCACGCGCGACAGCGTTCACATCATTGACCTGCAGCAGACGGTTCCGATGCTTTACCGCGCGATGCAGGCTGTCCGCGACGTTGCGGCTCAGGGCGGTCGCGTTCTTTTCGTCGGCACGAAAAGCCAGGCGCAGACCCCGATCCGCGAAGCGGCCGAACGCTGTGGTCAGTATTATGTCAACCACCGCTGGCTGGGCGGCACTCTGACGAACTGGAAAACCGTTTCCCAGTCGATTCGCCGTCTGAAGGAAATTGACGCGAAGCAGGAAAAAGGCGAATTTGAAGCCCTGACGAAGAAGGAAAAGCTGAACATTGCCCGCGAGCGTGAAAAGCTGGATCGTTCCCTGGGCGGCATCAAGGAAATGGGCGGTCGTCCCGACCTGATTTTCGTCATTGACACGATCAAGGAAGATCTGGCTCTGCACGAAGCGCGCCGTTTGGGCATCCCCGTTGTCGCCGTCTGCGACAGCAATTCGGATCCCGACAATATTGATTATCCGGTTCCGGGCAACGATGACGCAATCCGTGCCATCAACCTGTACTGCGACCTGATCGCGGGTTCCGTTCTGGACGGTATCCAGGAGGAAATGGCCAAGGCCGGCGTCGATCTGGGTGCTCAGGAAACCGTTGTTGAAGAAGTCGAAGTCAACGAAGACTCCGATGGTGAAAAAGCCGCCGAAGCCGAAGACAAGGAAGTCTGAGGTTCGCTCCGGATTCAGGAATGGCGGCGGCTGCAGTTCTGCCGCCATTGCTGTATATCCGGGGGTTCACGAATTAATGTTTTAATACGGAAAGGAAAAATTCAATGGCAGAAATTACAGCCGCTGTTGTGAAGGAATTGCGCGAAAAGACCGGTGCGGGCATGATGGACTGCAAAAAGGCTCTGGCCGAAGCTGCGGGCGACGTGGAAAAGGCGGTCGACTGGCTGCGCAAGAAAGGACTGTCTTCGGCGGCGAAGAAGGCCGGACGTGTTGCGTCTCAGGGGCTGGTTGCTCTGAAGATCGGCAACAAGCAGGGCGCCGTCATCGAAATCAATTCGGAAACGGACTTTGTTTCCCGCAATGAACAGTTCCAGACGTTTGTCGCTTCCGTCGCTGAAATTGCTCTGGACGGCAACGGCGATGTTGAAGCGCTGAAAGCGGCGAAGCACGCCCCGTCGGGCAAGGATGTTCAGGGGGCTCTGACGGATCTGATCGCGAAGATCGGCGAAAACATGACGTTGCGCCGCGCCTCAAAGCTGTCGGTTGACAACGGCGTGGTTGTCGGCTACATGCACGGCGCCGTCAAGGACGGTCTGGGCAAAATCGGTGCGCTGGTTGCTTTGGAATCGATGGGTGACACGGCGGTTCTGGAAGAACTGGGCAAGCATCTGGCCATGCATGTCGCGGCGGCGGCTCCGGTGTGCCTGAACATTGAAGACGTTCCCGCCGATATGCTGAGCCGTGAACGCGCCATTGTCGCGGATCAGGCGAAAGCCTCGGGCAAGCCGGAAAACGTCATTGAAAAGATGGTTGAAGGCCGGATGCGCAAGTTCTATGAGGAAATCGTCCTGAACGAACAGTTCTACATTATGGACGATAAGAAAAAGATCAAAGACGTTGTGGCCGAAGAAGCGAAAAAGCTCGGTGCACCGATCCGGCTGGTCGGTTTTGTCCGTCTGGCTCTGGGCGAAGGCGTCGAGAAAAAGCAGGAAGACTTTGCGGCCGAAGTCGCCGCGGCGGCCGGCAAATAAATCTTTTGATAAACGGCGGGGATTTTTCCTCGCCGTTTTTGTGTTTGAACCGTTTCGGAGCTTGAAGATGGCAAAATACAAACGCATCCTGCTGAAATTGTCCGGTGAAGGGCTGATGGGCGAAAAGCATTTCGGCGTGGACGAAAACATGCTGAAGGAAATCGCCCGCGAAATCAAAGATGTCCGGGACGAAGGCGTGCAGGTCGCTTTGGTGATCGGCGGGGGGAACATCTTCCGCGGGCTGGCCGGTGCAGCGGGCGGTATGGATCGCGTGAACGCCGATTATATGGGCATGCTGGCAACCGTCATCAATTCTCTGGCGATGCAGGATGCTTTGGAGCGCGCGGGCGTTCCGGCGCGTGTTTTTTCCGGCGTGGCCATGCCGACGGTCTGTGAACCTTACATCCAGCGGAAAGCCAAGGGATGTCTGGAAAAAAATGACGTGGTGATTTTTGCGGCCGGAACCGGGAATCCTTATTTTACGACGGATACCGGTGCGGCGCTCCGTGCGGCCGAAATGGGCTGTGAGGCGATTTTCAAAGCGACGCAGGTGGACGGCGTTTATTCGGCCGATCCGAAAAAAGATAAAAACGCTGTACGCTTTGAAAAAGTCAGCTATGATGAAGTGTTGGTGAAAAATTTAAAAGTGATGGATGCCGCAGCTATTGCATTGGCGCGGGAAAATGGTATCTCCATCGTCGTTTTTTCAATGCACGGCAAAGGTGCTTTGCACCGGGTGCTGAACGGCGAAGGGGCTTACACCTGCATCGCTTCGGAATAAAAGGAAAAGAATTATGGCAGCGTTTGCAACATTTGCAGAATTGAAACAGGACACGCTCTCCCGTATGGACAAAGCGGTTGAGGTCCTTAAAAAGGATTTTTCGGGACTGCGCACCGGCCGTGCGTCAACGGCTCTTCTGGACGGGCTGATGGTCGAAGCCTACGGTGCGATGACCCCGCTGGTGCAGATCGGAACCGTCAGCGTTCCGGAATCACGCATGCTTTCCGTTCAGGTCTGGGATCGTTCAATGGTGAAAAGCGTTGAAAAAGCCATTCGTGATGCGGGACTGGGGCTTAATCCGATGAACGACGGCCAGGTGATCCGCATTCCCATTCCGCCGCTGAGCGAAGAACGCCGCATTGAACTGACGAAAATTGCCGCCAAATATACCGAACAGGGGCGGGTCGCCGTGCGCAACATCCGCCGCGACGCCATGGATGCCGTCCGCAAAATGCAGAAGGACGGCGATATTTCCGAAGACGATCTGAAAAAATATGAAAACGAAATCCAGGCGCTGACGGATCAGTCTGTCAAGGCTATGGACGAAATGCTGAAAAACAAAGAACAGGAAATAAAGCAGGTCTGATGTCCGAGGAGCGGCGCATTCCGGCTCACGTTGCGGTCATTATGGACGGCAACGGACGTTGGGCCAAACAGCATCACATCTCCCGCAGTATGGGACACCGTGAGGGGGCGCAGGCCGTCGAACGGGCCATGCAGTCCTGTCTGGATTCCGGGGTGCGCTATCTGACCCTGTTCTGCTTTTCTTCCGAAAACTGGAAACGTCCGGCAGAGGAGGTCTCGTCTCTGATGGCCCTTCTGGAGGAGTACCTGTCCAAAAAGATTGAGCCACTGGCGGAAAAGGGAATACGCGTCCGTTTCGCCGGCCGTCTGGACATGCTTCCGGAAAATATCCGGAGCAAGATAGAGGCCGTAACGTCTCAGCCGGTACCCAATGAACGCCTGACGCTGATTCTGGCGCTCAGTTACGGAGGGCGCTGGGAAATCGTGGACGCGGCGCGTCGTCTGGCCGAACAGGTTAAAAACGGCGTTCTGGATCCGGCCGCCATTGACGAAACTCTTTTTTCCCGCAGCCTGTATTTGCCGGATGTGCCCGATCCCGACCTTATGATCCGGACCAGCGGAGAAAAACGGCTGAGCAATTTCCTTTTGTGGCAGACAGCATATACCGAAGTCGTTTTTACGGATACGCTGTGGCCTGATTTTTCCGATGACGATTTTCGGCAGGCTCTGGAAGATTATGCTTCGCGCCACCGACGTTTCGGCAACGTATAGTTTTTGACAGTCAAGGGTGTTCCATGCTTAAACAACGAATTCTCTCCAGCCTTCTGATCCTGCCGCTGCCGATTCTGGCGCTGTATTTCGGTTCCCCGTGGTTTGAACTGTTTGCCGCGGCCATTCTGACGATGATGGGATGGGAATGGGAAAAAATGGTTCTGGGTCGCTTCACGGTTTCCGGCATGCTGATTGCCGTTACGGGGGTATGCAGCGTTTTTCTCTTGGATCTGTCATTTGAACTGGCCTGGATTCTTCCGGCGGTGATGACGGTCGTTCTTTACATCACGGCTCTTCGCCAGAAAGCGGAACGTCCGAAGCTGTACGCTTTCGGAATGCCGTACAGTGTTTATCCCGTCCTTGCCATTACGTATCTTTTACAGTCATACGGCTTTTTAAGCACAATCTGGCTGTTCGGGGTCGTGTGGGGCATGGACAGCGGAGCTTATGTGTTCGGCCGTATGATCGGGGGGCCGAAGCTGGCGCCGAAAATCAGCCCGAAGAAAACATGGGCCGGGTTGTTCGGCGGTATGCTGACGGCGGCGGTTTGGGGCGGCGCGTGCGCCCTGTATGAAGAGCCGCTGAGCTCATACGGCCTTGTTATGGCGGCTTCCGCCGTTTTCGGCGCGGTTTCACAGGGCGGCGACCTGTTTGAATCCTGGATCAAGCGAACGCTGAACGTCAAGGATTCCAGCAATCTGATCCCGGGGCACGGCGGTATTTTCGACCGTCTGGACGCTTTGCTGGCTGTCGCGCCGCTTGTCGTTCTTCTGATGTCATTTTGTCCTTTACTGAATTTCTGGGGCTGATATGCCGAAAAAAAGCGTTACGATTTTAGGTTCGACAGGATCGATCGGAACAAATACGGTCGATCTTCTTCTGCGTCATCCGGAGCTGTATGAAGTAAAGGCTTTGACGGGCAACAGGAACGTCGGGCTTCTGGCGGAGCAGGCACGCAGATTGTCCGCCCGGATGGCCGTTACGGCGGACAAGGCGCTGTATCCCGAACTGAAAGAGGCTCTGTCCGGAACGGGGACGCGCGTTGAAGCCGGAGACGACGCCGTTCTGGCCGCCGCGGAAGAGGAGGCCGACTGGACAATGTCCTCTATTGTCGGCGCGGCCGGGCTTGTGCCGACAATGGCCGTTGTACGGCGGGGAAAGACGCTGGCTCTGGCGAACAAGGAAACGCTGGTCTGTGCCGGAGAGCTGGTCATGGACGCGGTGAAAAACTGCGGTACGACGCTGATCCCGGTTGATTCCGAACACAGCGCTATTTTCCAGACGCTGGAGGAGCGTCATCGTTCGGCCGTTGATCGGATTCTCCTGACGGCGTCGGGCGGGCCTTTCCGCGAAAAAGACCCCGCTTTCATGGAAAAAATCACGCCCGAACAGGCGGTGGCGCATCCGAACTGGAGCATGGGCGCAAAAATCTCGGTTGATTCGGCCACAATGATGAACAAGGGGCTGGAAATCATAGAAGCGTTCCACCTGTTCGGCTTTCCGGCGGAAAAAATCGAAGTACTGGTTCACCCGCAGTCGGTCGTCCACAGCGCTGTCGGCTATGTCGACGGTTCGGTTCTGGCGCATATGGGCGTCGCGGACATGCGTACGCCGATTGCCTATGCACTGGGATGGCCCGAAAGGATCCCGTCGCCGACGGAACGTCTGGATCTGACGCGGATGAGCGCCCTGACGTTCGCCCGGCCGGACGAAGAACGGTTCCCGGCTCTTCGTGTCGCTCGGGAAGCTCTGAACCGGGGACAGGCGGCAACGGCCGTCATGAATGCCGCGAACGAAATCGCGGTCGGCGCTTTTCTGAACCGGGAAATCGGATTCCTGGATATTGTCCGGATTGTCGAAGCTGTTATGGAGGCGTATACGCCTTCCGCCGTCAAAACGATCGGTGATGTCCTCGCGGTTGACGCACAGGCGCGCGGGACGGCCCGGGAAAAAATAAAAATGATCAAAAGGAGACCCGCCTGATGCTTGAGGCTGTATTGTATCCGCTCTCTTTTCTTATTGTGTTGTCCATCGTGGTGGTCGTGCATGAATTCGGGCATTTCTGGGCAGCGCGCCTTTGCGGTGTCAGGGTTGAGGAGTTTTCCCTGGGATTCGGAAAAACGCTGTGGTCGCGCCGGGATCGGAAGGGGACGCTCTGGAAAGTCGGCCTGATACCGCTTGGCGGCTATGTCAAGATGTTCGGTGATGCGGACGCGGCCAGTGCAAAAGCGGACGAGGCCGCCAAAGAATTTACCGAAGAAGAGAAAAAAGTCTCTTTCCCGCATCAGCCTGTGCTGAAAAAAGCTTTTATTTCGGTGGCCGGGCCGGCGATGAACTATATTTTCGCCATTATTCTGCTGACGTTTTTCTTTTCGGCGTTCGGCATGGTCATTGTGCCGCCGGTCGTGTCGGAAGTGACAAAAGGCTCGGCGGCGGAAGCGGCCGGCATTCAGCCTCTGGATCGCTTTGTGGAAGTCAACGGCGTGAAAATCAAGGAATTTTCAGACCTGCGCCGTATGGTACAGCTGGACAACACGCTGAACATCATCGTCCTGCGCGGCGAAAAGGAAGTTCCCCTGACGGCGCATCTGACGCGTGAAAACGGCGGTGCGGTGCTGGGAGTCCAGGCGACAATGACACGGGAACATCTGAAATCTCTGTCCGTTCCGGCGGCTTTCGTTGAATCCGTAAAGGAAACATGGAACATTACAAAGGATACGGTCATCATTCTGAAGCGTATCATCATGCGCGAACGGTCGGCTGACGATATGCGCGGGCCTCTTGGAATTGCCGAAGCGTCCGGCGACGCGGCGCGACAGGGTGTTCTTTCGTTCTTCCTGTTCCTGATTCAGGTGTCAATCGGCATCGGATTTGTCAATCTGCTTCCCATTCCCATTCTGGACGGCGGGCATCTTCTGTTTTATGCGGTCGAAGGCGTAACGCGGCGGCCTTTGGGCGAAAAAGCCCAGCTCGTGGCGTTGAATGTCGGTGTCGTCCTGCTGTTCGGGGTGTTGATACTGACGTCGTGGAACGACATCGTGCGGATTGCTTCGCGTCTGTTTTCGTAGAAAGGGCCGTCGTTGAAAAAGCTGTTTGTTCTGCTGGCATTTGTACTGACGTTCTCGGCTGCTCAGGCGGCGGAGACGTCGGGTGTTGTGCATAAAATCAAGCTGAACGGCACGATGCGGATTGAACCGGAAACGGTTCTGTCGTACCTGCTGATCCGCGAAGGAGACGCTGTTGATCAGGCGCGTTTGGATCGCGGTCTGAAGGCTTTGTTCGCGACGGGGCTGTTCGCCGATGTGAAGATGGATTTTAAAAAAGGCGTCCTGACGGTTGACGTTGTTGAAAACCCGATCGTGAATCAGATCAGCTTTGAAGGCAACAAACGCATCAAGGACGAACAGCTCCAAAGCGAACTTTCTCTGCGGCCGCGCGCTGTTTTCACGCGCAGCAAGGTTCGCCGGGACACACAGCGGATTCTGGAAATTTACAAACGTTCGGGACGCTATTCGGTCAGTGTCGAACCTAAAATCATTGAACGGTCGCAGAACCGTCTGGACGTCGTTTTTGAAATTGTCGAAGGACCGACGACCTTTATCCGGCGCATTAACTTCATCGGCAACAAGGCTTTTGACCACGACCGGCTGGAAGAAGCCATGATGTCCAAGGAAAAACGCTGGTACCGTTTTTTCACGGCCACCGATACGTACGATCCGGATCGTTTTGCGTATGACCAGGAACTGCTCCGGCGGTTCTATCTGCATCAGGGATATATGGATTTCAATGTCGTTTCGGCTTCCGCCGAACTGTCCCCGAACCGGGAGAGCTTTTTCCTGACGCTCGTCCTGGAGGAGGGGCCGCGTTATAAAATCGGAAACGTCAGTGTTGAGTCCTCGATCAAAGGCCTGAACCCGGACGCCGTGAAAGGGAAGGTCTCTCTTGCGCCCGGTGACTGGTTCAACAACGACAAGCTGGAGGACAGCATCCTGACGCTGACAAACGAAGTCGGCGGGATGGGATATCCGTTTGTTGACGTAACGTATAAACTTGAAAAGCATTCCGATGAACCGGTTGTCGATCTTGTTTTCAATATCGCGGAAGGCCCCCATCTGTTCATTGACCGCATCAAAATCACGGGCAATGTCCGAACCGAGGATCGTGTGATCCGGCGCCAGTTCCGCTTTGCCGAAGGGGACGCCTACAACCCGGCGAAAATCCGGCGGTCGAAACAGCGTGTTGAAAATCTGGATTTCTTTGACCGTGTGACTTTGGATGTCGAGCCGTCGGATGAAGCTCCGGATGTTGCGGAAGTCAAGATGGACGTGTCGGAAAAGTCGACGGGTTCCCTGCGCGTGGGGGTGGGCTGGTCTTCGTATGACGGCCCGCTGGCCGAAATTTCGATTCAGGAGCGCAACCTCATGGGAACGGGCCGTACCCTGGGGGCATCGGCGACGGTTGCCGAGGAAAAGACCCTGTTCGATATCAGTTTTATCGAGCCATGGTTTCTGGATCGCGAGCTGTCGGCCGGGTTTGACGTGTTTTATCTGACACGCAATTATTCCAACCGCAGTTCCTACGATTCCGAAATGTACGGCGCGTCAACGTCGTTTGGCTGGAAGTATTCCGAGGAATTGTCGCACTCGGTCAAATATACGCTCCGCCGGGACGAAATCACCAATGTAGACCCGACGGCCTCCATCTATGTCAAGGAGCAGGAAGGCCGCACGACAACCTCAATGGTCAGCCAGACGTTGTTCTGGGATTATCTGGACAGCCGCGTGAATCCGTCGGAAGGCTATTACGTCTCGCTCAGCAATGACTTCGCCGGCCTGGGGGGAGACACCCGTTTTCTGCGCA
>USCC01000039.1 GCA_900553035.1 uncultured Rhodospirillaceae bacterium | reverse complement strand
CAGGCCGCTGGGGCGAGGCAGAGGATCTGGGCGGACCTGCTGTCTTCCTGGCAGCCTCTGATACTTCGCCGGAACCGGAAGGTTACCTTGTCAAGGATATTCAGACCGGCGAACAGAAGGAACTGGCTCGTCGGATCCCGCGTCCGGATGAAAGCGGCCTGATTTTCAAATTCGATCCGGCGGCCTGGGAATGGGCGGCTCGGAAAATCGACGAAGCGCGCCGGACATGCGATATTCTTGTCATTGACGAAGTGGGACGGCTGGAGGCAACGGGCAAAGGCCATCTGCCCGCCCTTCTGAAAAAAATTCCGGATGAAACCGTGTTCAGCCGTCTTTTGTGCGTGCGTTCGGATTGTTTCGACCGTGTGGCGGAAACCCTTCCCCGCCTCCGTCGCGTCCGCTTTGGCCTGTAAAAGCCTCTCTTCATATCAACGCTTTTTTGATAAGCCTGAACAGCTCATCTTCCGGCAACCTCGGAGAAGACGGGAAGCGATCCTTCAAGACGTTCCGGCTTCGGCGTTCACAGCTGAAGTGCCCGGAAGCCCTTTTTTGCATTCTTCAGATGACAGTCCGGAAAGCGCTCATATAAAATCCGCCGGCGTTTTCGGAAGCCCGGCGTCGTGTTCCCCTCCGGTTCATTGGAGCCGACACCTTACGATGACGGTGCGTCCGTCTCGCGGCGGATGACAGCACCCCGGCCGCCTCATTCTTTCCGGGCATGAAGCAGGTCAACCCGGATTTCGGATTCAAACCGACCCGACGGTTCCCATGATTTCAGAAGCGTTCGGATTTCCGCTTCAAATGCCGCTTTCCGGCCTCCGAGAATCTCGAATGAACAGTATGACAGCGTGTACAGTCCTCCGACGATTTCATCTGCAGAGAAAACTTTTTTCCACCGGAATTCCTCTTTCCGAAGCTTTCCGAAGCCGGAAGCATTCAGAATGTCTTCGTGTTTTTCGGAAGGAAGCGTATAGACACCCGCGCGGCCGACGTTCCAGGAACGGCTTCCGGAACCGGAGAAACGACGCGCGGCTTCACGTATATCTTCGTGCCACGGGGCAAGAACATAATCGGCCAGAAGAGCCACTCCTCCGCCGGGTCGCGTCATTTCATACAGTTCGGCCAGCCCCCTCGGCCGATCCATCCAGTGGAACGAACGAGCCATGACCGTCAGATCAACCGGTTCCCCCAATGCCCGCACCTCTTCGGCCGGACGGCACACCCATCGGATGTTTGGCGCCGGAAAATCCCTTTTCCCCTGTTCAATCATGGCCGCCTGCGCATCCAGAGCGTAGACCGTCCCGGCCCTTTGTGCCAGAGGCCCCGCCGCCTGCCCCGTCCCGCACCCCAGGTCGAAAACCGTTGAATTCGGCCCCAGGCAATAGGCTTCGGCCAGGAAATCAAACACCGTTTCGGGATAGCGCGTGCGATACCGGGCGTACAAAAACGCCTGAGACCGGTAAAGCTCCTTTTCATCCCACGTTTTCATTTTTCCCCGCCGAAGCACACAGCCCCGAGCCGGAAGCCGGAGGCTGTCCGCCGCCGCCGATTTTTACGCCTCTTTCGGAGCGTCTTTGGCCTTTGTCCCTTTTTCCGGCGTTGCGAAAATGTCCGCCTTCAGCTGTTCGACCGTCGGTTTGTTTTTGGTTTTGTAGCGAATGAATTTATATCCGGCTTCGGCAAAAACTTCCTCGGAAGTCAGCTTTTTCAGCTTTTTCTTTTCCATTTCCGTTTCGTCCAGCTTAATCAGGCAGAGCGGATCCATTTTTTCGTCGCAGATGACGAAATCAACACAGCATCCCAGGAAACGGAAATGCATGCGCGCCTTTTCCTTTGGATTCTTTTTGCGGTTGTCAAGCAGATCCGAATAAGGAACCCGGATGAAAATATAGTTATCAGGAACCACTTCACGCAGGTGCTCGAACATTTCCCTTCCCGACGGCGAAAGAAGACGTTTTTTAAACAGAAGACGTTCGTTTTTGCGTTTTTCCTGCTGTCTGTCATAGATGTTCGAAGCAATCAGCAGAACGAAAAAAACGGCGAGAACATACCATATATACATAGCGCCCCTCCTTTCAAAGGAGATGTATCTCTTTATAAGATAACATTTTTTTTCGTTTTTAAAAAGTCATTTTATCTGTTCGATAATGACCTGTTCCGCAATGCTTTCCGTCATGTCGTTGTTTGTCGTGTACACGACCTTGACCGTCATCCCGGGTTTCAGGTCGGAAAACGCCGCTTTGTTCGATCCGCCTTCACCGTTTGCCAGCCATAAAAATTCCGTCTGGGAACGGATGAAAAAAATCATCTGAAGCCCTTCGTTGCCGTTGACCTCGATTTGAAAAGACCCCGCCTCCCGGTCAATGGAAGCGACAATTCCGTTTGTCTCGGGGCTTGTCGGGTTGATGCTCTGCGCATGAAGCTTGTATGCGCCGAAAATTCCCAGGGCGGCCAGAGCGCCCAGCAACAGTTTTTTCATTTTCATCCTCTTTTCCTTCCGCGCGATCAAAAAACCGCCGAAGTTTTTTTCTTCGACGGTTTTTATTATAACGCTTTTTCTCCGACCGGCGGAACATCACATTTCCGCTACCCGCCGCGGTGTCAGTCCTTGTCCTTCATGAACTGCAGGCGGTAAAGCTGGGCGTAAATCCCGTCGTGCGCCAGAAGCTCTTCATGCGTGCCGGAATCAACAATTTCGCCTTCGTTGAACACAAAAATCCGATCCGCATTGATCACTGTTGACAGGCGGTGCGCGATGACAATGGAGGTCCGCCCCTTCATCAGGACATCAAGCGAATCCTGCACAATACGCTCCGACTGCGAATCCAGAGCGGACGTCGCTTCGTCCAGCAGAAGAATCGGCGCGTTTTTCAGCATGGCGCGCGCAATCGAAATCATCTGTCGCTGGCCGCCGGACAGACGGGAACCGCGTTCCCCCAGAACCGTGTCGTATCCGTCTTCCATCTGCATGATGAAATGATGAGCCGCCGCGGCTTTGGCCGCCGCGACGACCTGTTCGTCTGTCGCACCGGGGGTTCCGTAACGGATGTTGTTTCGAACCGTATCGTCAAAAATGATGACCTCCTGCGAGACATAAGCGACATGCCGGCGCAGGCTTTCCAGCGTCACTTCCCGGATATTCTGCCCGTCAATCAGAATTTCGCCCGACTGCGGGTCATAAAAACGCGGGATCAGGTTGATCAGGGTCGATTTGCCCGAACCGCTGTGGCCGACAACCGCAACCGTTTGCCCCGGCAAGGCGGTCATGGAAACGTCTTTCAGAATCTCCTGTTCGCCGTCATACGAAAAACGGATATGACGGGCTTCCACCCGCCCCTCGGTCACCTTCAGTGTCCCTGCGCCCGGCACATCGACAATGGTCGGTTCAATGTCCATCATGCCGAACAGCCGCTGCATGGACGCAATGCCCATTTGCATCCGCATATGCAGGTTGGCAATGTTTTTCATGGGTTTATACGCCGCGACAATCGCCAGCAGAAAAACCATGAAATCACCCGGCGTCATTTGACCCTGCAGAATCTTGTATCCGCCGTACCCCAATGTTCCGGCCATCGCGATGCCGCCGAAAAATTCCATCAGAGGACTTTGCAGACTGGCCAGCCGCGTCATGCTGTAAACGATTTTGTTCATCCGATCAATGGAGTTCCTGAGGTTCTGCGTTTCCTTTTCCTCGGTGCAGTAGGATTTGACGATTTTAATCCCCTGGAATGTCTGTGCCAGCACGTTGTACAGCAGGCCGTAAATTTCCTGCATTTTTTTAGTCTTGCCGCGCATTTTCCGGCCGCAGTATACAACCGGTGCCATGCCCAGCGGAAAAACAATGAACATGACGCACGCCATTTCAAACGATTTCACGAACATCAGGACGATCAGGAAGAAAACCGTGGCGGAATCCTTGACCAGTGTTGTCAGGCTGTTCAGAACGGCATCCTTGATCATGGCAACGTCCACAGTAAAGTGGGAAATGACGTCGCCCGTTGAACGGTTGTGAAAAAAGGCATTGTCCATCCGGATAATGCGCTTGAAAACATCCATCTGCATGTCTGTAATGATGCGGATGCTGATTTTCGTCATGGTCAGGCTCTGGCCGTAGGTCGCCAGCCCCTTCACCAGATAAAGCACCAGAATCTGAACACCGATGACGCCCAGCGCAGCCCGGTTTTTATCAATGAACACTTCGTCGAAAACCGGCTGCATCATGCGAACCAGCAGGGCGTCAAAGCTGGCGCCGATCAGCATCAGAACGATCGAAAAGGAAAGCATCTTCCATTTATCGGCGATGTAGTCCTTCCACACGCGCCGAACCATCTGCATGTTTTCTCTGTTCAGAGAAGGCAGATCTCTGTTTTTTGATTTTCTGAAAAAAGACATTTTTCCCCCACCTTTTCCTGCGAGGAAACCATAGCGGCAAAAGCGCTGTTTCGCAAGGCTTTCTTTAAGGCTCAGCCCTTCAGGAAAAATTCGCTTTTATCGGTAATGGCGCTTTGGGCGATTTTGACGTTTTCGTTGGCCGTATACAGAAGGTCGTCCGCCGACATGAAATCAACCGGCCCCGTCTGCGCCAGGCCGATGCAGAACGCCAGCCCGTACGTGCTGCGCTGGCGGAATTTTTCGATGACGCGCTTGCAGACTTTGCGGGCGTCCGAAGCCACCGTGTTGGGCATGATGACACAGAATTCGTCACCGCGGTACCGGCACAGAATATCTGTTTCACGATATGTGTCCGCCAGCGTCGCCGCCATGATGTTCAGAAGCTTGTCCCCCACCCGGCGGCCTTCGGTTTCATTGAATTCGCGGAACCCGTTGAAATCGAAATAAACGACACAGACAGCCCACTTGTGGCGCTTCGCGTTGCTCAGCTCGCGGTACAGATTATCATAAAAACCGCGCGGATTATAAAGCCCCGTCAGCGTATCCTTCTGCGACATGTCCTCCAGAGACTGCGTCAGGCGTTCGACTTTCTTTTCCAGCATTGCGGCATAGGCCCCCAGCTTGCTTTCCTCGGCAGCTTCGGCTCGGAGTTTCGCATGCAGGAATGCCGTCGTGATCAGCAGGTTGTCCAGCCGCATGTATTTGCGCAGAGCCGCCGCCGCCAGCATTCCGGCGTCTGTCTTGCCGACAATCTGGATGATTTCAACTTCCAGCCGATGCTGCAGATATGTCGACAGAGGCAGGAAAACTTTCGGCGGAACATCGAAACGAAAGAACAGTGCGCCCAGACGGGTACGCGAATTAATGTAGGCTTCATCACAGCTTCCGCCGAAATAATCGCGCAGAAAATCGCGAACCGCCTTCGGAAAGGCCTCCGGTGACGAAATATCGCTGATCAGCTGAGCCAGTTCGGGATAAAGGGGCATTTTTTCCGCCAGTTCCTGCGCCACCCCGTCCAGCTTTTTGAAGATCGCCGCCCGGCAGGACGCCAGCAACGAGATGTCCGTTGACGAAAAATCCAGCATCTGAAGCAGGGTTTCCGTTTCGTTGACGGACATAACCAGCTTTTCGGCCAGCACATTTGTTGCGATCAGCTTCATAAATGCCTCTTCCTATTTTTTTTCCGGCTTCATAAGGCCGTAGGGGTCGAAAGACATCCGCACGGCGCGGAACATGTCCATTGCTTCGGGAACACCGGACAACGGATGATCCGGCGACGGCGCGTCCTGCTGTTCCGCCAGAGACCCGCCCGCCTGACGCACGGTTTCGTCGAAAAGTGTATACAATTTCCCTTCTTCGGTCAAAATTTCTCCGCCTTTTCCGCTTTCAGTCGGCTGAACGTTCAGGAAAAGCGCTCCTTCACCGACCCGCGCCATCGGCATAAACATAAAGGAAGGAAAGGAGTACTGCATCTGCAAAGCCAGACGCCCGACGGTCTCCGCCACTTTTGACACGGGGACGTTCGCTTCCCGCGTTATGGCCGGCGCGGACGGATGAGCCAATCCTCTCACAGCATCGCTCAGAACGGCCAATTCTCCGTTGCTTTCACAGAACGCCTCACGGATCAGCCCTTTCTGTACGGCCTCGTTTTTCAGCTCGTTCAGGAACGCCGGAAGACGATCATTCTGAACCGTTGAGGACAGCTCGATCAGGACATACCAGGCGCATTCCTCTGACAGCGGATTTTTAACGGCCTCACTGCGGGTGCGCATCCGGTCGAAACCGTTTTTGGAAAAAAGGTCAAATCCGGTCAGAAGGGTTGCCCCCAGATGCTGTGACAGCGCGAACAGCTTCGGCACGCCCGCGACGTTCGGCATCCCGCACAACATCCGGCGCACCTCGACCGGTTTCGGATGAAGCTTCAGGGTCGCGCCGGCAATAAAGCCCAGCCGCCCCTGACTGCCGACAAACAGGTTTTTCATCGTATCCGCTTCGGCGTTTGCATAATTCTTCAGGCCGTCCCGTATCGTTCCGTCCGGCAACACAAGCCGCAAACCAAGCGTCAGGTCTTTCGGTGCGCCGTAACGGGACGCCGCCGTATGAATGACATTGGAGGCAAGGCGGCTTCCGACTTGCGCTTCGTCCGCGGCGTTCATGTACAGCGGGAACAGGAAGCCCGCCTCATCCGCGGCACGGCGGGCGTCTGCAAACGTGCATCCCGCTTCCAGCGTTATTGTCCGCGCGACCAGATCAACGTCCAGAACCCTGTTCAAACGTTCCAGGGAAAGAACAAGCATGGCTCTGCAGGCTTCGGGCAGGCTTTCAGCACGCCCCCCCGACGGGTACATCGGGACACGCGCGGCGGAACACAGACGGACAATTTCGGACAGCCCTTCGACAGAACCGGGACGGACGATTCTGCAACCGGCGTCCTTTTTCCCCGGGGCGGGCGCAAAGGTGAAAAAATTGTCTGCGCCGGCGATTTCGGTGATTTTCTGTTCCAGTTCAAGGGGAAGTTCAAGCATAAGGTCTCCTAACTCCGTTGTGTGACGCGGTGCGGACAGGCCGCCCGTTTCAGTCTGTCGTTGATGGCAAGGCCGAGGCCGTCGGTCGGAACGGGCATGACGGCAATGCCGGAAAATTCTTTTTTATCCAGGGCGCGCATGAAGGCGAACAGGTGGGCGGCCGCTTCTTTCAAATCCCCGGACGGGCTGAGGTTCAGAACGGCTCCTTCCGCCGGGCCGAACCCCAGAAGCGCTTCGCCTTCCCGGGCTTCGGAAGCGTTCAGGCGGACGGGAAGCGACGGGGCGTAATGGCTGGACAGCTGTCCCGGGGAACGCGGCAGTTCGGGATCCTTCTCCGGGAACAGGACATCCCTGGTCACGCTACGGATCTCCTCGACGGTCAGGCCGCCCGCACGAAGCAGGACGGGAATGTCGCCCGTCACGTCCAATACGGTCGATTCAACGCCGACCCGACAGGGACCGCCGTCAATAATCAGAGAAACGCGCCCGGCCAGTCCCTGCCGTACGTGTTCGGCCATTGTCGGACTGACGGTGCCGGAAATATTGGCGCTTGGCGCCGCGACAGGGACACCCGCCTTTTCGATCAACGCCCGCGCCGTCGCATGCCCCGGCAGACGCACAGCCACCGTGTCCAGTCCCGCGCTGACCAGATAGGAAACCGGGCAGTCCGGACGCCGCTTCATGACCAGCGTCATTGGCCCCGGCCAGAACTGTCCGGCCAGGCGCGCCGCTGTTTCCGTCACTTCGGCAAAGCCCGAAACCCATGAAAAATCAGGAACATGGGCGATCAGCGGATTGAACTGCGGCCGTCCCTTGGCTTCAAAAATCGACGCAACGGCTCGGTCGTCCAGAGCGTTTGCCCCCAGCCCGTACACCGTTTCTGTCGGAAACGCCACCCGTTTCCCCGCACGAATCAGCGCGGCCCCTTCGGCAATGCTTTCGGGGGAAGCCGGGCGGACATGTGTCGTTTCGTTCATAATGTCTTCCGTATCTGCCATGCCGGACCTAATACCATTTCAGGCGTTTGAAAAGAATCATCAGGATAACGCCGAACAGGAACATCAGTCCCGTAACAATCAGGAAGCCGTGTTCATGCTCTCCGAACGGGATACCGCCGACGTTCATTCCCATCAGCCCCGTAATGAACGTCAAGGGAATGAATACCGCCGCCAGGACGGACAGCATATACATGTTTTCCTGGGTTTCCTCGCGCATCTGGCTGGCCAGTTCGTCCATGTTGATTGAAGCGCGCTCGCGCAGGCTGTCAATGTCTTCAATGATGCGGAGCATGCGGTTCGCGTTTTCGCGCAACTGGTACTGGTTTTCCTTGTTCAGCCAGGACATCAGCTGGCGCGGAAGCATTTCCATGGCGTCGCGTTGCGGCGACAGGTAGCGCCGCATTTCGGAAAGCTTTCGGCGGGCTTCGGACAGCGGCCCCATCAGGTCGTCGTCATCGTCGCTTTCCTCAATGATTTTGTCTTCCAGATGATCGATCGTAAATTCGACGTCAGCCACGGCCACAACAATGCGATCCAGCGTTGTCGAACAGACTTCGTCCAGCATTTCACCGACGGACTTCGGCCCGACTCCGGTAATCAGCTTGCGGTCAATGTCGCGCATTGTCGACAGCGGCGTTTCGCGCAAGGTGAGGATGCGGCTTTTTTCACACCAGATGCGCAACGAAATCATGTCATCGGGTTCTTCCCCGGGGTTCAGGTTGATCGCGCGCAAAAACAAAAGCAGGTTGTCGCCGAAAGGCATACAGCGCGGGCGGGGTTCCTCATCCTCCAGAAGGGCTTCCAGCACCAGAGGATCAATGCCGCTTTTATTCAGCATCCAGTCATGCGTGCCCGACACGGACAGATCCATGTGCATCCACAGGACGCCGTCCTCCGGCTTCCAGGCGTTGACTTCTCCGGCCGTCAGGCTCCGGCCGCTCCCCTTCCCGTCCAGGAGCAGGGCGTACAGCAACCACTCCCGTTCCTCCGGGGGGTCAAAAAAATCCTCCGCCTCTTCATAGGGTGTATCTGACATTCCAAAAGCTCCGCGCCAAACTTACTTCCTCATGTATTATCAAAATTAGCCGCGTTATGCACGTGATTTTCAAAACAACCGCCTTAAAAAACATAAAAAAAGCCGCATTGCCTGCTTTGAATTAAATGAAAGCGGGTGTATGCTGAGGGCACTTTTTTTGTTAACATCTATCAGCGGACGGAAACGTTATGAAAATCCTGTTTAAAAAAACTGAAATCCCGAGCGACGGCGCGTTGATCGTCGGCGTTTACGACGAACTGACCCTGTCAAAGACGGCCAAAAAAATCGATCTTCTGATGAAGGGCGCTTTGACAAAGGCTCTGAAGATTGAAGATTTCACCGGTAAGGCCGGCGATCTTTTCATTGTTGTTGCTCCGGACAAACTTTCCGTCAAGCGTCTGGTCTGCGTCGGGTTGGGCAAAAAGAGCGAGATGAATGACCTGACGGCTCAGAAGGTCGGCGCGGCGGCGGTCGGTGCTCTTCTGACCTGCGGCGAGAAAACGGCGGATTTCGCGGTTGACGACCTGCCCGCGCCGTATGTTGCTTTCGGGGCAAAGCTGGCGTCCTACCGCTTTGTCAAGCACAAGACGATTCAGAAAAAGCCCGTCACGCTTGAAGAACTTTACATCCTGACGGCGAATGCTCAGTCGGCTCAGAACGCTTACGAACCGCTGACAGCCGTGGCCAAGGGTGTTTACACGGCGCGCGATCTGGTGAATGAACCGGCGAATGTCGTCACGCCCGTTAATTTCTCGAAACGGGTTGAGGAGCTTCAGAAATACGGGCTGGTCGTCGAAATTTACGATCAGGCACAGCTGAAGGCCAAAGGCTTCGATATGATGCTGGGCGTTGCGCAGGGATCGGCCAACCCGCCCCGCCTGGCCGTTGTACAGTGGAAGGGCGCGGCTTCAAAGGATGTTCCCGTCGTTTTCGTTGGCAAGGGCGTCTGCTTTGATTCCGGCGGCATCAGCCTGAAACCCGCCACCGGCATGGAAGAAATGAAGGACGATATGGCCGGCGCGGCGGTTGCTCTGGGAACGATGCAGGCTCTGGCCATGCGCAAGGCTAAGGTCAATGCCGCGGCAATTATGGCTCTGGTCGAAAACATGCCTTCGGGTACAGCGCAGCGTCCGGGCGACGTTGTTAAGTCGCTGTCCGGGCTGACGGTTGAAGTCGTCAATACGGACGCCGAAGGTCGGCTGATTCTGGGCGACGCCATGTGGTATGCTCAGGAACGCTTCAAACCGCAGGTTCTGATTGATCTGGCGACTCTGACCGGCGCGATCATCGTTTCCCTGGGCAGTGATTACGCGGGTCTGTTCTCGAATGATGATACCCTGGCCGGGAATCTGGAAAAAGCGGCGGAGGAAACCGGAGAAAAGCTGTGGCGCATGCCGATGGACGAACTGTTCGACGAACAGATTCTGTCCGACGTGGCCGACATCCAGAACGTCGGTTCCAAAGGACGTGAGGCCGGCAGCATCATTGCAGCCACTTTCTTGAAGCGCTTTGTCAAGCCGGACACCAAATGGGCGCATCTGGACATTGCGGGTGTGACACACTGCAAAAAAGACAAGCCTCTGGCGGCCAAAGGCGCAACCGGTTACGGCGTGATGCTTTTGAACCGTTATGTCGCGGACAATTTTGAAAAGTAATGTCTTCAGGCCGCCGGGGAAAAACCGGCGGCCTTTTTCCCGCCCTCTTTCCGCCCGGCCGGAATCCTTATACGCAAAAGGCTGGGGGAGAACATGTCGGCACGCTTGCATTAATTGTATTTTTAAATGATTTTTCCCTAAAAATCCATTAGACTGAAAGAATCCGCCATTGAACTTTTTCCGGATTCCAGCATGATTGAACAAAACCGTACTTCCGCAAAGAATGCCCCGATATCCCGGAATGACCGGCGCAGTATATCTCCGCACTACTCTGTGTCGGCCTGCAACGCCGCCGCGCGGCGCATTCGCAAGGCTCTGAAAAACGGTTCCCCCTGCCTTCCCGAAGATGAGAAAATCATTGAAAACCGGCGAGCCTCTCACACTCATATTCTCAATACATGGCAGGTTATCCTTCGGAATCAGGCGAAAAAAGAAGATGTTGTTTTTGTTCAGCGTCTGAAGCGCCGGAACACGATCTACGACAAGCTTCTGCGCGAGCCGAAAATGGCTCTGACAACCATGCATGACATTGCGGGCTGCCGCCTGATTTTCAAAAATTATGACGCCATGATAGACTTTATCAACGGTCTGCATAAAGCTCCAAGGATGAAGCATCGGCTGAAGAGAACATATGACTATGTGCGGAATCCGAAAAAATCCGGCTATCGGGGCGTACATGACGAATACGAATATCACAGCCGCCCGGCCTCTGACCGTTCAAATCTTTGGGACGGCCTGCTTCTGGAAATTCAATACCGCACGATTTATCAGCATGCCTGGGCGACGGCGGTCGAAGTGGCCGGGAATCTGACGAATAACCTGACAAAATTTGATAAAGGCGACGAAAATCAAAAGGAATTTTTCCGGCTGACCAGCGAAATTATCGCCCGGACATGCGAAAACCAGAACTCCTGCTATGCGGACATGACAGACGATGAACTGGTTCGCCGTTTTGAAACCCTTGAAAAGAACATCGCGCTTCTGCACCGACTGAAACAGCTGAAGGCCATGAAAAAAGTAATCATTGACCGGCGCAACAATGTCATTCTTCATTTTATTTTCAACGGCCGGAAAAAGCCCCGGCTTGAAGCACACGTTTTTAAATCACTGGCCTCCGCCAACGACGTTTATTTCCAAATGGAAAAAGATTATCCCGAAGATGATATCGTTCTGGTTCGCACGAACGATGACCGTATCGGTAAAAGCATCCGGGACGCTTTCCGGAATTACTTTATCGATACGTCTGATTTCATTGAATACGTTGAAAACGGCCTGAAAATCCTGAAAAGGGAAATTCTCCCCCTGGTCCCCAAACAAACAGGCCGGCTCCGCAACATCGTGTTTCGCAATGAACAGTATGAAATGAAATTCTAGCCCCGGACACTCTGACGGCGTTTCATGGAGGCCGCGAAAAAACCGTCTGTTTTACAGACCGACGGAGACAGGCGGCATACCGGCCCGGTGATTTCCGAACCGGTGAGGGCTTCAAAAACCGGGGACAGGTCTTCCTGTTCAAATTCGGGGTGAGCCTTCAAAAAACGCTCAATCTGCGCTTCATTTTCCTCCCGGTACAAAGAGCAGGTAATATAAAACAGGCGGCCGCCCGGCTTGACGGCTTCGGCGGCTTTTTCCAGAATTTCCGCCTGCGTCCGGATCAATCCGGCAACGCTTTCCGCCGTCATGCGCCACCGCGCGTCCGGAGCGCGCCGCCATGTCCCGATTCCCGAACACGGAGCATCAACCAGAACCAGATCGTATTTTTTCAAATGCGCATAACCGTCCAAAAGAATGACATTCCGGCACCCGGCTCGGCGCGCCCGTTCCGGAAGGTCTTTTAACCGCCGGGCGTCAATATCGGCGGCATAAATCGTGCCGCGGTTTTCCATCATCGCCGACAGCGCCAGCGTTTTTCCGCCCGCCCCCGCGCACCAGTCCATAACCGTTTGTCCCGGTTCCGCCCGTGTCATCAAAGAAACAATCTGCGACCCTTCGTCCTGAATGTCGATCCATCCGTCGGCAAACGGAGCCGTTCCCGTCACCGGAACGCGCCCCTTCACGCGAAGACCGACCGGCGAAAGAGGTGTTTCTTCGGCCTCAATCCCTTCCTGCCGCAGAGCCGCCAGAACATCGGCGCGGGACGCCTTCAGAAGGTTCACCCTCAGATCCAGAGGCGCCTCCTCCGTCAGAGCCGCCAGGTCTTCCCGGGAAATGTCGCCGGACAGCCACTCCGGGCATTCGGCTTCGGGTCCCGGCCACGTTTCCGGAAGCCCCGCAAGGAAAGCCTTTTCCTCTTCAGTCAAAGGGGAAAGCGCATACGGCTCGCCCGTCAGAAATGTGGCGGGGTCTTCGCCTTCCATCCGCAGAAGGAGCAGAACCGCACGCCTTCCGTCCAGAACGGGAGACGACCGGACGAACCGTCCGTAATGCCGCAAAACCCGCCAGACCGTATCCGCAATCCAGCGGCGGTCTTTGCTTCCGATGTAGCGCCGGGAACGCATATAGTCGTTGATGATGCCGTCCGCGGGTTTGCGGAAGGTGAAAAGGAGATCCAACAGTTCGGCGGCGCTCGCCAGACGCGCGGGAAGACGCATGATCCGTTATCCTTTAAATCCAAGCGCAACAACATAAAATTCCGATGATTCCTTCCGGCTGGCGGGTGGTTTGGCATGTTTGACAGTTTCAAACCGCCGCTTCATTTCGGCCAGAAGCTGTCCTTCCGTTCCGCCCTGAAAGATTTTGGCGACGAATGTGCCGCCCGGGTTTAAAATCTCGCACGCGAAAGCATAAGCCGTTTCCAGAAGGTACATGATCCGCAGGTGATCCGTATTTTTCATGCCGGTCGTATTCGGCGCCATATCGCTCAGCACGACGTCCGCCTTCCGGCCGCCGAGCATTTCCTTCAGCACGTCCGGCGCCGTGTCGTCCAGAAAATCCAGCTGTGTCGTCTTCGCCCCCGGCAGAGCATCCATTTCCAGCAAATCCAGCCCGACCACCGTCGGGTTTTCCGGCGTGGATTTCACCCGTTCGACCGCGATCTGCGTCCATCCGCCCGGCGCCGCACCCAGGTCAACGACGCATTTTCCCGGCTTCAGGAAACCGAATTTATCGTCCAGCTCAATCAGCTTGAAGGCCGAGCGCGCCCGGTATCCCTCTTTTTTTGCCAGAGCCACATACGGATCGTTCAGCTGCCGCTGAAGCCAGAGGGTTGAGGCGACAGGACGCCCCCGCGCTGTCCTGACGTGTTTCTTAATCATATGGGCTGCCGGTTTTTTCATGCTGCACCTTCTCCCGCCACCTTGCCGCCTTCGGACTGCATCAGATCCAGCAGAACCCCCTCGCGCAGTCCCCGGTCGGCGACCGTGATTTCACCAATCGGCCACATGTCGCATATGCCCTGCAGAATGGCGCACCCGGCCAGAGACAGATCCGCCCTTTGCGGCCCGATGCAGGGATGGGCAACCTTTTCCGCGTAGGGCAGCTTTTCCAGCCGCCGTTTGGCTTTGCCCAGATCGTCATAGCTGAGTGCCAGTCCGTCAACGGCCGAACGATTGTAATAGGGCAGATCCAAATGGAACGCGCCGATGGTGGTCACCGTGCCGGATGTTCCGATCATCTGAACATCGCCCTGCTCGATCGCCCTTAAAACAGCGTGTTTTTCCTCGAACGGTTCCAGATAGGAACGCACCTTGCGCACGACGGCGCGGTACCCCGCCGATGACAGGCCTTTTCCGGTAAAAGCTTCGGAAACGGTAATAACCCCCAGCGGAAAGGAAAGCGTCCCTTCCAGATGAACGCGGTTTTCCCCGTCGATTTTCGCCCATGACACTTCGGTGGAGCCGCCGCCGATGTCAAAGACCAGCGCATGACGGATATTCCGGTTAATCAGGGGAAGGCATCCCGCGACCCCAAGACGGCATTCCTCTTCAAAAGAGATGATTTCCATATCCAGTCCGGTTTCCTCACGAACCCGGCGAATGAATTCCGCGCCGTTCGTGGCGCGGCGGCAAGCTTCGGTCGCGACATAACGGGCTTTGGCGGGCCGGTATTTCGCAAGCTTTTTGGCGCAGAGCTTCAGAGCAAAAATCGTTCTTTTAATTGCACGTTCCGACAGGACGCCGCTGGCGACCAGACCTTCGCCCAGACGGGTAATGCGCGAAAACGTTTCCTTGACGTTGAAACTGTGCGGTGTCGGCGAAGCGACCAGAAGGCGGCAGTTTGTCGTTCCCAGATCAATCGCCGCGAACGTCGGCGGCTGTATTTTTACAGGACGCGTCGTTCTTTGTTTCGGCGACGTATGATGACGGCGGTTGAATCGGTTGAAATCCCTGCTCACTCTGGTTTCCGTTTGAAATATAATGTCTGTCGTACTATAAGGGATTTTTTCATAGAGTTTAAGGGTTATTTACAGACCGCCGCGAAAAACGCGGATATATCTTTCGGAATAAAGCGTCTGTCCTTTGATGTAATTGAAAAATCTAGATAAAAAGGCTATCCTGAACATAAGGATAATGACGGGAAAGGAAGATATCATGAAACACGGGGAATCCGGACGATCCATTATTGAAATGATTGGCGTCCTCGCGATTATCGGTATTTTAACCGTCGGCGGCATTGCGGGGTTCTCCCGCGCCATGACCCGCAATAAAATCAACAAAACACTTGATCAGGTGCAGACGCTGACGACCAATATGCGCTCGCTGTTCGCCTCTCAGCGCAAAACTCTGGAACTGAGCGGTGCCGAAGCTTACAAGCTGGGGCTTTTGACCGACGAAACATGGAACGGGACACGAACGACGAATCCGTTCGGGGGCGAAATCAATTTTGGCAAAGGTTCCATTTCCGGACAGACCGAGCGTTCCTTCACCATTGAATATACGGGTCTGCCGACAGACGCCTGTGTTTCTATCGCGACGGCGGAGTGGGGTGCGGACAGTTCGTCGGGGCTGATTCGGATGTGGATCGGCACAGGCGTGTCGGCCCAGCTTTTTTCATGGACAAGCGCGACCAACCCCCTGCCGATCGAAGCGGTGACGGCGATTGAGAAATGTTCCGTCAACGGGGGAACCATTAAATGGGAATACCGCTGATTTCCCCGTCCATGATGCCGGAGTTCAGCGGGTTCCCGAAGCCGCATGAAAGATTCGGGAAACAGCAAAAAAGGAGGCTTTTCGCCTCCTTTTTCGTTTTCCTTCGGAAAATCAAACCAGATATTCGAAATGCTCAACCACATCGACATCCGGATGCAGGCTCTGGCGGACAGGGCACGCGCGTGCGGCCGCTTCCAGCTTCGCGCGCAGGGCATCATCAAGCGGACGGCTGCTCTGCACAACAATATGGAGCGTGATTTTTCCAACACGTGAGACCGGCTTCGACGCCATTTCCTTTTCATAGGTAATTGTCGTGTCATGCAGGTCGATATCCTCTCTTTGTGCCACAAAGGCCATCATGCTCAGCGTACACGCCGCCAGAGCCGATGCCAGAAGATCCGTCGGCGAAAAAGCATCCTGCCGTATCGGTTTCGGATTGGCATCCGTATAGATCAGCGTCTGGGACGACGCCTGACGGATTTCGCAGGCCAGATTGCCGGTGTAAGTCGCTTTCATCTGTTCACTCATGATATTTTCCTTTCCCTGTTCTCAAAATATGAGGCCATTTTAAAGAATCTGATCTGTTTTTGCATCATGGACAATCTGATATGTCTTCAGAAAAAGCTGTAGGGATCAATGTCAATCTGAACACGGATATCGCGCGGCATCCCGGCGGCCTTCATCCAGTGTTGCAGGATGTCCTGTATCCGGACGTCCTTCTGTGTCTGAAGCAGAAGGCGGTAGCGGTAGCGCCCTCTTAAAAGAGCAAGAGGCGCCGGAGCGGGCCCCAGCACCCGGATGCCCGGACCGTAAGGCGCACATCGTCCCAGATGTGCCGCCCCCTGCTCGGCCCGTTCGCGCTTTGCACTGCTGACAACCAACGCCGCCATCCGTCCGAACGGCGGCATGTGCAAAAGCGCGCGGGCTTCGGTTTCGGCCTCCAGAAACGCTTCGGTTTCACCCGATGCCAAAGCATGAATGACACGGTTTTCCGTATCATAGGTCTGCAGGTACACGAAGCCTTCCTTTTCAGCGCGGCCCGCACGGCCGGCCACCTGATGCAGCATCTGGAACGTCCTTTCCCCGGCTCGCAGGTCACCTCCGGACAGCCCGAGATCCGCATCAACCACGCCGACAAGAGTCAGACCCGGGAAATGATGCCCTTTGGCCAGAATCTGGGTACCGATCACGATATCCGCCTCACGGTCGCGGATCTGCCGGACGGCTTCGTGCAGCAGATGGGGCGAAGCGTTCAGGTCGCTTGTTACGGTCAGGCGGCGGGCTTCGGGAAAACGTATGCGGATCTCCTCATCAATGCGCTCCACCCCCGGCCCGCAGGAAGTCAGCTCGTCCGCCGCGCCGCAGACGGGACAGACCTCGGGCACCGGCAGAGAATAACCGCAGTGGTGACATTCCAGACGGCGGCCGTTCCGGTGTTCGACCAACCATGCGGAACAGCGCGTGCATTGGAAGCGGTGGCCGCATTTGCGGCACACGACCAGAGGAGCATAGCCGCGGCGGTTCAGGAACAGCAGCGTCTGTTCCCCGCGCGTCAGAGCGCCGCTGATTTCCTCCAGAAGAACCGGCGACAGGAAACTTTTCAGGCCGTTCATATCCTGCGGAGGATTCTTCCGCAGGTCAACCAGACGGACGGAAGGCATCCGGGCCGCGCCGAAACGGGAGGGAAGAAGAACCTCACGGTAACGGCCGTTACGGATGTTGACGATTGTTTCCAGGGACGGGGTCGCCGACGACAGCAACACGGGAGCTCCGGACATCATCCCGCGCACGACCGCCATGTCGCGCGCATGGTAGATCACCCCCTCCTCCTGCTTGTACGAGGAATCATGCTCTTCGTCCACGATGACAAGCCCCAGATCCGGGAACGGAAGGAACAGCGCCGACCGCGCGCCCGCCAGCACCCGTATTTCCCCGTTCAGGACGGCTTTCCAGGTTTCCCGGCGTTTTTTTGCGCTCAAATCCGAATGCCACAAAGCCGGCTCTGTCCCGAAGCGGCGGCGGAACCGGTCAAGCCATTGTCCCGTCAGGCCGATTTCCGGCAGAAGCACAAGCGCCTGCTTTCCCTGACGGAGTGTTTCGGCAATCATTTCAAAATAAACTTCCGTTTTTCCCGAACCCGTCACGCCGTTCAGGACGGTGACGCTGAAGCCGTTTTCCACGGCGCTTTTCAAAGCCGCCGCTGCCGCCTTCTGTTCCGGCGACAGGTCGACTCCGGGATGTTCCGGATCCGGGGCATGAAACCGGCACGCTTCGACAGG
>USCC01000038.1 GCA_900553035.1 uncultured Rhodospirillaceae bacterium | reverse complement strand
ATGATATACGAAAACCTGTGTTTTTGATTCCAGGCGTCGAAACGCTTCGGAATGAATGATCCGGTCACGATCCCGCTGAAAACACGTGCGGTACGGCGCTTCCCGTTCGGGATAGAGGCGGCCGCGCGTTTTTTCGGCATCCGTAGCGTAAGGAGCTAAATCCATTGTCTGACACCCGTTTTAAAGACAAACCGGCAGTATTATACATAAATCCGGGGGGATTACTATGCTTTATCTGCGGCGGCGGTAAAACTTCCTTTCGCGGACCTGCCCGTCCGGACCGCGGACGGCGGCACACTGCTCCCATTGATAGGAATTGTTCCCCTGAGAATCCAGCAGGTCATCCTGACGCGTTTTCTCCTGCACCATTTGTGTAAAGTAACGATTCGCAATATCGACAAGGCGGTTGTACGACTCCTGTGTGATCGGCACAGGCAGCTTTTCGGCCTCCAGGACAATCGCGCGCGCCATCGCCGGGCCGTAGCGTGCCAGAGCACTGCGGGCAAACGCAACGTGCGTCAGTTCGTGCTTCAGAACGACATCAAACTGACAGCTTCCTTTCGGATATTCCGTCGAGACCTCCACCCACAGATTTTCAATTCCCAGAGTCAGGTGAATTTTGCTGATTTCCCCCTGAGCATTGAAATCCAGCAACAGCGGTTCCATGAAAATTTCCGAATTCGTACATCCTGCCGCTGTTCCGCCGCCGCACTGCACGATTTTGTTCCGGTAGATATACGAGATATTGCCCTGATCCATTTTCAGGATGACTTCAGGCTTGACGGAAGGCCGCCGGGGTTTCGGCGCTTCGGCTTCCGTGCCGCCGACCATGGTGTGCACCCGATCCAGAAAAGTTGAAAACCCGCTTCTCTGTGCGGCAAAGGCGCCGGAAGTCATCAAAAAAACGGCCGCAGAAAGAAAAACAGACTTTTTCACATTCATTTTTGAAGGCGTCCTTTCAACACATATTTCCGGACGCCGTCCGGCCCTTTTGAAACCTCAACTTCCTGATATCTCGTCTGAAGATCGGCCAGAATTTCCTCATTGCGTCTTTCAAACAACATGTCCCATGCCCTCTCATAAGCCGCGTTATATTTTTTAAACCGCTCCAGGTTATTCTGCCGGATTTTCCGTCTTTTCTCTTCCATCAGACGGCATTGACCGGGGCTCTCTGAACACGGCTCCCGCTTTTTTCCAGAATCTTCGGCATATTTCTTGGACTGATACAGCTGATGGAACTGGTAATTGTAATTTTCTTCACCGTCAATCAGGTTGTTCCGTCGTTCCGCCTCATTATCCATTTTCAGGGCATACTCATCAATCAGTGGCGTAATCGCATTAATATACTCCAGTTTGGACTGCGGGGGCATTTTACGCACGCGTGCCACAATTTCCGCCGCCAGGCTCCGCATATATTGTTCTGCCGTTATTCGATATAAAGCAACATGCGTTAATTCATGCTTTAATGTTTTATTAAAAAGAGATGTTTCCGGAAGATATTCATACGCGACATCGACCAAAAAGACGGAATACCCTCCTTCAAGGAAAAGCTTTTTTACCGTTCCATCCGGATTCAGCCATAAATTAAAAAAAATCCGCGACCGCTGTGAATTGGCCAGGCCTGTCGTATCCCCTGTCGTATTCTCTCTTCCGGCGGAAAGTTCGGCTATCGTTGAATGATGGCTGTAAAAAACCCTTCCGTACAAAACGTTCAATTCCATGACCGGATCCGGAACGGGGCTTTGTTTCCGGACGGCGGGACGCCCTGGCGGCGGCAGAGAGGCATACTGACGCGGAACGGCGCTCGGGGCGCGATCAACGGAAGCCGCCGGGGCATTATTTACGGCAGGTTTCCGGCCGGACGGAACACTGTTTACCGGAACCGACGGAGCGGAACGTCCGGGCGGAGACGGCGGAACATGACGCGCGGAAGGTACCGGCGGAGACGGCGCCCGTACAGAAGGGGACGGCATTGAAGGTCGAGCCGGCGGTTCACGGGGGGGCGGATTTGAAAAAAACGGAAGCTCCGCCTTTTTTTCCGTCCGGGGTGCTCCCTGCGGCGGAAGGCGCCCTGATGCCAGCTCAGATTGCAAATTCGGACGACCGATGACAATATTTTCCTCGGTGATATCAAATTTCTCCTCTGGCATCTTGTCAATAATCATTGCCGCCAGATTTTCGATCTGTCCATCGGAAACATTGCCCCCTTTCTGCGCTTTCATCCCCTGAAACATTTCCACGAGCCGCTCTTTCGTCGCGGTTTTGACTTCTCCGCGCGAAGGCAGGCGTCCTCTCATATTTCCGATTTGTATTTCGCCTTTTTCCTTATCAATCTTAAAGTCGGTGCGGCCGCCGTATTTTTCGGATGCCGTCAGCTTTCTGCCCGGCTGTTCCACAGCCCCAGAGGGCGGAGCGGCTTTCTGTACGAAAGGCGAACGCACCTCTGCCGGCCGCGCAGGAGGCGGCCTTCGGACAGGGGCTTCCGGAATTTCATCAATCAGGGGACGTGACGGCTCCGTACGTTTCGGAAGTTTCTGGACATATTCGTTTTCAGGCCGGACAGACGCCCGGCCCGCAGGATATAAAGAAGGATCGAAAAAAGGCAGCTTCGGAAGTGTAACGCCGTTTTTGGACACCGAAACGATTATATCCTGAAAAAACTCGCCGCCGGGCTGTGGCTCTTTTTCAACCGTGACGGCAGCATACAACGCCACAATCCCCGCGATCAGGCGGAAGAAAGGAGACATGGCCGACAGCAGACGGTGTATTGTTACGAACACAGACAGACCCTTTGCAACTTTGTTTTTATTCTAAAGGCCGATGTCCGAGAACACAATCTTTTTTCCAAAGCGTACAAATTAAGTAGATTTATACGCTTTTTTCCTGTATTAAATAAAAAAACGGCAAAACACCAGCGAAGGTTATTTTACAAACAAAAACAATGGACGAAGGCCCTGAACACATAACTGCGCCGCTTTCGGATATAAAAGCGTTTTCCGTTGCGTCATGGAACGTCAATTCAATCAAAGCGCGGCTGCCTCTGCTTTCGGCGTATTTGAAGGAATACGCCCCTGATGTCGTTCTGCTTCAGGAAATCAAAACAGAGACGGACGCTTTTCCTGTTTTTGAAATGACTGCGGAAGGTTACCACGTGCTGGCAAAGGGGCAGAAAAGCTACAACGGCGTGGCGGTGCTGACCCGTGCACCGGCGGAACTTGTACGGGACACTCTGCCCGGCGCACCGGACGGCGGTGAGCAGGCTCGGTATATTGAAGCCCGCACCCGTGACGGCGCACGCTTTATTTCCGTCTATGTGCCCAACGGCCAGCCTTCGGCCTCTGATCCCGAAGGAACGGAAAGGCTGGAATACAAAACAGCCTGGCTGGACGCCCTGAAAAAACAGGTGGACATCCTGATGAAGCAGGACGATCCGTTCATTCTGGGCGGTGATTTCAATGTCATTGAATTTGACGGGGATGTGTACGATCCCCGTGTTTTCAGCGGTGGCGCCTTTACGGTTCCGGCCGTCCGCGAGCGTTTCAGGGCACTGCACTTTGCGGGGCTGACAAACGCCCTGCGTGCCCGCGCCCCCGAATTCCCCCTTTATTCCTATTGGGATTATCAGGCGGGAGCATGGCCGAAAAACAACGGCATTCTCCTGGATCATATATTTCTGTCCCCGTTTTTTGCCGACCGTCTGGACAAAGCCGGCGTCAGCACCGCTTTCCGCGGCCGGGAAAAAGCGTCGGATCATGCGCCGGTCTGGTGTTCATTCATTTAGGACAGGCTTCTTGCAGCAGAGGATAAAATGGACTCTTACTCTTTCACATTCCTGAAACTTTCCGCGGCCGTGCTTCTGGTCGCGATGAACGCCTTTTTCGTGGCGGCGGAATTTTCCATCGTCAAAATCAGGCGTTCAAAGCTTGAAGAAATGTATCACCACGGCAATAAAAAAGCCCGGCTGGCCATGACGGTGACGAATTCGCTGGATTCATACCTGAGTGCAACACAACTGGGCATTACCCTGGCTTCTCTGGCTTTGGGCTGGATCGGTGAACCGGCTCTGGCCGTCCTGATTGACCCCCTGTTCGGACCTATGTTCAAGGACGATCCCATTTTGTTGCACAGCGTCAGTTTTGCCTTTGCCTTTACGCTGATTACGCTGATGCATGTCGTGTTCGGCGAGCTGGTTCCCAAATCCATTGCCATTCAGAAAACCGAGGCTGCGGCCATGTTCGTTGTCCGTCCTCTGTATCTGTTTGCCAAGGTTTTTTATCCCCTCATTTACATTTTCGACCATTTGGCCGCCCTTTCGCTGAAGCTGATTGGAATCCGCCCGGCACGGGATGGCGAAGTCGCTCATTCCGAAGAGGAAATCAAACTGATTGCCAGCGCCAGCCAGCGCGGCGGCATCATTGACAAGACCGAAAGCGAAATCATCAAGAACGCCGTCGATTTTTCGGACAAAATTGCCCGTGAAATCATGATTCCGCGCCAGGATATGGAATGTCTCTATCTTGAAAGCTCTTACGACGAAAATATGGAGGAAGTCCGCAAAACCCGCCACACGCGCTACCCTGTCTGTGACGAGGACAAGGACAACGTCATCGGCATGGTTCACCTGCGCGACATCCTGATGAACAGCGCGGAAAAAGACCTGACAAAAATGCTGCGCGAAGTCCTGTTCGTCCCTGAAAGCCTTTCGGTTTCCGAAGTTCTGCATACCATGAAAAAGCGGCACATTCATATGGCGATCGTCATTGACGAATACGGCGGTACGTCGGGTCTGATTTCGCTTGAAGACGTTCTGGAGGAACTGGTCGGCGACATTCAGGATGAACACGACGGCATTGGCGAAGCGGAAGCCAAACTGATGGAGGATGGTTCCTATGAATTTCTCGGCATGACCCTCCTTGACGAAGCGATGGAATACATGGGCCTTCATCCTCTGGAAGAACATGAGGAAGACACAATCGGCGGATATGTTTTCGGGTTGCTGGCCCGCAAGCCCAAAGTCGGCGATGTTGTCGAATGCCCGCTGTGTTCGTTTGAAATCCTTGAGATTGACGGTTTCCGCGTCAAACGGGTCAAGGCGGTTGTCAAGCCTTCCTCTGACGGTGACGATATGGCTGAAATTGAAATCCGGGAAGAAATAAGGACGGAAGAATAGCCGTTCTCCGCCCGGATGAAAAAAATCCCCGGAAGCTTTCGGGGATTTTTTTATTGATGAAGCGGTGTAAAAACGCATTCACAAAGGGACAGAAAATGAATCCTGAAAACAGGCCGGAAGAGGCTCTGCAGGCGCTAAAAATCACTGAAGAAACTGTTTGGAAGGCGTTTATCTGTACTCGGCGGCCTTCGTGCCGGCTGTGATGCGGATATTCCGGTGATCCGCCGCGGTATCAAGACATGTACGAAGAATGCCTCGGAAAAAAGATGGAAAACGGAATGATCCCTCAGGCCGCATATGCCCCGGATGGCGCCCTCCTGCTGTGGCAGGCATTCCGCTGAAAGAACCGGAAGCGGCGGACGTGACGGCTCCGTTCCCATGAAGGATGATCGAGAAGCCATCCGCTGTTCTCTGCCGGGATTAAGAGCCGGTGTCGTGGCGGAGCCTCGGACGCGGAAGGCGCTCCCCCGGCGTTTGGTAAGCTCTCTTTTGAAAGCTTAAAAGCATTTTTCTTCCGAAAACACGCGGTCGCCGATCCTCTCGCCGGCGGTCATTTTTTCATATGCCGTCACGGGCATGTACCTTTTCCTCCGCAATTTTCAGAATCCGATCCGCGGCTTCGGGAATACTTAAAAACGTCGTATCCAGAACGATCCTGTTCGGGTGGTCAAAATCAACGCATCCGGCACAGAATGCCTCGTCAACGTATTGTTCATCCAGCGTTTTGAATTTTTCAAGCCGAGCCGGCGAAGCAATACGCCGTTTATTTTCATCCCGTGCGCACGTCAGAACGACGGGAATGAACAGGGAAGACCGTTTCTCCGCCAGACGACGCACATCTTCATACCAGCTGTTTTCCCCTCTGAACAGTACGTTCGTCAGAATGAACGACTCTTCCGGCCGGGCGAGTTCGGCGATCGCTTCCAGCATCAGGCGGCGGACTTTATCCCGATATTCCCCGTGGCGCGGATTCGAAACATCCTTTGAAAACGAAAAAATGACATCGGCCGGAATATGATTGTCAATGACTTTAAAAGAAGGATATCGGCGGCACATTTCACGTGCGGTGCTGAGCTTTCCCACACCCGGAAAGCCGATCAGGTAAAGAATGACGTTCTTCATGCGGCGGCTCCTTTCTGCCGCGGATCAGTTTAAGGAACAGCCGCCTGAAAGTAAATCATCATATCCGCGTGACGGGCACCGGGTGCGTCGGACGGTGATATGCGGCGATAAAAACGCCGATCACGACCAGGATGCCGCCGTATACCTGCGGTTCCGAAATTTTTTCTTCCAGAAAAAAGTAAGCCTCAATCGTACTGAAAACCGGCATCAGGTAATAAATCAGGCTGGTTTTCAGGCTCCCCAGCCGATCCAGCGCGCCGTTCCAGCAGAAAAAGGAGAACAGCGACGGCAAAACACCCATATAAATCAGAATCATCCAGACAGTTCCCGAAATATGCGTCGGCGGATTAACGGCCAGACTGAGCAGGAAGAACGGCAGAAAAACCACAACAGCCACGGTGATGACGGCGGAAAGCTGAGAAATGGAAGAAAGGCCTTCAATTTTTTTCGTCTGAAGCACACCGTACAGGCCGAACATGACCGTCATGGCCAGCATCCATAAATCACCGACGACAAAGGTGAACTTTTCCAGATTGAAAAGATTTCCCCGGGTGATGATTGTCAGAACGCCCAGAAGAGCCGCCGCAAAGCCTGCGGTCTGTTTCATCGAAACTTTTGTATGCAGGAGAAGTGCCGAAAAAACGACCAGAAAAATCGGCCCCACTGTCCCCAGAAGGGACATGTTGATTGCGGACGTTGTCTGTCCGGCGTAATACACCAGCAGGTTCATCAGGACGACGCCGGTCATGGACTGGGCAAAAATCAGTTTGAAATGCGCCGCGATCAGCTCTTTATCGCGGAGCATTATTTTCGCTGTAAAAGGCAGCAGAAACAGCGCCGCAAAAAACCAGCGGCCGAAGGAAATCTGAACAGGCGACAGCACGCCGACAAGGTAGCGGGCGATAATAACGTTGAAACTCCAGAAGAAAACGGCGCCGATTCCCATCAGGTAGCCGTACAGTGTGTTTTTGTTGTTCATTTCTTTCCCTTCCGCTTTTGAGATGTCCTTATTTTAAAGGAAAGGGAAATCAAAAAAAGATAACCGAGGGCATACCGACGAAAAGTTATATCATCCGTATTTTTTGCGAGCCGTGCCTTCAACAAAGGCGCAGGGGCCGTAATAATCCTCACGTGTTTCAAGGATTTCGGCGTTTTCAAATCCGGACAGCAACAGCCCCAGTTCCGCCGCGCTCCAAAAACGGCGGATATGTTCCAGACGATACATTCCCTCACCGGCAGGTTCTCCCTTCCCATACAGAGGGTCGGCGGTTGATTTGCATCGGATGAAGAACAGGCCGCCGGGCGTCAGCGCGTTTTCAATTCCGATGACAATGCGCCGTGTTTCGTCCTGCTCGAAGTAATGCAGGGAAAGATTGGCAAAGACGGCATCAAAAGAGCGGGGTTCCCATACTTTTTCCCGCACATTCACCTTTTCGGTACGCACAAGAGGATGGCGGATATTTTTCAGGGCTTCATCCGAAATGTCCGCCGCCGTGACCTCAAAACCAAGAGAGGCAAAGAACAGACTCTCCCTCCCCCGGCCACATCCGAGATCCAGAACGCGGCGAACGCCTGTTTCCTTCATTTTTTCCGCGGCTTTCCGGGCAAAAGAAGATGGCTCGGGCTTGTCATTCCATTGACGCCAGTTCCGGTTCCAGCAGGCTTCCATGTCTTCCATATTTTGGTTTCCTCCGAACCGGCGTCCCCCTGTATCTCGGCAGAACCGACCTTTCTCAGCACTTCCGGAACGAACCGTCGGCTCTCTGATACTCCGGAATTTTATCATGGCGCGATATGCCGGACATTTCATTTTTTCTTTCCGACAAAATTATCATAAGCCTTTCCGCCCTGAAAGAAAAAGCGTTTTGAACCGAGCCGTATCCCAAAGGCCTCAAGCGCACTTCCGTCTTTTTGCTCAGCAATAAAACGACCCTGAAAGCCGCTCCGTGCTTTAACATTCTTCTCCGACATTGACGGCCTCCTGATTTCAGGCCGATGAATGACGCGCTTTCAACCTCAAAACCCAAGCTTCAATTGCCTCCGAAAGGCCATGTATCCCAAAGGCCTCAAGCGCACTTCCGTCTTTTTGCTCAGCAATAAAAACGCACGGCACGCTCCGGTCTTCGTCATTCTTCTCCGACAAAAACGCCGCTCCATTCCTGAAGCGGCGTTCGGATCAGGCCTGGAGGTATTTTTTCAGATATTTCCCCGTAAAGCCTTTTTTACTTTTCACAATATCCTCCGGCGTTCCCTTTGCGACGATCTTTCCGCCTCCGTCGCCGCCTTCCGGCCCCATATCAATGATCCAGTCCGCCGTCTTGACAACTTCCAGATTATGTTCAATGACAACAACCGTATTTCCCTGTTCGACCAGCTGGTGCAGTACTTCCAGAAGCTTGGCAATGTCTTCAAAATGCAGGCCTGTCGTCGGTTCGTCCAGAATATACAGCGTCCGACCCGTTGCCCTTTTGGCCAGCTCCTTGGACAATTTGATACGCTGGGCTTCGCCGCCCGAAAGCGTCGTTGCCGGTTGCCCCAGATGGATATATCCCAGGCCAACACGCTGGAGCAGTTTCAGTCTGTCCCGGATCGCCGGAATCGCATCAAAGAACGCAACCGCCTCGTCCACCGTCATATCCAGAACATCGGCAATTGATTTGCCTTTGTATTTGACTTCCAACGTTTCGCGGTTGTAGCGTTTTCCCTTACATTCGTCACACATGACGTACAGATCCGGCAGGAAATGCATTTCAATTTTTAAAACACCGTCTCCCTGGCACGCTTCGCACCGGCCGCCCTTCACGTTGAAGGAAAAACGACCCGCCTTGTAACCGCGAAGTTTTGCTTCCGGCAGATTCGCGTACCAGTCCCGAATGTGCGAAAACACCCCCGTGTACGTCGCGGGATTGCTTCGCGGCGTCCGGCCGATCGGCGACTGGTCAATGTCAATAACCTTGTCGATATGTCCGATACCCGTGATTTTATCATGCGATCCCGGCAGTTCACGCGAATTGTTCATCCGTTTTGAAACACCCTTGAACAGTGTTTCAATTACCAGCGATGACTTGCCGCCCCCCGAAACACCCGTCACACACGTGAACGTCCCCAACGGGAAATCAACCGTCACATTCTTCAGGTTGTTCGCCCGCGCCCCTTCAATCGTCAGAACATTCCCGTTCCCCTTGCGGCGCTTTTCCGGCACCGGGATTTTCCGGACGCCGGACAGATATTGCCCCGTCAGGCTTTTCGGATCCGCCATGATTTCTTCCGGCGAACCGCTTGAAACGACTTTTCCGCCCTGCGCCCCGGCGCCCGGCCCCATATCAACGACGACGTCCGCCGAACGTATCGCGTCTTCGTCGTGCTCGACCACAACCACCGTATTGCCCAGATCCCGAAGACGGAACAGCGTCAATAAAAGACGGTCATTGTCTCTTTGATGCAACCCAATGGACGGCTCGTCCAGAACATACAGGACGCCTGTCAGACCCGTCCCGATCTGTGATGCCAGACGGATGCGCTGGCTTTCTCCGCCCGACAGAGTTCCCGAAGACCGCCCCAGAGACAGATATCCCAAGCCGACATTGATCAGAAAATCAAGACGTTCATTCGTTTCACGCAGAATACGGTGAGCAATTTCCCGATTCTGCGGCTTCAGGGTCTCTTCAACAGTGCCGAACCACTGACGCGCATCGGCAATGGACATGTTTGTGGCTTCGGAAATGTCCTTGCCCGCGACTTTAACGGCCAGAGCCTCGGGGCGCAGGCGTTTTCCCCCGCACGCCTCGCAGGGCGCGTTGTTCTGGTAATGCGAAATTTCTTCCCGCATGTATTCCGAATCCGTTTCCAGGAACCGGCGTTCCAGATTCGGGATGACGCCTTCAAAACCGCGGCCGCCGTACAGGATGGCGTCCTGAATGTGTCCGGGAACGTCCTCCCAGCGCGTATGGATATCTATGCCGAAACGACGGCACAACCCTTCCAGAGCATGTTCATGCCAGTGGTACAGATCGCCCGAAGAACTTGTCCACGGAGCAATCGCTCCCTGCTTCAGCGTTTTGGACGCATCGGGAATAACCAGAGACGGATCAATGTAAAGCCGGACGCCCAGCCCTTCGCATTCGGGACAGAAGCCGTGCGGATTGTTAAAGGAGAACAGGCGCGGTTCGATTTCCTCAATCGTAAAGCCGGACACCGGACAGGCATACCGCGACGAAAAGAGGGTTTCTTCATGCGTCTCCGCATTTTCGGCCACGGCCAGACCGTCGGACAGCCCCAAAGCCGTTTCAAAGGAATCGGCCAGACGGTTCTGGATACCTTCCTTGACGACCAGACGATCCACGACGACGGAAATGTCATGCTTCAGATTTTTGTTCAGTTCAGGCGCTTCGTCAATATTATAAACCGTCCCGTCAATTTTGACGCGCTGGAATCCTTTTTTCTGGAACTCCTTCAGTTCTTTTCGATATTCACCTTTGCGCCCCCGCACGACCGGCGCCAAAAGCAGCAGGCGCGTCCCTTCCGGCATAGCCGCAACGCGGTCAACCATCTGAGACACCGTCTGGCTTTCAATGGGCAATCCCGTGGCCGGAGAATACGGCACGCCGACCCGCGCCCACAAAAGCCGCATGTAATCGTAGATTTCGGTGACCGTCCCGACGATGGAGCGCGGATTGTGCGACGTTGTCTTCTGTTCAATGGAAATGGCCGGGGACAGACCTTCGATCAGGTCAACTTCCGGCTTTTTCATCAGGTCAACGAACTGCCGCGCGTAGGAAGAAAGGCTTTCGACATAGCGCCTCTGCCCTTCGGCGTAAAGCGTGTCGAAAGCCAGAGAAGATTTTCCCGATCCGGACAAGCCGGTCACAACGATCAGCCGGTTGCGGGGCAGATCAATATCGATGTCTTTTAAATTATGTTCACGCGCGCCGCGGATTTTGATGACGTCCATAGAAACTCCCCTCCTGCTTTCGGACAGCGAGAATAAAACAAGAACAAAAAATTATCAACTCTTAAATTTAGTTTTTTGTTTCCCGATTTTAAAGGGGTGTTTAGAAGTATTTTAAATTACTTTTTCTGTTCGTTGCAAACCGGCATGCAGATTGACATTTTCGTCTGCTCGATGAAATTCCGGCACCGGGCAAACTCCTGATCCTGCAACGCCTGCATCGTCTGAGTAATCGCGGGGATGGAGCGCACCGCCCTCTGGAACGTCAACTGCGGATATTCCAGACAGAATTTATTGACGCTTTCCAGAAGCGTCCATTCCGTATCCTTCGAGCTCATCCCGACCAGATAGCCGCCGAAAATGTCCTGCATGGCAGAAACATACCCCATCATGATGGCGGCCAGAGATACCATCTCTTCCTTGTCAGCGTCGGTTGGTTCCGCGATTCCCAGGACGACGCGCGAATAAACGTCCGTAAAATCAATGCACGTCGGCAGAGGCTTCACCTTGCGTACGGGTTTTGTTTCGGCGGACGCGGCGGCTTCCTGAACCGGAGCAACCTCGGGGGTCGGAGCCGTCTGTGCGGCAGCCGTTCCGGAAAGAAACAGGGTGAACAGACCCAGAATCAGAACGCCTTTTTTCATTTTCATTTTATCCTTTCTGACAAGCTGACAAGACTCGCTTTGCGGCGCTTAAAATGTTACTCTATTTGACAGGTCGGAATAAACAGCTTTTTAATCATCCCGGACGGACAAATGGTACAGGACATCGCCCGATTAACCGAACTGTGTCAGAAAAAGCCTTTCTGTGTTTTCACGGATTTGGACTACACCTGCTGTGTGGCCGATGATGCGAATTATGAAACCCGGAATTATGAAGCTCTGGGCGTGCGGCGCTGTTTCATGGTTCCGTCCGTCCGGCAGGTGTTTCTGGAACTGCGTCGCAGGGACTGTCCCGTTTTTTTCATTACCGGAAGGCATTGGAGCGATCGCCGTCTGGACGACCGGACAAAGGAATATGTGCCCGACGGCGCCCTGAATGACCTTTTGGGCGGCCCGGATTCTCCTTTTGCCATGTTTGACGCCATTGCCGGACACGGACGCCAGATTATCCGCAACCGGAAGGTCAGTATTCTGAAGCGTTCGGACGATCCCGCGCGCCGCAAATCCGAACAGCTTTTTGAACGTTACGCGGGGGAACGCATGCTGAACATCAAACGGATGGTCATGTCGCTTTTTCCGGATGCGGCGCCCTATGTTCATGCCGAATACAAAAAGCATATCAGCTATGTCAACATCATTGATTATCCGGTGCGGGACAAACGCCGTTTCGACATGATTTTCGATTTCATGAAAAAGCAGGTCAACCACATTCTGACGGGCAAAGATGAAAACGGTGCTCCGGCGAAGAACGTTCCGGAAAATATAAACGGCACATTTGTCTCATCGCTGGATCCGCGGGGATCTGTGGATATCCGCTCCCTGTCTCAGAACAAGGGACGCGCCCTCATCCGTTCGGGTTTTATGGAACAGGCTTTTGATACCGGATTTCCCGTGCTTGTCATGGGTGACAGCCTTGGGCCGCACGGAACGGATCGGGACATGTTTTTGTGTCTGAAGGAATTTTTTGCCAAACGTGGAGCGCTGGGGCGGATTTTCTTTCTTCACGTTTTAAACCGCGAAGAACACCGCATTATGGACAAATCAGACCCGTGTTTTCCCGACATTGTTGTTCCTTCACCCGAAGAATTAGGAAAACTTATGCTTTTCATCACAGTTTAAAAGCATTAAAATGTGCTAACAATTATAGCTTCGGATCGATTATAAAGAAAGGCTCAGATGGGCGTGGACATTACATTCTGGGGGGTGCGGGGAAGCATACCGTGCCCGGCGCCGGAATACATGATATACGGCGGCAATACGGCGTGTGTAGAGCTTTGTCTGGACGGCAAAGTCATTATCATTGACGCCGGATCAGGCATCCGTGATTTGGGAAAAGACCTGTCGCGCCGCGGTGTCAGGGAAGCGGTCATGCTTATCTCGCATACACACTGGGATCACATCAACGGTTTCCCCTTTTTTATGTTTGCGTATCAGGCGGACGCTGTCCTTGATATGTATGCGGCTTTTCTGGGCGACGGCAGCAGTGCGAAAGGCGTTTTCGAGCTTCAGATGTCCGATCCGTTCTTTCCGATGCCGATGCATACGCTTCAGTCAACGCTGAATTTCCACAACTTCACCAGCGGAGCGTCTTTTGAACTGTACGGGGGAGAGGTCAAGGTGGAAACGGCGCCTTTGAACCATCCGAACGGAGCGACCGGGTACCGCATTACGTATAAGGACAAATCCGTTGCATATATTTCCGATACTGAACATGTGCCCGGACAGGAGGACGAGAACGTCCTGCGTCTTATCCGAGGCTGTGATTTTGTCATTTACGACGCTCTGTTTACCGAAGATGAATTCACCGGCCACATCGGATGGGGTCATTCGACCTGGGAAGAAGCGGCTCGTCTGGCTCGGAAGGAAAAGATAAAGCATCTGGCGTTGTTTCATCATTCTCCCGAACATAAGGACGATGAAATGGCGCGTATTGAAGAGCATATCCGTGGCATCAGTCCGAATTACTTTGTGGCGAAGGAAAAAATGCGTTTTACCATAGAGTAAAAAAACGCCGACAGCTCTCAGGCTCGGAACCGTCAAGCTGGGCTATGCAAAGAAAAGGATTTTTCTTTCAAAAACAATATTTCAAGCACTGACACTGTCGGACACTGAAAGTATACCTCGGTTTTCGGCCTTTACCCCCACCTCCGGCTTCGGACACGGAAACGCCGGCAGGAGCTATGCAAAAAAAGGGGCTTCTTTCAAAAGCAGTCTTTCAAGCTCTGACGTTATCGGGCACTGAAAGTAGGCCTCGGTCTTCTGTCTTTACTCGCACCCCCGACCTCGGACGCGGAAACACAGGCAGGAGCTATGCAAAGAAAAGGATTTTTCTTTCAAAAGCAATATTTCAAACTCTGACGTTATCGGACACTGGAAACATGCATCGGTTTTCTGCTTTCACTCGCACCTCCGGCTTCGGACGCGGAAACGCCGGCAGGAGCTACGCAAAAAAAGGGGCTTCTTTCAAAAGCAGTCTTTCAAGCTCTGACACTGTCGGGCATTGGAAACATGCATCGGTTTTCTGTCTTTACCCGCACCCCCGACCTCGGACGCGGAAACACCGGCAGGGGCTATGCAAAGAAAAGGATTTTTCTTTCAAAAGCAATATTTCAAACTCTGACGTTATCGGACACTGGAAACATGCATCGGTTTTCTGCTTTCACTCGCACCTCCGGCTTCGGACGCGGAAACATTGACGCGGCTATGCAAAGAAAGCACTTCTTTCAAAAGCAGTCTTTCAAACTCTGACGTTATCGGGCACTGAAAGTAGGCCTCGGTTTTCAGGCTTTACAAAGGCGTCTTTTCGTTTTTCCTCCCGGAAATGGCATGCTTCCTCCTTCAGCCTCTCTGTGCGAACACGGTTTTCTGCAAAGCCTCTTGTTCCCGGAACGGCATAAAGCCGCGGCGCTACGAAAACAGAGCGGCCGCTTTTGCCCAGATACGGAGAAAGTCATGTTCCATATAATAAAAAACCAGCCTGTAGAAAAAAAGGACGCCGCGGCCGCCTCTTTCCGCGAAAGAAAAAATCGTGCCGTACGACAGCATGTTCGCTCCCGGCAGAAAACAGATCGTAAACAGATAGCCCGCCACTTTAAAATCGGTCTGCTCGGGATGAACCTGCTGGACAAGGGAAAGAAGGTTGTACCCAACCGCACACCCCAGCCCGATATACGTCCATTCCGGCATGTACCCCATCGCCGCCCGGGCGAACAGGCACAGCACAAGCATCGCAAACGCCGCCAGAGGAAAAAAATACGGCGCCAGAGCAATCAGCCAGTTGCCGCCGCCGGAAAAACTCATGGAACCGCCGCCGCCGTCGTTCACCGTCATCCCGTGCACCGGATGAAGCGTCGCCAGAGCAAAAAGCGTGTGCGTCATTTCGTGTTCCATCGTTTCCGCACATCCGCGCCGCGCCATGAAAACAAGCCGGGCAAACAGAAAAAACGCAATCCCGATTCCGAAATAAGCCAGATTCTGCCAGTGAAGCTGATGCCGGATGGCGTAATAACGTTCAAAAGCCCGCCACACCGCCGGAACGCACAGAACCATAAAAACAGCGCTCGGCCATTTCAAAAAAGCGAGGGTAAGATTGATGTACTGACGCATCCGACGAATCATGCCGAACTCCTGAAAACGAAAGGCGGGGATCGCCCCCGCCTTCCCCGCTTACGACAGCTCGGGCGCCGGCGGCAGTCGAGCCAGCATCTCGGGCGTCACCAGAACGACACCCTTCTCCGAAACATAGAAATTTTTCGCGTCCTCTTCCGGGTTTTCGCCGATCACCAGACCGCGCGGCACAACGCAGTTCTCGGACAGAACCGCCTTATGCACACGGGCATGGCGGTTGATCACACAGTTCGGCAGGACGACCGAATCCTCGACCAGAGCGAACGAATGAACACGCACGGACGAAAACAACAGCGACCGGCGCACAGTCGATCCGGAAATGATGCATCCCGCCGACACCAGCGATTTGACAGCCATCCCGGTTCTCAGCTCGCTTTCAAAAACGAACTTTGCCGCCGGGTGCTGTTCCTGGAACGTCCAGATCGGCCACCGGGAATCATAAAGATCCAGATCCGGCACCACGTTCGTCAGATCAATGTTCGCCTCCCAGTAAGCGTCAATCGTTCCCACGTCGCGCCAGTAAGCTTCGTCCGTTTTATTGAAAACACAGCTGTCCTGGAAACGGTGAGCAATGATTTTGACCTTTCCGATCAGAGACGGCAGAAGATCCTTTCCGAAATCGTGCGAGGATTCTTTGTCCTGTGCGTCTCTTTCCAGCAAATCAATCAAAAAGTCCGCGTCAAAAATATAAATGCCCATGCTGGCGAACGACCGGTCGGGGTTGCCCGGGATCGCCGGCGGATTTTTCGGCTTTTCAACGAATTTGATAATATTGCCTTCGGCGTCGGTATCAACAATGCCGAAGGAATGAGCCGTTTCAATCGGCACTTCAATACAGGAAACCGTCGCTTTTGCTCCGGAATGAATATGCTGTTCCAGCATCTTCGAATAATCCTGCTTGTAAATATGATCGCCGGCCAGAATTAAAATATAGCGCGGGTTATGCTGGCGGATGGTTTCAACGTTCTGATAAACGGCGTCGGCCGTCCCCTGATACCAGATTTCCTCGGATGTCTGCTGTTGCGCCGGCCAGATTTCAACAAATTCGTTCAGTTCCGGCTGAAGGAAGCTCCATCCCTGCTGGATGTGTTTGATCAGGCTGTGCGCCTTGTACTGCGTCAGGACGCACATACGGCGCATGCCCGAGTTGATGCAGTTGGACAGAGGAAAGTCAATGATGCGGAATTTTCCGCCAAACGGCACGGCGGGCTTCGCCTGCATACCCGTCAGATTTTTCAGTCGAGACCCCTTTCCACCGGCAAGAACCAGAGCTAACGTTTCTTTTCGGGCTACATTCAGGTCAATGGCATCCATAGCGCTCTCCTTAATAACGGGTATTAATGTTTTTCGGGCATCCCGGCAGGGCCGGAAACGGCCTGTTAAATACAATACTATATATTTTATTGAAAAATCTCAATAAATCCTTTCCGCTTTTCGCGTTATTTTGCGCAAAGCGGAAAGGAGAGATAAAAATTACAGCAGATAGCGGACTTTCAAAGTCCCGTCAATCGCCGCCAGTTCGGTGCGCAACGCTGCGGCATCAGAAGCATGGCCGTCAATATCAACGACCACATAACCGTATTCGCCGTCCGTCCGCAGGTACTGCCCGCTGACGTTCAGCCCGTGGGACGAGAACACTTTGTTGATCGAAGCCAGCACACCCGGAACATTTTTATGGATATGCATGAAGCGCGTCACCTTCCCGCTTTCCTGCACCGGCAGAGAAACTTCAACACAGTTCACAGCCCCGAGCGTCGAACCGTTGTCCGAATATTTGACAAGACGCTCCGCGACTTCCAGACCGATATTCGCCTGCGCTTCCTGCGTCGAACCGCCGATATGCGGCGTTATAAGGACATTGTCCAGACCGCGGAGCGGCGAAACGAATTCTTCGGATTTGTCTGCAGGCTCTCTGGGGAAAACGTCCAGAGCCGCTCCGGCGACACGGCCGGAGTCAAGCGCACGCCGAAGCGCTTCAATATCAACGACACTGCCCCGCGCCGCGTTGATCAGGAAAGCGCCTTCCTTCATGGCCGCGAATTCGGCATCCGAAAACATGTTGTTCGTCTGCGGCGCGCAAGCCGCCTTGCGCCGCAGTTTGCCTCCCATAGGGCAAAAAAGCGCTACGCCGCAATAGTAACCGACAGCCCCAAGGCATATGCAAAGCTGGAGGATTATATAAGGAAGGATGAATCCACGCTCAGCGCCGTCATATGCCCGCCCTCGGCCCCGGGCGCAAAGAATGCCGCGCTTGAGTATTACAGACTGACGGAGCGCGGCGGACTTACGCTTTTGGACGTGTCCCTCTTCACGGGGCGGCACCATCAGATCCGTGCGCAGCTTGCAAACGCAGGCTGCCCAATTTGGGGCGATCAGCGCTATAACCCCGCAGCAAAAGCGGGGCAGCAGGTGGCCCTGTGGGCATATTCGCTCACCATTGAGCATCCAACACTAAAACAGGAGATGACCTTCACGCTTCCTCCGCACGGGGCGGCATGGAAGCCGTTTGAAACGGAGCTGAAGGCGCTTTGCGGCGGCGTGCGCATAGTGTATGCCGATGAAAACATACTCTGCTGCAACAAGGCCGCGGGCATGAGCGTTGCCGCGGCAGACGGCGGGGATTCGTTACAGGCGCGGCTTGAGGCGGCGCTTGGCGGGCGGGTATACCCGG
>USCC01000037.1 GCA_900553035.1 uncultured Rhodospirillaceae bacterium | reverse complement strand
GACGGATTCTGCACCTCGAGCAAACCGTGATCGCTCATTTCAAACACACCGATTTCATCCGTCGCGCCGAAGCGGTTTTTCACGCCGCGCAGAATCCGGAAATGATGGCCACGGTCGCCTTCAAAATAAAGAACGGTATCCACCATGTGTTCCAAAACACGCGGGCCGGCCAGCGTCCCTTCCTTTGTCACATGGCCGACAAGGAACAGCGCGAAACCGCGGCGCTTTGCCAGACGAATCAGTTCATGCCCGGCGGCGCGAACCTGACCGACCGTCCCGGGGGCGGAATCCAGGGTATCGACAAACATGGTCTGAATCGAATCGATGACGACAACATCCGGTGCTTCGCCGACGTCCAGCGTGGCCACGATATCGCGCACGTTCATGGCCGAAGCAAGCTCCACCTTCGCGTCGGCCAGCCCCAGCCGCGACGCCCTCAGGCGCACCTGATCAACCGACTCCTCGCCGGAAATGTAAATACACCGCACCGGCGCACCCCTGACATTACAGACACGCGACAGAGCCGCCGTCGCCTGCAACAGAAGCGTTGATTTCCCGATCCCCGGATCACCGCCGATCAAAAGAACGGAACCGGCCACCAAACCGCCGCCGCACACACGGTCAAGCTCTCTGATTCCGGATTTCAGGCGGAATGTCGTTTCCGGAACGCCGTCCAGCCCGACGAATTCAATCCGGCGTCCTCCGGTTCCGCCCGTCGCTTTCGGCAAAGCCGCCGAAGCCGCTTCCTCTTCGACAATCGTGTTCCACTCGCCGCACGCATCACAGCGTCCGGCCCAGCGCGGAGTCACGGCTCCGCAGTTCTGACATACAAATTTCGAGGTGCTTTTAGCCACGGATTTCCATCTGAATCGGACCCTCCGCACGGCCGTGAATGAACTGGTCGACATACGGATCATCCGTATGGTCAATATCGCTCACCGGCCCGTGCCAGATGATTCTGCCTTTGTACAACATGGCGACCTTGTCCGCGATTTTGCGCACCGAACTCATGTCGTGCGTAATCGTGATGGATGTCGCCCCCAAATTTGAAACACAGCTGCGGATCAGGTCGTTGATAACATCCGACATGATCGGGTCAAGCCCCGTTGTCGGTTCATCAAAAAAAATCAGTTCGGGATTCGCGGCAATGGCTCGCGCCAGCCCGACGCGCTTTTTCATGCCGCCCGACAGCTCGTCCGGATACAGCGGCGCAACATCGGGGCCCAATCCGACCTGACGCAGTTTTTCCAAAGCGATTTCCCTTGCTTCCGCCCGTTTCATCTTTTTTCCCTGAATCAGGCCGAACGCCACGTTTTCCCAGATATTCAGGCTGTCGAACAGAGCCGCGCCCTGAAACAGCATTCCGGTCTGAGCGTTCACCTTTTCCATCTCTCTTTCAGGCAGGCCGATGATTTCCTCTCCGTCAATCCGGATCGAACCGGAATCGGGTTTCAGCAGTCCCTGAATGCATTTGATCGTCACGGATTTTCCCGTCCCCGATCCTCCGATGATGACCAGGGATTCGCCTTTCGCGACTTCCAGGTTCACACCGTCAAGGACAACTTTCCTGCCGAAAGATTTATGAACGTCCCTCATCTGCACTTTATATTCGTCGGCCATCCGTGTCTCCTATTTCGTAAAAAACAGTTCGGTCAGCATGTAGTTGCTGATGAGGATCAGAATCGACGCCGAAACGACGGCGTTCGTCGTCGCCTTGCCAACACCTTCGGCGCCGCCGCGGGAGTAATAGCCGTTGTAGCATCCCAGAAGCGTCACGATAAAGCCGAATACGCCCGCCTTGACCAATCCGGAAATCACGTCCATGGCCTTCATGAAATCCCATGTGTTGGACAGATAGTTCGCCGGGTTGAAGCCCAGTTTGTACACCGCGATCAGATAGCCGCCGTAAATCCCGATGATATCGCCGATCAGAACCAGAATCGGCAACATGACAATGCCCGCCAGAATACGCGGCACGATCAGATATTTGAACGGGTTTGTCGAAAGTGTGGTCAGCGCGTCAATCTGTTCCGTTACGCGCATGGTGCCAAGCTCGGCGGCCATAGCCGCCCCGACGCGACCCGCAACCATCAGCCCCGCCATCACCGGTCCGAGTTCGCGCGTGATCGTGATGACGACCACCATGGCGACCGCGCCCTCCGCCGAAAAACGTGAAAAGCCCGAATAACTCTGCAGGGCGATGACCATGCCCGAAAACATCGTGGTCAACGCCACGACCGGCAGGGAATAAAACCCGATTTCCACCGTCTGCGCCAGAAAAGAGCGGACGTAGAATGGCGGACGGAAAAAATAGGACAGCGCACGGAGCGTAAACAGCACCAGCTGACCGCTCGACTTTAAAAATTGCAGAAAAACGCGCCCGACGGGAGCAAAAACATTCATATCTGTTTCCTTCTTATGCGACATAAGAACGATAAAAGCGCCGTCCCAGATTTGTCAAGATTTCGTATTCGATCGTCCCGGCTTCCTCGGCTATCCGTGACAGAGGGCAGTTGGGGCCGATGAATTCGACCGTCTGTCCCGGGAACAGATCCTTTTCGGCGACCTCCGATACATCCAGAACCGTCAGATCCATCGAAATGCGACCCAGGGTGCGGACTTCCTTTCCGCCGACGAACGCCGTTCCCCGGCAGCTCATCACCCGCGGATAACCGTCGCCGTATCCCAGAGCAACTGTCGCCGCCTTCCCGCCACGCGGCAAAACGCCGAAAGCACCGTAGCCAACTGTCTGACCGGGTTCAACCTCCTGCACCTGCATAATGCGAGACGTCAGTGTCACGGCCGGTTTCAGGCCGCCCATGCCGCCGTAAAGCGCAATTCCCGGCCGCACGACATCCTTATGAAACGCCGCGGGCAGGAAGCATCCCGCCGAAGCGGACAGGCTTTCCCGAAAACCATAAGGCAAAACCTTATGCAGCTCGGCGCAGACCGCCTCAAACGAGGCCAGCTGCCCGCGGTTCATCGGGCTTTCCGGCTCGTCACCGCACGCCAGATGGCTCATCACCAGCTCAACCGCAAGGCCGTCCAGAATTTCCGGAAGCTCGCACAGCACACGGACGTCATTGCGGGTCAGACCCAGACGGGTCATTCCCGTATCAACGTGCAACGCGGCGGCCAGCACATTCCCGGTTTCCTTCGCGTGCGCCGTCCAGTCGGAAATCTGAGCCACCGTATTTAAAACCGGAATCAGATTGAAACGGACGAAATCCTGTTCCGTTCCCGGCATCACACCGTGCAGGACGTAAATCTTCGCTGCGGGAACAACGCCGCGCAGGACGATTCCCTCAAAAACATGCGCGACAAAAAACGTTCCGCACCCCGCTTGCTCAAGCGCCGGCGCAATTTTTTCCGCGCCAAGCCCGTAGGCATCCGTCTTTAAAACGGCGGCACATGTTTTTCCCGGCCCCAGACGGGACTGAAGCGCGCGCCAGTTATCGGCAATCGCGCCCAGATTTATGGACAGGAATGAACCGGCCTGTTCGGGAGTCATGCCGCCCCCTTCAGACAGGCTTCAACCGCCGCCAGAGCTTCCGCCGTTTTCGTCACGTCCGACCCGCCGGCCTGCGCCATATCGGGACGTCCGCCGCCGCCTTTGCCGCCGGCCGCGGCCGATGCGGCGCGGACAAGGTCAACCGCGCTGATTTTATCTGTCAGGTCTCCGGTCACGGCCGCGACAACCGAAATTTTTCCGTCCGCCGTACAGACCAGGGCAACAACGCCCGAACCAACGCTTTTTTTCAATTCGTCCGCCATGCCTTTCAGTTCTTTGGCCGGCACATCGTTCAGAATCTGTCCCAGGAATTTGATTCCGTTGACGTCCTTTACACTTGCGGCCATACCCGCACCGCCGGACGCCGCTTTTTTGCGGGCATCGGACAGATCGCGTTCCAGACGCCGGCGTTCATCCAACATTGTCCGAACACGAACCGGGATATCATGAACCGGCGCCTTCAGTTCCGCCGACGTCTGCGCCAGAATGTCTTCGCGTTCCTGAGCATACTTCAGCGCCGCCATGCCCGCCACGGCTTCAATACGCCGAACACCCGCCGCCAGAGAACTTTCGCTGATAATGCGGAAGCTGCCGATATCGCCCGTCCGGTGGACATGAGTCCCGCCGCACAGCTCCGTTGAGCAACGGTCGTCGCCCGCGCCCATGGACACAACCCGCACCTCGTCGCCGTATTTTTCACCGAACAGCGCCATCGCTCCTTCGGCAATCGCGGCATCCGGCGTCATCAGCCGCGTTGTAACCTTCAGGTTTTTCAGAATCTGCCGGTTGACCTCATTTTCGACCGTTCTCAGCTCTTCGGCCGTAATCTGACGCGGCTGGCTGAAATCGAAACGCATGGCGTCCGGGGAGACATAAGACCCCTTCTGTGTGACGTGCGGGCCCAGCGTTTTGCGCAGAGCCGCCTGCAACAGGTGCGTTACGGAATGGTGCCGAGCCGTCGCGCGACGGCGTTCGGCGTCAATCGTCATCAGGACGTTTTTCCCGACAGACAATGTTCCTTTTTCGACTTTTCCAAGATGAACCGTCAGACTGCCGGCTTTCTTCTGTGTATCCGTCACGGTGAATTTCATTTCGCCGCCCATTGTAATCAATCCGGTATCGCCGACCTGCCCGCCGGATTCGCCGTAAAAAGGCGTCTGATTGGTAATGACGGCGGCTTCCTGGCCGGCCGAAACGGAATCAACTTCCTGGCCGTCAACCAAAAGGGCAACCACCTGCCCTTCCGCCTCGGGCATCTCATAGCCGAGAAACTCAGTGCCCTTGACGCGTTCCCGAACCGAGAACCAGATCGTGTCTGTCGCGGCTTCGCCTGAACCGGCCCAGGCTTTGCGGGCTTCGGCTTTTTGGTGTTCCATGGCGTCATTGAATCCGTCAACATCAACTTTCATATGGCGCGACCGCAGGACATCCTGTGTCAGGTCAAGCGGGAAGCCGTACGTATCATACAGCCGGAAGGCAACATCGCCCGACAGCACGCCCCCGTCCGAAAGCCGGCTCGCTTCGGAATCCAGAAGCTTCAGACCGCGATCCAGCGTCTGTTTAAAGCGCGTTTCCTCCAGTCGGAGAGTTTCCGTAATCAGCGGTTCCGCGCGCACCAGTTCCGGGAAAGCGTCGCCCATTGCCCGTACAAGCGAAGGCACCAGACGCCACATCAGCGGTTCGCGACAGCCCATCATATGCGCGTGGCGCATCGCCCGGCGCATGATGCGGCGCAGGACATAGCCGCGGCCTTCGTTCGCCGGAAGGACGCCGTCGGCAATCAGGAAACAGGAGGAACGGAGGTGATCCGCAATCACGCGCAGAGAAATCTTGAACTCGCCGTAAGGCTCGACGCCGACTGTTCCGGCCGCCGCATTGATCAGGCTTTTCAGAATATCGGTTTCATAATTATCGTTCGTACCCAGCATGACGGCGCCCATGCGCTCCAGCCCCATACCGGTGTCGATACACGGATGCGGCAGAGGAACGCGCGTCCCGTCTGCCAGCTGTTCGTACTGCATGAACACAAGGTTCCATATTTCGACGAACCGGTCGCCATCCTCGTCCGGGCTTCCCGGAGGGCCGCCCTGGATGTGTTCGCCGTGATCATAAAAAATTTCCGAACACGGCCCGCACGGCCCCGTATCGCCCATCGACCAGAAATTATCCTTTGTCGGAATACGGATGATGCGTTCGTCGGGCAGACCCGAAATCTTTTTCCACAGCCCGAACGCTTCATCATCCGTGTGATAGACGGTCGCCGTCAGCTTTTCCTGCGGCAGGCCGAATTCCTTTGTCACCAGATTCCAGGCGTAGTAAATGGCCTTTTCCTTGAAATAATCGCCGAATGACCAGTTTCCGAGCATCTCAAAAAACGTATGGTGGCGCACCGTATAGCCGACGTTGTCCAAATCGTTGTGCTTGCCGCCGGCGCGGACGCATTTCTGGTCGGACGCGGCACGGACGTACGGCCTTTTTTCCATTCCCGTGAAAACATTCTTGAACTGAACCATGCCGGAATTGGCGAACATCAGCGTCGGATCGTTGTGCGGCACCAAAGAGCTGGACGGCACGATTTCATGGTCGTTTTTACGGAAATAATCCAAGAAAATCTTGCGGATTTCGTTTGTCGTCATCATCGGTTTTTCTTCCTGATTAAAAAAACGGTTTGGGGTGAGTTATAGCGCAAAACGAAAGGCAAAACACCTGATTTTTGCATTAAAAACGAAAAACCCGGCGCATTCCTGTTGACGGGCGCGGCCTAAAGCCATATCTAAGAAACAGAATAAAGAGGAATCAAGCCATGGCCATACGCACGATTTTAGAAATACCCAACCCCCTTTTGAAAAGGAAATCCGAAAAAGTCGCTGCCGTAACGGATGAAATCCGGCAGTTGACGGACGATATGCTGGAAACCATGTACGATGCGCCGGGAGTCGGCTTGGCCGCCCCGCAGATCGGTGTGCTGAAGCGTATTGTTGTTATTGATACATCCCGCGAAAACGAGCCGAAAGCCCCCTACCGGATGATCAACCCCGAAATCATAAAGCGTTCCGAAGAGCGCGTCCTGCATGACGAAGGGTGCCTTTCCGTCCCCGAACAGTATGCCGAAGTCGAACGCGCCGAACGCGTCACGGTACGCTATACGGATGAAAACGGACAGGAAAAGGTTCTGGAAGCCGACGGTCTTCTCGCTGTTGCCGTTCAGCATGAACTTGACCATCTGGACGGCCGCCTTTTCATCGACTACCTGTCGAAAATCAAACGCGACATGATCGTTCGCCGAATTGAAAAGGAACGCCGCCGCAAAGCCGAAGCAGAAAAAGAGGAAATCGCCGAATGAAAGCTGTCTTCATGGGAACGCCCGACTTTGCGGTTGCGGCGCTGAAAGCCCTGCATGCGCGCCACGAGGTCATCTGTGTCTACACGCGTGCGCCGAAACCTTCGGGACGCGGCCACAGGCTGACGCCCTCGCCGGTTCATCAATACGCCGAAGAGCACGGCCTTCCCGTCCGTCATCCGGCTTCGCTGAAATCGTCGGAGGAACAGGTGGCTTTCCGCGCCCTGAACGCGGATGTCGCTGTTGTTGCGGCTTACGGCCTGATTCTGCCTCAGGCGTGTTTGGAAGCGTTCCCGCGCGGCTGTTTGAACATCCATGGGTCGCTTCTGCCCCGGTGGCGCGGTGCGGCGCCGATCCAGCGTGCGCTTATGGCGGGCGATACGGAAACCGGCATCACCCTGATGCAAATGGATGCCGGCCTTGACACCGGCGATATGCTTTTGAAGAAAAAAATCGCCATCACGCCGGGAATGAATGCCGCGGAGCTTCATGACGCCATGGCCGCCGCCGGAGCGGAAGCCCTGATTGAAGGGCTGGATCTGATGGCGGAAGGACGTCTTTTTCCCCGGCACCAGCCGGAAGAAGGCGTCACATACGCGGCCAAAATATCAAAAGACGAAGGACTGATCCGCTGGGCGGACGAAACGGCGGCGCAGATTGACTGCCGCATCCGTGCGCTGACTCCGTGGCCGGGCGCCTGGTTCGTCCACGGCCGGGAAAAAATTTCCGTCGCGGCGGCCGAACCGGTTTCCCTGAACACGGCGCAACTCCCCGGGACCATGCTGGAAAGCGGCCTCGTCGCCTGCCGTGAAGGCGCCCTGAAACTGAACGTATTGCAACGTCCGGGACGGCGGCCGCTCCCGTTTGAAGAATTTGTGCGCGGCTATCCCCTTCCTGCCGGAACGGTTCTGGACGGACATGCCCCGGTATAAAATCACAATCGAGTACGACGGCACGGATTACGTCGGATGGCAGCAACAGAACAACGGCCGGAGCATTCAGAAAGAGCTGCGGAAAGCCGTTTTTGCCTTTTCGGGCGAAACCGTCGATATCACCGGAGCGGGACGCACGGATGCGGGCGTCCACGCTCTGGGGCAGGTCGCCCATTTCGATGCCGTCCGGATCATAGACCCGTTCCATCTGTGCCAGGCGATGAACGCCCATCTGCGCCCCCAACCGATTTCCGTGCTGGCCGCTGAAATTGTGCCGGATGGATTCAGCGCCCGCTTCTCGGCGATTGAGCGCTCGTATATCTACCGGATTCTGAACCGTCGCTCCCGTCCGGCGTTGGACATAAACCGTGTCTGGTGGGTTGGGCCTTCTCTGGATGCCGACGCGATGCGGGACGCGGCCGCCATCCTTCTGGGACGGCATGACTTTTCCACTTTCCGCGCTTCCGAATGTCAGGCAAAATCGCCCGTCAAAACACTGGATGAGCTGAACGTTGAACGGCAGGGGGACAATATCGTTTTCCACGTCCGTGCCCGTTCCTTTCTGCACCATCAGGTGCGGAACATGGTGGGTACGCTTAAGATGGTCGGCGAAGGCAAATGGGATAAACAACGCGTTCTGGATGCTTTGGAAGCACGGGATCGCAAAGCCGGCGGCCCGACGGCTCCCGCCGCAGGACTGTATTTTGAAAGCGTGCGCTATCCCGACGATTCAGCCGACGCCGCGTTCGACCCGAATGGCGGATGAAACGCAGGCCTTCATACCGCTTCCTTTCTGAAAACACGTAAAAAACGGGACGTGTGACGCACTCGCACGGCAAGAAAAAAGATTATTCTCCCGCCTTTTTCCGGAAAAGGCTCCGTCGTTAAAATCACCGCCCAGCGATTACACTTCAGATGGAAATCCATAAAGCCCGCCCGCGGAATCAAAGAGGTTGAAACACCTTTTCCGGCATATTCCCTAAATCTCCGAAATAAAAAAGGAGGCGGATTTCGACCGCCTCCCTTTAAACCATGACTTCCGGCGGATCAGTTCGCCATTGTCGTTCCCAATGTATGGCAGACCGGACAGATGATATGCCCCTCGTTGAAATCCGTCAGACAGACGGAACATTTAAAGGGGGCTTCCGCCGCCGCCGCCGCGGCCTTTTCCCGGTACATATCGGCTGTTTTTTCATCGCGGTTATGCTCGGCGACATCGGCCATCAGCATCAGAGCCCGGCGGGAATCCGGAGAGACCTTCAGATATTTTTCCAAAGACATCTTTGCCTGTCCCCACAGCTGTGCCTTCAAAGAGCAGTCCGCCAGAATCAGATCATTCAGCGGTTCGTCCGGGTTTTCCTTGATCATCTCTTCGACATCCTTCACCACGTCAATCGGCGAAGCATCCGGCATCATGCCCGCATAGGCTTCGTAAACCGCCCAGCCCGGTGCTTTTTTCCAAAGCTCCTTCAGTTGGGCGCGCGCCTTGCGCACCTGTCCCTTTCGGGCGTTATACTGCGCCGTCAGAAGAACAGCCTGAGCCAGGGTATCGTCCGTATCTTCGGCGTCGCGGATCAGCTTTTCCTTCATCTCCGGATCTTCTTCATAACCGGCCTGTTCCAGAAGGACTCCCGCTTTCAGGCGGCGGAAGGCGGATTTGGAAAACACTTCCATTTTCCGTCCCTTTTCCAGCGTTGCAATTGCTTCCGCCCACTGTTTTTCCTGAATCTGAAGCTCAAATGCTTCGGAAATCACCCATGCGGGCGGCTTTTTGTCCTGCAGAAGCAGGGCACAAACGTCCAAAGCCTGCGTAATATTGCCGTTCATCCGGTAAAGACGGATTTTCCCGCGCAACCCCAAAAGCTTCGTTTCCGGATTTGCGGCCAGCTCCGAATACATTTTCAACGCTGTCGCCGTATCGTTTTCCGCTTCGGCCAGCTGGGCTTCAAAAACGGCTGTCCGGCTTTCGTCGCCGGCGAATTTTCGGGCGATCTGTTTCTGCATCTTCTGTGCCGTGGTGACGTCTCCGGCGGCCAAAGCCGTCATTCCCCGAGCCAGAAGCATGTACTTGTCCATTTCCCGAGCCACCTTGGATCTGGCCATTCGTTCAGCGCGCGCATCGCTGCGGAACCATCCGGAAAACAGACCGGAGAACATTGATATCGGCCGAGCCAGACAGTAATGGAAAATAAAATACAGCAGGACAAGCCCGCCGATCACAACGGCGACGGACGTATCGATCTGATATCCGATCCATTCCATGCGCACCGTGCCGGCGTTGTTGCTCAGCCAGGCCGCCGCCAGCGCGATGACCCCCAGAAGGAAGGCGTTCCAGATTATTCTAAACATCTTTTCAGCCCCCTTTTAACTGATCGGCATACAGCACGCCGACGGTCGAAGCGATCAGTTCACTGACCGTTTTCTGTGTCAGGACGAAACGTTCGGCCGCAGCGACCCATTCTTTGACGGTTTCGGCCGGCACGCCCTGCAGATTCTTCAGCTGAAGGACGGCGGTCTGGATATCTCCCTTTTCGACGGCGTCCTGCGCACGAGCCAGAACAGCGTCAACCGACATATCGTCCGGGGCGGCGTCAATACGCCGGATAACGACCAGAGAACGCAGGGAATTCAGCGCTTTATGGAACCAGTCTGTTTTCGGACTCAGCTGAACGCTCAGGGCGGCTTTGTCGGCATAATCATAAAACGACTGTTCCAAAGCGGCCTTTGTCCATACGCCGCCGGCAGCGACTGTGTTCAGCCGCTGTGCCGTTTCGACCAGCTTCGGCGACGACGATGCCAAAGCGATCACCGCCTGCTGTTCCGTCAGGAACGGCTGTCCCGACATGACCGTTTCACGCAACTGGTACAGCGCCAGAAGCAACGCCGCGGCGCGTTCCTTTTCAACAGCAGAGGCCTGGATCCGGCGTTCCGTCGTTTCCATCCTCTCCATCAGAGCCAGAACAGCCGATGCGTCGGCTTTTCCTTTTTCGACTTTTTCAATCCGCACGCCGTTATCGGCGATCTGGCGAACCAGAACATCTTCCTTGGCGCCCAGAGCCAGAAGACGTTCTTCAATCAGGCCCGGTTTCGGCAGGGACTGTCGGATGGAGGAGATTTCCTGCGCCTGCGCCCGTTCAAAGGCATCCACACGTTCCTGCAGGAGGTTCAGCCTCAGAAGCAACTGATCGTAACGGTTTGCAAGTTCGAGGATCGCCGCGTCGCCGTCCCGGATCTGCGGTTCGACCGTGGCCAGCACCGTTTCGGCATTTTCGAAATCGCGGGCGTTTTCCAGCTGTTCCAGACGAGTGGAGATTTCCTCTTCGGGAACGTTTTCGGCGTCCTCGGATGTTTCGGTTTCAACGGGGATGACGGCGTCTTCGGTCAGCGACGCATATTCATTGTAAATCCCTTCGCGCACATCGGGAAGGGACAGGACGCCCGCCAGGGCAAGAACGAATACAAAGAAAACGACACGGCCTTTTCTGATTTTTTTCTTTTGTTTTTTCTCAGGCTGTTTTTCTTTCGGCTCTGCGGGAAGAGCTTCCTTTTTCTCCGCCGCCGGCTTCTTTTCTTCGGTCGCCATATTTAAAATCCTCCATGATAAATATGCTGGATTTTACCATTTTTTCCGAGTATGGGTAGAATAATTTTACAAAGTGAGGGAAAATGCTTGTTTTAGGGATTGAATCCAGCTGTGATGAAACCGCCGCCGCCGTCGTTTCCGAAAAAAAGGAACTGCGGGCGTCCGTCGTTTTTTCACAGCAGGAGCACAAGGCCTTCGGCGGCGTCGTTCCCGAAATCGCCGCACGCGCCCATCTGGAACAGGTGGACGGCATCGTTGCCGAAACCCTCCGTCAGGCGGGTATCGGGTTCAGGGAACTTTCCGCCGTTGCGGCCTCTGCGGGGCCGGGACTGATCGGCGGAGTCATTGTCGGCGTCATGACGGCCAAAGCAATCGCCGCCGTGCATGGTCTTCCCTTCATTGCCGTCAATCATCTGGAAGCGCACGCTCTGACCGTCCGTCTGGGGGCGGATATTCCCTTCCCCTATCTTCTTTTGCTGGCTTCGGGCGGCCACTGCCAGATTCTGGCCGTCGAAGGCGTCGGAAAATTCCGGAAATTCGGGGCAACCATTGACGACGCGGCCGGAGAAGCCTTTGACAAAACAGCAAAAATGCTGGGACTTGGCTATCCCGGCGGCCCGATGATTGAAAAATACGCCCTGAACGGCGATCCGAAGCGCTTTCCGCTCCCGCGTCCCATGGCCGGAAAGCCCGGTTGCGATCTGTCCTTTTCAGGACTGAAAACGGCGGTGCGGCACACGATTGAAGCCTTTTCCCCGGAGGGATCCCTTGAACAGGCGCGTCTGACAGAACAGGACAGAGCCGATATCGCCGCCTCGTTCCAGGCCGCCGTCCTTGAATCTGTTTGCGGCCGCCTGAAAAACGGCATTAAAATGTTCCGGGAAGCTTATCCCGAAGGTCGCCATCTGGTCGTGGCCGGAGGCGTCGCCGCCAATACGGCGCTCCGGCATGCTCTGGAAACACTGGCTTGGAAAAAACAGATGACTTTTGCCGCGCCGCCGTTAAATTTATGTACGGATAACGGCGCTATGGTCGCCTGGGCCGGGATGGAACATTTTCTTATCGGCCGGTCTGATCCCCTGGATTTCAGCCCGCGCCCCCGCTGGCCGCTGGATCCGGCATCCAAAAGATAAACAGGAGGGAACAATGCAGACAATCGGAATTATCGGCGCGGGCGCATGGGGCACCGCTTTGGCTCTGGTCGCCGCACGAGCCGGAAAAAATGTCGTCCTGTGGGCGCGCGAACCCGAAGTCGTCGAATCAATCCGTGAAAAAAAGGAAAATATACTGTTCCTGCCGGGCGTCACGTTAACCGAAAACATCCGTCCGACATCGGACATCACGGAAGCTTTGAAGGAATCTTCGGCGGTGTTGCTGACGCTTCCGGCACAGCATCTGCGTGAAGTCTGCGCCTCACTTGCTCCGGTCTGGCCGGAAGGTCTGCCGGCCGTCATCTGCTCCAAGGGCATCGAACAGAAAACCGGTGCGCTGATGAGTGAAATTCTGGCCGATGTCCTGCCGCAGGCGCCTGTCGCCGTCCTGTCCGGTCCGACGTTTGCGCACGAAGCCGCTCTCGAAAGGCCGACCGCCGTGACGCTGGCCTGTACGGATGAACGGCTGGGCGAGAATCTGGTCGAAGCACTCGGGACGCTTTCTTTCCGACCCTATTATTCCGCAGATATCATCAGCGTTCAGATCGGCGGCGCGGTGAAAAATGTCATGGCGATTGCGGCCGGAATCGTCGAAGGCAAAAAGCTGGGCGACAATGCGCGTGCGGCTCTGATCACGCGCGGACTGGCCGAAATTTCACGGCTGGCCGAAGCCATGGGCGGGAATCCCAAAACGCTGATGGGTCTGTCGGGGCTGGGCGACCTTGTGCTGACCGCGAACAGCACGCAGTCGCGCAATTTTACGGTCGGCGTCGCGCTGGGCGAAGGCAAAACGCTGAATGAGGTTCTGGAAGGCCGGAATTCCGTGGCCGAGGGCGTTTACACCGCATCGGCCGTTCTGGAACGCGCGGCCAAAGCCGGTGTTGAAATGCCGATCTGTGAAGGGCTTGAGCGCATTTTTGAGGGCACTCCGGTCGATAATGTGCTTCACACTCTGCTTTCGCGCCCCTTCCGCGCCGAAATTTAAGAAAAACAGATCTTTTTTCGGCCGGGCCGACTCATGGAAAAGCGCTCTGCCCGGCCGTCATGGAAATTATTTCGGCGCCGCCCGTGAAAGCGTCTTTTTACACCGCCGGCCGCCCCAGAGTATCGACATTCAGAATCGCCTGATGAAAACGTTCGGCGTTCAGGTCATATCCGTCAATATGCCAGCCCGGAACTTTTGTCGCCTTTTCGACCAGAGCCGGTAAATCGTCCGGCGTCAGGCCGACATCCGCCAGCGTCACCGGCAGGTGAACATCACGGTAAAAACGCATGACACGGTCACGCAGTTCCGTCTGCCCGTCGTAATCCAGCAGGACCAGAACCCCGAAAGCCACCAGGAAGCCGTGCAGATATTTGTGCGCCGCGGGAAAAATCGTTGCGCCGTAATAAAAACAATGCGCAATGTTCGTATTGTAATAAAATTCGGGGCACACCGTCATGTTGCTGACCAGACCGGTTGAAATAATGATATCCAACGCGACTTCCTGCAAAGCCCGGGATGTGCGTTTTTCGGCGCAGGATTTCAAAGCTTCCCGGCCGAATTCCAAAAGAGGTTCCGTACACGCGGCACACAGGCTGCGTCCCACCAGCAGATTCTGATCCAGTTCAACGTGACGCAAGGCCAGCCGGACTTCAGGTTCTTTGCTCAGGGCATCACCGATACCGGCCTGAAGATATTCAAGAGGGGCTTCCGCAAGGATCCGGTCGTTAATAAAAACAAACAGCGGAGGATGGACACAGTAGAAATTATCCCTGAAACTGCCGTCGGTGTTGTACATGATGGCCAGAGCCGTGCACGGCGCGCAATTTGAGGAGATTGTCGGAAAGGTAAAAAGCGGCTTTTCCACTTTTTCAGCCAGGACTTTGGCTGTATCACAGCATTTCCCCCCGCCCATCGCCAAAATCATGTCTGCTTTCCGGACAAGCGGATTTTCGGCCAGCATATCCACATTTTCATACGTGGAATCCCCCCCGAACCAGACCTGTCCCCGAACGGAGATACCGTCCCGGGTCAAAGCGTCCGTCAATTTTCCGGCCGCAGCGGCCATTGCCTTTTTTCCGCCGACGATAACGGCTGTCTGGCCGTATTTTCTTAAAACAGCACCAGCTTTTTCAAAAACATCTTCTCCGATCATATAGTTCGGTAGCGTAACCGTAGACCGCTTCATCGCATTTCTCCTTTTCCCATTCTGTAATGATACGCTAACCAGTTGACAAAACGAAGTCAACCGCTCCTTTTCTCTTCTTTAAATTATGGAAAAAATTCATTCCTGTTTTAAATGTCTGTTCCCTGATTCAATATATCGAGATATTTTTCATAAACAAACAGCTTGTTCCGTTCTTTTCCGGAGATTTCTTTAATAATTCCTATTTCTTCCAATATTTTCAAATTTCTGAGAATCGTTGGAAGTGAAAGATCCGTTTCTTCTTTTAATTTACTTGTCGTTAAAAGTGGCCTTTTTTGAAAACAGGGATAGATGATGGAAACAGCAGAAGCTGTTTTTCCAGCTTTCTTGATCCGTTCTCCGTCCAAAACAAAAAGAGAAGTAATTGAACGTGCTGTTTCGGAGGCTTGCTCTGCCGTTTCAATAACCCCTGTAAGGAAAAATTTAATCCATTCTTCCCATTCCCCCTTTTCTCGAACATTTTGCAGATGAGCGTAATATTGATCCCGATGGGCTTTCAAATACAGGCTTAAATATAACATCGGTTCTTTTAATATTTTTTCGACACACAACAAAAATGTGATCAATAAACGACCAAGACGGCCGTTTCCATCTAAAAACGGATGTATAGTTTCAAATTGTACATGTATTAAAGCCGCCTTTACCAATATAGGCAAATGATTTTTGTCATCGTGTAGAAATTTTTCAAAATTATCCAGGCAATCCTGCAAATTCTCAGGAGGAGGGGGAACAAAACGAGCATTTCCCGGACGGGTTCCTCCAAGCCAGTTCTGCGATGTTCTAAATTCACCGGGCTGCTTATTTCCGCCGCGTGCATTTGTCATCAATTTCAAGTGAATTTCCCGAATCAGCCGCAAAGAGAGCGGGAACTCCTTTATCCGTTCCAGCCCATAGTTCAGAGCCGCGACATAATGAGAAACTTCCTCAACTTCGTTCAGTGGAATTCCCGGCTTATCTTCGACCTCATAAAGCAAAAGATCGGACAGAGAAGATTGCGTTCCTTCAATCTGAGAGGATAGAACAGCCTCTTTCCGAATATACATATACAAAAATAATGATAAATCAGGGAGCATGCGGCTCATGCCGTCCAAACGACCCAAAGCGGCATTCGCCAAGTCCAGCAAAGGGTATAATTTATCTGTCATAATCGCAGGAACAGGAGGTAATGGTTTAGGAAGATACGCTTTAAATTCTTCTCCCGATTCTGTTTTTTTTATGTATGTCCCGATACGCTGTGTTTTATTCATTTTCGCCTCAAAGCAGTACGATTTTTATATGTTACATTTTTCGTAACGGCGCCTCAACATAAATTACATTTTTTGTAAAAAACGTTAGTTAAATAAATTTAACTCACATCCATGAGAGTTATGGAATTTTTAATAACGTATTTTAAAAAAACGTACGTTAAACACAAAAACGCCCCGGAATCCCGGGGCGTTTTCATTCATTTTCGGCTTACGCGTTCTTAACAGCCGCCTGAGCCGCCGCCAGACGCGCGATAGGTACGCGGTACGGCGAGCAGGAAACGTACGTCAGCCCGACACGGTGACAGAAGTCAATCGTGGTCGGATCGCCGCCGTGTTCACCGCAGATGCCCAGCTTGATATTCGGGCGGGTCTTACGGCCCTTTTCAACGGCAATGCGAACCATCTCTCCGACGCCTTCTTCGTCAATCGTCGCAAACGGATCGCGGGCGTAAATGCCCTTCTTGACGTATTCCGGCAGGAAAGAGCCGGCGTCGTCACGGGACATGCCCAGAGTCGTCTGCGTCAGGTCGTTCGTGCCAAAGCTGAAGAACTCAGCCGTTTCGGCGATCTTGTCCGCGGTCAGAGCCGCACGCGGCAGTTCAATCATCGTACCGACCGTGTAGTTGAACTTCTTGCCGGCCTTGGCCATGACTTCGTCCGCCATCTTGTCAACAGCAGCCTTCATCAGGTCCAGTTCCTTCTTCGTGCCGACCAGCGGGATCATGATTTCCGGTTCGACCTGCTTGCCCAGTTCCTTCGAAGCTTCAACAGCCGCTTCAAAGATGGCCTGTGCCTGCATTTCATAGATTTCCGGATAGGTCACACCCAGACGGCAGCCGCGGTGACCCAGCATCGGGTTCGCTTCGTGCAGCTGGTTGACGCGATTTTTAACGGCTTCCAGGTCAATGCCCAGTTCTTTCGCGATTTCGCGCTGTTCCGATTCCTTCTGCGGCAGGAATTCATGCAGAGGGGGATCCAGCAGGCGGATCGTGACGTGCAGGCCGTCCATCGCGACGAACAGACCCTTGAAGTCTTCGCGCTGATACGGCAGAAGCTTCGCCAGCGCCTTGCGGCGGTCGGCTTCGTTCGAGGCCAGAATCATTTCGCGCATATGGCCGATACGGTTCGGATCAAAGAACATGTGTTCCGTACGGCACAGGCCGATACCTTCGGCGCCGAACTTGCGCGCGACTTCCGCATCGTGCGGCGTATCGGCGTTCGTGCGAACCTTCAGGACACGGACTTCATCCGCCCAGCCCATCAGCAGGCCGAAGTCGCCCACCAGTTCCGGTTCCTTCGTCGCAACAGCGCCCACGATGACTTCACCGGTCGAACCGTCCAGCGTGATGATGTCGCCTTCTTTCACGACGACGTCGCCGACCTTGAACTGCTTCGCGGCATAGTCAATCTTGACATCGCCCGCACCGCAAACCGCCGGCGTTCCCATACCGCGCGCCACAACAGCCGCGTGAGAGGTCATACCGCCGCGCGCCGTCAGGATACCCTGCGACACATGCATGCCGTGAATGTCTTCCGGGCTCGTTTCAATACGAACCAGAACGACCTTCTTGCCTTCCTCAGCCCATTTTTCGGCTTCATCCGCCGAGAAAACAACCTGGCCGACCGCCGCGCCCGGAGAAGCCGGAAGAGCCGAAGTAATGACCTTCGCATCCTTCTTCGCCTTCGGATCCAGAGTCGGGTGCAACAGGGAATCCAGCTGAGCCGGTTCAACGCGGGTCAGCGCCGTCTTCTTGTCAATCAGGCCTTCGTTGACCATATCGACCGCAATTTTCAGAGCCGCCGCGCCCGTGCGTTTGCCGTTACGGGTCTGCAACATATACAGCTTGCCGTCCTGAATCGTGAATTCCATGTCCTGCATATCGCGGTAATGTTTTTCCAGCGTTTCACGGATTTCGACCAGCTGCTTGTACAGTTCCGGCATTTCCTCTTCCAAGCAGGGCAGATCGGAACCGCGTTCTTTCTTGCCTTCCTTGGACATCTGCTGCGGTGTACGGATACCGGCAACGACGTCTTCGCCCTGCGCGTTCTTCAGGTATTCACCATAGAACACGTTGCGACCCGTGGACGGATCGCGCGAGAAGCACACGCCCGTCGCCGAGTTATCGCCCGAATTGCCGAACACCATCGTCTGGACGTTCACGGCCGTACCCCAGGATTCGGGAATGTTGTTAAGCTTGCGGTAGTAGATCGCGCGGTCAACCATCCAGGATTTGAACACCGCGCCAATGCCGCCCCACAGCTGTTCCTGCGGATCCTGCGGAACCGGCTTGCCCGCGGCCGCACCGATTTTCTTGTATTCTTCGATCAGGGCCTTCAGGTCATCGACCGTCAGTTCGACGTCGGACTTGTATCCCTTGGCGTTCTTCATGCCTTCCAGAGCGTGTTCAAACGCATGGTGATCCATGTTCAGAACAACGTTGGAATACATCTGGATGAAACGGCGGTAGCTGTCGTAGGCAAAGCGTTCGTTGCCCGAAGCCTTAGCCAGGCCTTTGACTGTTTCGTCATTCAGACCGAGGTTCAGGACGGTGTCCATCATGCCCGGCATGGAAACGCGGGCGCCGGAACGCACGGAGAACAGCAGCGGGTTTTCCGGATCGGCGAATTTGCGGCCGACAATGGCTTCGCAATGGGCGACGCCGTCTTTGACCTGTTCGGCCAGATCGGCGGGG
>USCC01000036.1 GCA_900553035.1 uncultured Rhodospirillaceae bacterium | reverse complement strand
CCGCAATCCAGAGGGTCCCGCAATATGTCGTACAGACGGCGTCGGGAACAAACGCCGACGCCGTCTGTCGAATCTCCAGAGCCGCCGCCAGATCAAACCCCGTTTCAAACAACGTCTTTCCGGAAGCTTCCCCCACATAACCGCCGTTGCTGGCAATGACGGGCGTATCCAGCTCCAGCTCTCTGACGACGGGATACAGCGCCCGCGGTGTCCGACCGGACGATACGATAAAGGGTACGCCCTTCTCCTTCAAAGCCCGGACAGCCGCTTTCGTGTCGTCCAGCAACGCGTGGTCGGGAGTATGAAGCGTCCCGTCCACGTCACAGAAAACCATTTGATACGCCGTCATTGCCGGGTTCCTCCCTTCCGTCAGAAAATTCCGGCCGATTCATATCATACCGGCGGCGGAAAATCAAAACGGCAAAAAGGCGGATATCCTTTTTCCCGGTGTTCCGGCGTCTCAGATTCCGGCTCTTCCGGAAAAATCAGCCGCAGTTGTCCAGCTGTGAACGCAGGAATTTCAGTCCGGACGCATTAATGCGGTACGGACGGCCTCCTTTTGAACTGATCAACCGTTTGGCTTTGAGTTTGACAAAAACCTCCCGGGTGCAGTCAAGAAGGATATAGCCGTCGCGCGTGTAACATTCGACATTTACGATGCGGCCTTCGGGATTGCGGAAATGAGCGATATATCCGCCCAACGCCAATACGTGGAGCGTTCTTTGCTCCAATCTGGAAATATTCATGATAAACCTGTGCAGTAGACTGACGTGCAAAAACAGACGGAAGAAGCATCCGTCCCGCGACATTCAACAGGGGTAATACACCGACCGGGCGGCCGCGATTACCCGACTACTACATTTTCCAACATAAACCCTCTATGCGGTTTTATAACATGACAAAGACAGTTTATACCGGATGTAAGGCAAAAGATAGTCTTATATTTTTTAAATAACCGGGATATAGCGGGATACAGCGGGATAAAAGGGGCAGAAATCCTAAAAAAAACGAGGCGGCGCTGAAACCGCCTTTCATTTATTTACCGTGTAAAATTTTGACAGAAGCGCGCAAATTCGCTATCATTTGCCATAAAAATAAAAAGGAAAACGATCATGAAAAATACGTCTTCCCTGTCTTTGATGGCTCAATTAAGCGCAATAACGAACAGATCTTACGTGGAAGACGTTATCAGCCGTTCCGACGACAAAGAAAAACTGAAAGCCATTTTTTCCGATCACTTCGACGACCTGACGGCTCCTGTTTCCGTGTCTTTGGGCGTTTACCCGAACGGACAAAACGTCGGCGATATCGTAAACATGCTCCGTTCAAACGGCATCAACGCCGTTCCGTATTATGATGAAAGAGTCAAAGACGATCTCGGCTGTTTTGTCGTTGACGGCACGGGCATACGCTCGCCCTTCCTTAGCCCCAAAGACGCCGTAAAAGCGACGGCCGATGTATTCGAGATCATGAATCAAAACGGCATTGCGACAAGCCGCGCCCTGCCCGTGTCCCGAAAGAACCTGATTCCCGCCGTCAACCATACCTATGACGGCCAGATCATAGACATCGCCCAAAACAATCCGGACGAACAAAACGTCGATCTTTTTTTGTCAGAGCAGTTAAACCGCGCTTCAAACGAAATGCCGGCGGTGAAACTTGATTCTGTCGACGGCCGCCTGTATCGCGGGGCGACCCTGGGCGATAAACCGTATGCCCTGACTTTCCACAGACGCCCCAGAGACGCCGCCTATGCCACGAAAGACTTTGCCATGGCCGCCACATACGCCGACGGCGAAAAAGGCGCCGGCTTTAAATATAAAAAAATAAACGAAAAAGCCTACGGTTTCATTTATGAATTCGAAGAGCGCAAAGGCCAGCAGTATTACGGCATGGCGGGCGTTGAAAAGCCCGAAGGATCGAAAGAATGCATTAACCACCCCGATAACAGGCCCGATTATGAGACGCTGCTTCTTCCTGACAGGAATCCGCTGACGGCCGTATATCTGAACGTCGGCGGCAAGGTCGTACAGATCGCCGACAAAAACGGATACGTTTCCAAAGATTGGGAAAAATTCGCAAAATTGCACACACCTTATAACGTCAGCGAAAAGAACGATTATATGGTCGAACGCATGAAACGCCAGATATCCGATCTTTCCGTAATGCCTTACGAGAGGAAAAGCGCATCTTTGGACAACGATCCCGCTTCCCTGATTCCGAATCTTTACGGGCTTGCCTTCAAACGCTCTGTCAAAAAGCTGCCGGAATCCGAAGGAAAATATAAGCATGAAATAAACAACGCGAATTTTTCCGCTGTTACATTGCCTGAAGACACGCCTGAGGTTCGCTTTACGGGCGACATCTTTCTTACCGGCTGTTCTGCGCCGAAAAACATGGAAACGTTAGATCTGAGCAAATGTACGGGAATAGTCGGGCTGACAAATTGCGACCTGTCGCATATCGACGAATTCATTTTCCCCGAAAAATGCAACGTGCTTTTTCTGAGCAACGTCAAACTGCCCGAAGGCGGTACACTTGATTTCGGCAAAATGAAGTGCAACAGCCTGGTTTTTGAAGACCAGGATCTTTCGGGATTAAAAAGACTGATCGAACCCGAAGGCGTGGTCCCCAGACCCAAGGGAACGACGATTGCTCCGAAAGGCACGGATATAAACGTTTGGAGAAAAGCACACCCGAACGGCGGAAAGCCGAAAGCCCCGGCTCCCCGCGTGTTACCGCGATCTGACAAAACGCCGAACGCTTCCCGCCCAGCGAATCCGAATGCGATGACGATCATTCGGCATCTGGGGGCGCGGCAAAAATAAACGTATCGATACAGTGCGTTTCCAATGAAATAAGCAAGCCCTGAAAACCGGGGGTCTGTTTTTTATTTCAGCAGGGGCAGCCTTGAGAGCATATTTTTTATCCGGATTGCCGTTCGGGGCATGGGCTCGGCAACGGTCAAACCGACAAGTTCTTTTTCCGAAGCGATCTCGCCGATCAGCGAAACGACTTCATCAATACTCATGCCGTTGGGATCCGTTCCGACGGCAGCGATGATTTCCGCAGGATCCAGGACGTCCATATCGAAATGGATCAAAACTTTGGAAGCACCGCTTGCATCCAGCCAGTTTTGAACGGCCTTCGGAGTCTTTTTCAGATCTTCCTTTGTCACATGCCTGATGCCGTATTTTCGCTGACGTTCCTTGATTTCGTCGCGTTCCCAATTCCGCAGGCCGGCCAGCAGTATTTTATCAGGGCTGATTTTTGCGGGCAGACCGGCCATAATGTCCCGTTCTCCTTCACCCATCAGCGCCGTCACCGCCATCGCATGAAATGCCGGATAAACGTCTCCGGGCAAAGTAATGTCGGGGTGAGCGTCAATCCAAATGACGGCGACGTCTCCCTTGTATTTTTCGGCCAAATACGTAAAAGGCACGACGCTTACCGAACATTCGCCGCCGAACGTCACGATTTTATCCGGAGCCTTTTGGCGCAGCAGCCGCAGCGCGTCCCGGTTTTGTTTAAGAATGACGTCTCTGTCCAAAACGCCGTTGACGACTTTTCGGTCGGAAATGTTCAGGGAAACAGGAACCGTTAACGTTTCCTGACCGTTTTGCGGCGCCAGAAAATCCAACAGACGCGCCCCTAAATAATAGCCTTTTGACGCTTCGTTCGGATCTTTGATTTCGGGGATCAGGGAAGCGACGGATGCCCCCTGCCATTGCGGATAAATCAAACGGACGGTCTTTGACATTTTGAACTCCTTTGCCTGAAGGGAACTGACGCCTGCAAATAAAAAAACAGATGCCGCGTTTTTTCATAAAGATGCGTCTGTTCTTACAGTTAACGCATAAAAAAAATTAAAACAACATACACGAAAATACAAGTACGCCCCTTTTGAGCATATTCTTACATTCACGAGAGCGCTTTTGACACGTCTTTCCTTTCCGCTTCAAAAAAGTTAAAACTATCCTGCGTTTTTATGAAAAAAGTTAAAACTATCTTGCGCGCAAAAAAATTAAAAACAGCATCACCTCCGCCCGAAAAATTAAGGTTTCCTGCCGTTTTTATCCCGTTATATCCCCATATATCCCGCTTCCTTCAAAAAGGTAAAACTATCTTTTGTCTTACACGCAAAAAGTCAGTCAGAACTCCGGTTTATCCATGAAAAAACGGCGGAAAGATGTAATTTCCGCCGTTTTTCAATGGTGAGCGTGCCGGGACTCGAACCCGGGGCCACCTGATTAAAAGTCAAGTGCTCTACCAACTGAGCTACACGCCCGCTTCATCGTGAACGTAAACATAGTCAGCTATGTCCCTCAGGTCAATACTTTTTTTCAAAAATTTCGATTTTTCCAAAAACGGCCGGTCAGACGTTTTTCCGCAGATGTGCCGTTTCCTGCATCATTTCATCCCAAACCCTGAAAACGGCAATATTCGCCTTATATGCCTGTGCCCCTTCCGTCATGGAAACGGCTTCCGCCGCCAGACTGACGTCCGAGGCCATATACCCCGTCAGGGCATCCCCTGCCTCCGGAATTGCGGGAACGGCGCCCGCCGCAGCATCTTCCTCCGCCGACGTGCCGACCGGAACGGACATCGCGTTCACAATACGCGAAGCACTGCGGCCGACCTGGTATTCGGCTCTTTGAAGACCTGATAATGTAATGGCCGGAATCATTGCGTGCCCTTTCCCGTCCCGTTGAATTTATTTTACCTTATTTTACCCCTTGGCTTCAAGCACGGGTTTGCAATTGACTTTTACAGGGCCTTTTCCTAGAGTAATCAAGACACAGAACATTACAGCGCGGGGCCCGGACATGGGGGAGAAAAGCCTTCATCATCATGAAAATGCCGACGACGGCATCCTTTCCCGAATGCCGTCGGAGACTGATTTTTATAAGGCGTCGGATATTTTTCAGCAACTCTGCGACCCGACGCGTCTGCGTATCCTCTGGATACTGGCCCACAGCGAACAGTGCGTCAACAACATCGCCCTGCTGATCGGCATGAGCATGTCGGCCGTTTCCCACCATCTGCGCACCCTGCGCCAGACCGGACTGATCACCAATCGGCGCGAAGGCAAGGAAGTGTATTACAAACTCGCCGACGATAAAACAGCATCCCTGATTCACCAGATGATCGACGATATTTTTGAAATGGACTGCCTCAGGTAGAACGTCGACGGAACGACAACGCCCGCGCCGAATTCAAAATCGCCAGAACAGAAACGCCCACATCGGCAAAAACGGCTTCCCACATTGATGCCAGCCCGACCACACTCAGCAGCAGAACCACCGCCTTCACACCAAGAGCAAAGACAATATTCTCCCGGACAATTTTCAGAGTGCGCCGCCCGATCCGGACGGCATCGGCCACTTTCGACGGTTCGTCCGTCATCAGTACGACGTCCGCCGCCTCGACTGCGGCGTCCGACCCGATCCCCCCCATTGCTACGCCGACATCCGCCCGCGCCAGAACCGGCGCATCGTTAATACCGTCGCCGACAAAAACGAGCGTTCCGTCCCCGTCTTCCGCCAGTTCCTCCATCTTTTCGACTTTCTGTTCCGGCAGAAGACCCGCATGGACTTCATCAACGCCGACCGCCGCGCCGACAGCTTCTCCGGCAATCGGGTTGTCGCCGGTCAGCATCACAACCCGGCGGACGCCCTCTTTCCGAAGCTCCTTCACGGCCTCCGCCGCGTCCGGCTTGATTTCGTCGGAAATCCGGATCCATCCGGCATACGTTCCGCTGACCGCGGCATGTACGAACGTCCCGACGCCCTCCGGAATGTCAGGAGTAATTCCCGCTCCCTCCATCAGTGCCGCATTCCCCAGAAGGACTTCATTCCCGTCGACCCGGGCCTGAACACCGCGGCCACTGATTTCCCCGGCCTTCGAAACCCGTTTCCGGTCAACGGGTCGCCCCCATGCCTTTTCAATGGACACAGCGACAGGGTGATTTGAAAAAGAATCCGCGTACGCCGCCTGTTCAAGAAGCTTTTCCTCTTCCATCCCGGTGCTATGGACTTCAACGACCCGAAAGCTTCCCGCCGTCAGAGTCCCGGTCTTATCGAACACGACAGTTCGGGCGCGGGACAGAGCTTCAAGATAATTGCCGCCCTTGACAAGGATACCGTTGCGGGACGCCGCGCCGATGCCCCCGAAAAAACCGAGCGGCACGGAAATGACCAGAGCGCACGGACACGAGACGACCAGAAAGGTCAAAGCGCGGTAGATCCATGTCCTCAGGGCTTCATCCGGGAAAAGCAGAGGCGGAAGAAAGGCCAGCACAACAGCCGCCCCAACGACTGCCGGCGTATAATACCGGGCAAACCGCGTGATGAAGTTCTCCAGCCTCGCCTTTTTCGACGACGCATTTTCGACCAGATCCAGAATCCGCGAGACCGTCGATTCGCCGTACGTTTTTGAAACCTTCACCTCCAGAACGCCGTTCAGGTTCACACATCCGCTCACCACTTCCTCCCCGGGTTGAACCCGGCGCGCGACCGGTTCACCCGTAACGGCCGAAGTATCCACAAGAGAACTTCCCTCCGTGACAATGCCGTCCAGAGGAATCCGTTCTCCCGGCCGCACGATGACAAGATCGCCCATACTGACGTCTTCGGGCGCGACCTTCTCCACCTCATCGCCGCGTTTCAGGTTGGCATACTCGGGCCGGATGTCCATCAATGCGGCAATGGAACGGCGTGACTTGTCAACCGCACAGGCCTGAAACAGCTCCCCGACCTGATAAAACAGCATGACAGCCGCCCCTTCCGAATACTGGCGCAGGGCGAACGCTCCGAAAGTCGCCGCCGTCATCAGGAAATTTTCATCAAGAACACGTCCGTACACAAGGCTCCGAAAAGCCTTGACGACGATTTCCCCGCCGACGATGACATAGCTGAGGCCGAACAGAAGGAACCTCATGTTCCCTTCGTCCGGCGCAAGGAAACCGGCGACGAACAGAATTCCGGCCAGAATGATTTTGAAAAACTGTTTTTTGCGCTTCATCTTCCGCGTCCTTTTATTCGGCGACCGTTACGTCCGAATCAATTTTTTTAATTACCTTGCGAACCTGCTTCAAAGCCTCCTCCATTGTTCCTTCGGCGACTTCAAGAGTCATCTTCTGGCTCATAAAGGAAACCGAAGCTTTGATGTTTTCCAGCCTGTTCACTGCGTCTTCGATGGCCGCGGCGCAATGAGCACAGTCCAGATCCTCGAGCCTGAATGTCTTTTTCATTTCCTTCTCCTTTTGTTTAATAATTAAACAATTGCTTGATTGATAATTTATTTATCCCATATTTTGACGCTCATGTCAACCGGCGGCGGCGGATTTTTTCATACCGGCGGCCGGCACACTTTCTGCTCGTGGAAACCGGACGTCCTTGCCGGACAGGAACCGCCTCTCTTTGTATGAGGAAGCACGGCACAAAAATCGGAAAGACCTGCTGTATCCGGAGCTCATCGGCCTTGCGGAACAACTGCGGGGTTCTAAAAAGGGGGGACTCGACAAGCCTTCCCGGATTTTTCATCCGATCGTCAACAGGCATCCAGCGGTAGCAACAGAAGGCACCAGCCCCCGCCGTTAAACGCAACGGAACATATGATTGCTTCCAAAAAAGAACGCTGACAGAAGCACCCTTCTTTGCGGAGAAAAGGCGATACAGGTATCGGAAAGCCGCCGCATTCAGTGCTTCTTCCCTTTCAATGTAACAACCGCAGGATTTCAATGATAAAGCCGTCCTCCACCCTCTCCTTCCCGAAGCCTCCCGGCATTTTTTCATCCGAACGGGCAACAGGAATCCCCGGTAAAGGGACAGCGTCAGGAAACAGGATTCCCCGCCGTTGAACGTGACGGAAGATTTGTTTGCTTCTGAATTTCCGCATACGGACAGAAACATCTCCCTCTTTGCTCAAAAAACGAATCAAAACCCAACCCGCCGCATCCGTATACCCGGGTTCTCATTTATTTGAAAAAATCGTTACCGGACACGCCTTCGGGCGATCCGTTCCCGGCTTTATAAATATATAAGGAAAAAGGCTTCGGAAAAGACGGTTCGGTCAGCCGAAAGCCTTGGTTGATTTCTTCGGCAGAGATTCCGACGCCTCCAGCGCCTGTTCATACGATCCCACCTGACGCACGGCATCCTGAACGGAAAGAAAAGCCCCGACCGGAGAAACCCCTTCTTTTTCATCGGGTTCACCCTCAATCAGAGGAAAATCCACTTCCAGCGGCGTATAGCCCGGCACGACGGTTTCTTCTTCCTGAACAAAGACGTAGGGATTTTTTTCCAGGCTCTGCTGATCAGAGAACATCGGCTGATCGGTGGAGGTGCTGACCCCCGCCGAGTCGGAAACTGCAGATACAGGTGCAGACGACGTCGAAGCAAGCCGTGCATTCGCAAGCTTCGTCATCGGGGTCGAGGGGCCTACTGGCGCACCGGAAGAGACCTTTACTGTTGACATCTTCATCACCTACTGTTCTCTGTTAAAGGATGCCACACTTTATGTTTTTTGTCAATTTTGCGGATTCGCCGCACCGCTCTTTTAGCCTTTCCAATCTTTTTTTAAAAGAAAAAAATATCCTTTTTCTTCATATTTCGACTTTCGACCGTCTTTTTTAAAACTTTCGGCGGAAGAATCGGCCCGAACAGAGAAAAGCTTCCCTTCCGGAAACAAAGAATTCTTGATTCGCCGGGCCGTTCCCTGTTATCTAAAAACATCCTCTGACTGAAAGGAAACATATGAGCGCGAAAACCAAAGTCATCATCGACACGGATCCCGGCATCGACGACGCCATCGCCCTGTTCATGGCCATGTCCCATCCGGAATTGGAAATACTGGGTATCACGACGGTCAACGGCAACGTCGGCGTCGAAAAGGCCGAACACAACGCCCGGCGTATCTGTGAATTCGCCTGGCATTCGGATATCCGGGTCTATAAGGGATGCGACCGGCCCCTGAAACGCTCTTCCCTGAACGCCGAATGGGTGCACGGCGAAGACGGCCTGGCCGGCATGGATTTCCCCGAACCAGCCTATAAGGGCGAAAAGGAAAACGCCGTCGATTTCATTATCGACTCCGTCATGGAAGCCCCGGATCGCGAAATCACGATTCTGGCCATCGGCCCCCTGACCAATATTGCAACAGCGTTCGTCAAGGAACCCAAAATCATCCGCAAAATCCGCGAAATCATCGTCATGGGCGGCGGCTTCCTTGAAGACGGGCCGCGCGGCAACTCGACTCCTTATGCCGAATTCAACATGGTCGCAGATCCGCACGCCGCCGAAATTGTTTTCAGCCAGGCCGAACGCGTCACCGTCATTCCAATGGAAATCGGCATGCAGGCTCGCGCCGACAAAAGCTATATCGAACAGATGCGCGACCTGAAAACCCGCTGTGCCGTCATGAGCGCCGATATGCTGGAAAAAACAGCCGAGGTGCTTTCGGGTGCTCTGGCCAGAAAGAATCTGGAAGGCATCGCCCCCGAAACAGGCACGTCGCTGTATGATCCCTGCGCTGTCGGATGCCTGTTGCGCCCGGCTTTATTTTCCGGTCATTACGGTACGGTTCTTATCAACACGGATTCCGATGATGAAAAATTCGGCATGACCAGCTTTGTCGAAGGATCAAAACGTAACTGCCTTGTGACATACAAAGTCGATCAGGACGCGTTCAAAGACCTTTTGCTTGAATCGCTTGGCGCGCTTTCATGACCGTCCTTTCCGAACGCCTGTCCGTCGCGCCGATGATGGAATGGACGGACAGGCATTTCCGTTATTTCATACGCCGTCTGACCCGCCGGACGGTTCTGTATACTGAAATGGTCGCCGCTCCGGCGGCCGTTTTCGGTGATGCGGAACGCCTGCTTGGATTTAATCCCGATGAAAAACCTCTTGTTCTCCAGCTGGGCGGCGCGGATCCCGAACAGCTGGCTCGGGCGTGCCGCATGGCCGCAGGATTTGATTATGACGGCCTGAACCTGAACGCCGGATGCCCGTCCGAACGGGTTTCCGCCGGATGCTTCGGAGCCGCTCTGCGCCGCGACCCGGGACTTATCGTTGAATGCCTGGCCGCCATGCAGGAAAACAGCCGCGTGCCGGTCAGCCTGAAAACACGAATCGCCCTGGAGGAAATGACGCCGGATTCCGACGGCTATGACGATCTGGCCGCACTGACCGAACGGCTGGAAAAGACCGGATGCCGCACTTTGATCATCCATGCCCGCAAAGCGCGGCTGAAAGGCTTCACGCCGAAACAGAACCGGGAACGCCCGACGCTTCGTTGCGACCTTGTCTACCGGCTGAAACAGGACTTTCCACAGTTCAATATTGTGCTGAACGGCGGCGTCTGCAGCCTGGAAGAGGCTCGGGAACATCTGACCCGCACGGACGGCGTAATGATCGGCCGCGCCGCCTACGCTTCGCCGTTTCTCATGGCCGAAGCGGATTCAAAAATTTTCGGCGACCCCCGGCCGCCCGTTTCACCGGTACAGGCGGTATGGGACATGGAACCCTACATCACCGACGCTGTGTGCAAAGGCGTGCGCCTGAACAGCGTGACGCGCCATATGCTGGGGCTTTTCCGCGGCCGCCCGGGCGGAGCCGCATGGCGGCGCCTCCTGTCCGAAAAAGCCGGCCAACCCGGCGCAGATTTTAAAACAGTTGCAGAAGCCCTCGATAAAGTTATATCTTCATCCGAAACTGTTTAACCATGGGATTATGGCGATGAGCGATTCAACTCTTCTTATCCTTTCCGGTGTACTCGGCTATCTTCTGGGATCCATTCCCTTCGGCCTTGTCTTCACACGTCTGGCCGGGCTGGGCGATATCCGCAAAATCGGTTCGGGAAACATCGGCGCGACGAACGTCTTAAGAACAGGACGCAAGGATCTGGCCCTGCTGACCCTCCTGTGCGATTCCGGCAAGGGTGCCCTGGCTTCATGGCTGGCCTACTACTGCATTCCCGAGGAAGGCATCAGCGATACCGGTGCCCTGATCGCCGGGACAGCGGCCATCCTGGGACACAACTTCCCCGTCTGGCTCGGCTTCAAGGGCGGCAAGGGTGTCGCCGCAACGCTGGGCGTCCTGCTGGTCACCTGCTGGCCGGTCGGCGTGCTGTCCTGCCTGACATGGCTGGTCATGGCTCTTTTGTTCCGTTATTCCTCACTGTCAGCTCTGATCGCGCTGATTATGGCGCCGGTATACGCTTATTTTTATGCCACGCCTGAATTCATTTATTTCTATGCCGGGCTGGCTCTGCTTTCCGTAATCCGCCACCGGGCGAACATCGTCCGCCTGTTCCACGGCGAGGAAACAAAAATCATCCTGAAAAAGAAAGCGGAATAACGTTTTGAACGAAAACGGGAAAATCAGCTGGCTCCGGCTTATCCGGACGGAAAACATCGGTCCGGTCACGTTCCGCACTCTTTTGGAACATTTTGGTTCCGCGGAAAAAGCACTGGAACGCCTGCCGGATTTCGCCCGAAAAGGCGGACGGGTAAAACCGCTCCGCCTTTGTTCCGTTTCAGAGGCGGAAAAGGAAATTGACGCCCTCCGTAAAGCCGGAGGCGAATTCATCGCCCTGAACGAAGAGGATTACCCGCCTCAGCTGGCCGTTACGCCCGATGCGCCGCCGCTCTTGGCCGTTCTGGGGAACAAAGCGCTTCTGAAAAAGCCTTATGTCGCTCTGGTGGGAACGCGCAACGCGTCAATCAACGGCAAAAACATGGCTCGGCGCATGGCCGCAGACTTTGTCAAAGCCGGATGGAGCGTCGTTTCGGGACTGGCTCTCGGCATTGACGCTGCCGCCCATGAAGGCGCTCTGTACGCCGCGTCGACGGAAGCCTCAACCGCCGCTGTCCTCGGAACGGGTATTGATGTCCCTTATCCCGAACGGAATCGCAAACTGTATGACGCCGTCCGGGAAAAAGGCGTCCTCCTGTCGGACTATCCTTTGCATACAAAACCGCAGCCGTCGAACTTTCCGCGGCGCAATCGTATCATATCCGGCATGGCTTCCGGTCTGGTCGTCATTGAAGCCGCCCTGCGTTCAGGGTCTCTGATTACGGCCAACAAAGCGCTGGAACAGGGTCGGGACGTTTTCGCGGTTCCGGCCAATCCCCTTGACCCGCGTGCGCAGGGTGTCAACCATTTGATAAAGACAGGCGCGCCTCTGGTCGAATCCGCGCAGGATGTTCTGGAACATCTGGGTGCGTTTCAGGCGCCCCCTCTGTCGGAAACGCGCTTTCCCGTGCCGCCGCCCGAACCGGAAACAGGCGACATTTCGGATATATCCGACAGCGACGCACGCATGAGAATCCTTCAGGAACTTGACGCCGCCCCGGCCGACATTGACGCCCTCGTCCGCGAAACGGGCTTGCCAGCGCGGACGATTTCCGTTTTATTAGTAGAGTTGGAACTGGCCGAACAGATTGAACGCCTGCCCGGCAACAGAGTTGTCCGCATATCGCCTTGTTAAGAAAGAGATAAAGCTATGGATGTCGTCATCGTCGAATCCCCTGCAAAAGCAAAAACCATCAATAAATACCTCGGCTCTGATTATGCCGTCATCGCCAGCTTCGGGCACATACGGGATCTTCCGGCCAAAGACGGCTCTGTCCGTCCGGACGAAGACTTCGCCATGGATTGGACGATTGACGCCCGGGATGAAAAGCATATCCGCGACATCGCTTCCCTGGTTTCCAAGGCCGGCACCGTCTATCTCGCAACCGACCCGGATCGCGAAGGGGAAGCCATCGCCTGGCACGTGGCACAGGAACTGCAGAAACGCGGCAAGCTTAAAGGCAAGGCATTAAAGCGTGTCGTTTTCAACGAAATCACCAAAAACGCCGTGACGAACGCTATAAAAAATCCGCGAGACATTGACGTTCCGCTTGTGGACGCCTATCTGGCGCGGCGGGCGCTGGACTATCTGGTCGGCTTCACCGTATCGCCGGTGCTGTGGCGCAAACTGCCGGGAAGCCGTTCCGCCGGACGTGTTCAGTCCGTGGCTCTGCGTCTGGTCTGCGAGCGCGAAAATGAAATTGAAGCGTTCAAGGCACAGGAATATTGGACGATCGACACCGACTTTCTGACGCCGCGCGCCGACCTGTTTACGGCACACCTGTCCGTTCTGGACGGTAAAAAGGTTGCCAAGTTCACGCTGGGCAACGAAGCCGACGCGCACGAGGCCGCCCGAAAAATCAGGGAAGCGAACTTTGACGTCGGCGAAATCGAACGCAGGAAAGTCAAACGCAGCCCTGCTCCGGCTTTCACGACGTCGACCCTTCAGCAGGAAGCGGCTCGGAAGCTTTTCTTTTCCGCCAAAAAAACGATGCAGATCGCCCAGCAGCTGTACGAAGGCGTCGATATTGGCGGCGAAACGGTCGGCCTGATCACGTATATGCGTACCGACGGCATCCAGATGGCACAGGAAGCCGTCGCCGAAGCCCGGCGCGTCATTGAACGCGATTTCGGGGGCGCCTACCTGCCCGAAAAGCCGCGGTATTACAAGAACAACGTTAAAAATGCGCAGGAAGCGCACGAAGCCATCCGCCCGACGTCACTGATGCGCCATCCGGCGGAAGTCGCTTCACGTTTGAACAAGGATCAGCTGCGCCTGTACGAACTGGTCTGGAAACGCGCGGTGGCCAGCCAGATGCAGAATGCCGAAATCGATAAAATCGCTGTTGATTGTCCTTCCCGGGATGGCAAAATCGTCCTGCGTGCGACCGGACAGACGATTGCCTTTGACGGTTTTCTGAAAGTCTATCGCGAAGATCTGGATGACAGCGATGAGGAAGGCAACACCCTCCTGCCGGCAATGTCGACCGGCGAAGCTCTTGAACAACAGGCCGTCCGCCCCGAACAGCATTTCACTCAGCCGCCGCCGCGCTATACCGAAGCCAGTCTGGTCAAAAAGCTGGAAGAACTGGGCATCGGGCGTCCGTCGACTTATGCCTCCATCCTTTCCGTACTTCAGGACAGACAGTACGTCCGCCTGGACAAACGGCGTTTCATTCCCGAAGACCGCGGACGCATTGTTACAGCGTTTCTGGAAAACTTCTTTACGAAATACGTGCAGTACGATTTCACGGCTGAACTGGAAAACTCTCTGGACGATATTTCGGCGGGGAAACTGAACTGGAAAGCTCTTCTCCGGTCGTTCTGGGACAGCTTTGACGCCACCGTCAAATCCGTTGAACCGCTGACGATCACGGACGTCCTGAATCACCTGGAACAAAGCCTGTCGGAATACCTGTTCTCGTCGGAACAGGATCGGATCTGCCCCGAATGCGGTGCGGCCAAAGGCGGTCGGCTCAGCCTGAAAATCGGCAAGTTCGGCGCCTTCATCGGATGCTCCAACTATCCCGAATGCCGCTACACCCGTCCCTTCGGCGGAGAAACTCCGGGGGAAGAGGGACGCGAGGAGGACAACGAACCGCGCGAACTGGGGACTGACCCCGCGACGGGAGAAACCGTTTTCCTGCGCAAAGGCCCGTACGGTCCCTATGTCCAGCTGGGACGCGATGCCCCGAAGGAAAAGAAAAAGAAAGGCGAGGCAAAAACCGCCGCTCCGGCCGCCAAACGTGTTTCCCTGCCCCGGACGTTGCTTCCGGCCGATATTACACTGGAACAGGCGCTGGGTCTGCTGGCTCTGCCGCGTGTGTTGGGGAACCATCCGGAAACCGGAACACCGGTTCAGGCCGGCATTGGCCGGTTCGGTCCGTACGTCAAACTCGGCGCAACGTATAAATCACTGGCCGCCGCCGATGACGTCCTGACGATTGACCTGAACCGGGCTTTAGAGCTTCTGGCCAACGTGAAGGAAAAAGCGCCGGCCAAAGAAATCGGAAAGCACCCGGCCGACGGCAAGCCGATCACGCTGAACGTCGGCCGGTTCGGTCCGTACGTCCGGCACGGCACACTGATGGCCTCCCTGCCCAAGAAACTGCGCGACGAAAACCGCGATCCGACGTTGGAAGAAGCGGTTGAACTGCTGGCCGCCAAAGCGGGAAAAACCGGAAAAGCCCCGAAAGAGGCCAAAACAAAAGCCGGAACTTCCGCCCGGAAAACCGGCGCGAAGAAAACGACAACGAAAAAGGCCGCAAAAAAATGACCGCAAAAAAACCGCCCCTTCCGACGATGGAAGACATCGTCTCTTTTCTGAACGAAAATCCGGGTAAGGTCGGGAAGCGTGAAATTGCGCGGGCGTTTCATGTCCGGGGCGACGATCGTGCACAGCTGAAGGAAATGCTGAAACGCATGAAATCGGAGGGCAAAATCGAAAAGACCCCGTCGAAAAAAATAATTTCGGCCGATGGGCTTCCGGAAATGTGCCCGGCAGAAATCACGGGGTCGGATTCCGACGGAGAACTTGTCGCGCGGCCTCTGGAATGGTTCAAACCGACGCCGGCGCCCCAGATTCTGATTACGGATCCGGGACGGCTCCGGCCGCCGCCGAAGGAAGGCGATCGGGTCGTGCTGAAACTGTCGCCCGCCGGAAAAAAACTGTTTCATGGCGCCGTTGTCCGCCGTCTGTCCGCCAAACCGAACCGCGTCGTCGGCGTTTATGATACGACCAGCGGCAAAGGCGGTCGGATTCTGTCGGTGGATCGCCGGTTGCATCAGGAATACTTCGTCGAACGCGAAGATACGGGCGGCGCGAAAAACGGCGATCTGGTCATTGCGGATACGGCCGGTTCCGCCCTGCGCGACAACCGACGCGGCTCCCGCCATGCCAAAATCGTGCAGGTTCTGGGCAACGCCTCCGCGCCCAAAGCCGCCAGCCTGATAGCCGTTCATCTGCACGGCATTCCGACTGATTTTTCGGAACAGGCTCTGAAACAGGCGGCCAAAGCGAAACTGCCGCCTTTGGGGGATCGTGTTGATCTGCGTAATATCCCGCTTGTCACGGTAGACGGCGAAGACGCACGGGATTTCGATGACGCCGTGTTTGCCGAACCGGACGAAGACGAAAAGAACAAAGGCGGATGGCGTCTGATTGTGGCGATTGCCGACGTGGCCTGGTTCGTCCGGCTGGGCGATCCGCTTGACCGGAACGCGCGCGAAAGAGGAAATTCGGTGTACTTTCCCGACCGCGTTGTGCCGATGCTTCCCGAAAAACTATCCTCTGACCTGTGTTCTTTGAAACCCGGCGTCGACCGTCCCTGCATCGCCGCCTATATCAAAATCAGCAAAAGCGGGAAAATCCTGCGCCATAGATTTGTCCGCGCCATGATGCGTTCGGCGGCTCGCCTTAATTATCACGAAGTCCAGGCCGTCTTTGACGGCGGCATGCCGGAAATGAATCCCGCGTTGCGAACACATATCGAAGACCTGTACGGCGCTTACCAATCCCTGGCTCGGGCGCGGGAAAAACGCGGCGCACTGGAGATCGACGTCCCCGAGCGCGAAATCGAACTCAATGACGCAGGACGCATCATCCGTATTTCGCCCCGTGAACGCCTTGAAAGCCATAAAATGGTCGAGGAATTCATGATTGCGGCGAATGTCGCGGCGGCGGAAACGCTGGAAGACCGGAATGTCCCGGCCATGTACCGTATCCATGAAGCGCCCGGCGCTGAAAAAGTGGCGGCATTGCAGACCTTTCTGAATTCCATTGACGTCAAAACCACCCGCCGGGATCGGCCGCGCACGGACGATTTCAACAAAATCCTTGATCAGGTTCGGGGAACGGCGCGTTCCTTCATGGTCAACGAACTTGTCCTGCGCACGCAGAGCCAGGCGCGCTACAGCCCTGACAATGCGGGTCATTTCGGACTGGCTCTGGAAAAATACGCTCATTTCACCTCACCCATCCGGCGCTATGCCGACCTTCTGGTGCATCGCGGCCTGATTTCCGCGCTGAAACTGGGTGAAGGCGGGCTTGAGGCAGATGGAACGGCGGATGACTTTGAAGACCTTGGCGAACACATATCGGCGACGGAACGCCGGGCGGCGGCGGCGGAACGGGATGCCGAAGAGCGTTACCTGTCCGCATACCTGGCGGATCGTATCGGCGAACGTTTTTCGGGCATCATCAACGGTGTATCGCGGTTCGGCCTGTTTGTCGTGCTGGACGAAACAGGGGCCGAAGGCCTTGTACCGATCAGCACGCTGCCCGGAGATTATTATGTTTATGAAGAAGACCGCCACCGTCTGTTCGGCTCGTCAACCGGTCGCGCCTATACGCTGGGCGAACGCGTGGAGCTTATCCTGGCCGAAGCCGCTCCGGTAACAGGCGGCCTGCTGTTCCACCTTCTGGATGCGGGCATGGCGAAAAGGCAGCCTTCCCCGTCCCGCCCCCCTTTCCGCAAACGGGACAAGGGCAAAAACGGCAAGGGACACAAAAAATACGGAAAGAAAAAATAACCATGATGCGCGGGCTGATTTTCATATTTCTGCTTTTGCTGGCGCCGCTTTTCCCTGCGACCGCGCAGGAAGACGCACCGACCGCAGAAAACGAAGCGCCGCTGTGGTGGTCTGCTGTTCTGGCAGATACGCAGTTGCCCATCGGGCGGATGCAGGAAACACTGGAAAAAGCCTGCCGGACGATTACGGAAAAGGCTCTGACACCCGTTCCGGCCAGCCGTCTGGCCTTTGAAAGCGTCAAAAGCCTTTCGACCATCGACCAGAAAATCGGCGTGTTCAAAGACGGGACGCGTGTCCTGATTTCGGCGGACGGCCGGATACTGAAAAGCTTCAGCGCCCCTCCGGATGACGACTGTGCCGACTGGTCGCGCCTGACGCTTGCGGCTCTGGTGACGGCGCGCCCCTTTTCACCCAAGGCGCAGCAGTCAAACGCGGAAGACATCCTGAACATTTTTCTGAATGCCTCTCTGGCGGTCACAGACGCCTACGCCCATTACGAAGGAACGGATCCCGCGGAACTGAAAAGGCTGGAAAAACCCGCCAGTATCGGTATCCGTTACCGCCGGACGGGGAAGTACCTTGAAATTACGGAAATTCTCCCGGACAGCCCGGCGTCCCGCTCTGAACTGGCTGTCGGCGACAGAATTGCCCGGATTGACGGTAAGCCGATTACGGATCTCTCCCGTGTTGAAATCCTGAATCTGCTGCGCGGCGAAAAGGATTCTGACGTCACTCTGAATGTCCGTAAAGACGGAAAGATGAAATCCGTCAACCTTGTCCGTATGCCGGTCAGCTCTTCGCCTGTTTCCTACTATTACGACGAAGAACGCGGTATCATGACGATTCGCATTTCGGCCTTTACGCCCAAAACCGTCAAGGCGCTGCGTCTGACGCTGAATGAAGTCCGTGACAAAAAAGCCAAAGCGCTGATTATCGACCTGCGCGGCAATACGGGCGGTTTGTTAAAGGAAGCCGTCCTGGCGGCGGATCTTTTCCTGCCTGCGGGACTGCCGCTGATAAAAACGGCCGGCCGCCACCATGAAACGGTTCGCAACTTCCAGACCACATCGAAAAAGGTACGCCCCGTTTATCCGATTGCCGTTCTGGTGGACGGAAAGACAGCTTCCAGCGCGGAATTTTTTGCCGGAGCTTTGCAGGATTACCGCCATGCCGTTCTGATCGGTACGACGACCTATGGCAAAGGCGTCATTCAAACGGTTGAAACGCTTCCGAACGGCGGCGATCTGTACCTGACCTGGTCGAAATTCGAACTTCCCTCGAATTACAGTCCGGATCGGTTTGGCCTGTACCCGAATATCTGTACATCAGGGCGCGAACTGGAAGAAATCGGAAAGGTTCCGCCGCCGCTGACGGCGCTTCAGCAATGGCGGACGGGGAGCGATAAAACCAAAGACGTCATGCGTAGCAAGTGCCGCCCCGAAAGCCGGGCGAATAATCCGCTGGATGACGAATTTGCGGCGCAACTTGTTCTGAATCCGGACCTGTATGAACGTTCCCTGACATATTTTTCGCTTGACAGCTTTTTAAAATAAGATATGGTTAGGCCTATCGTTTTTATCTTTATGTTTTGATTGGATGGGTCATCATGGCAAAGCCTACAACAGTACAGATCAAGCTTGAAAGCACTGCCGGAACCGGATATTTCTACACAACGAAGAAAAATCCGCGTACGAAGACGGAAAAGCTCAGCCTGAAAAAATACGATCCGAAAGCGCGCAAGCACGTTGTTTTCAAAGAAACGAAAATGCGTTAATCCCGTCGGATTGCTCGGGATGGATATAAAAAAACCGGCCTGTTTTTACAGGCCGTTTTTTTATTTTTTCTACGTCCGACAATCACCATAATTTTGCCACAATTTGATGCTAGAGTTATAAAGTGTAAGTTGAACATCGAAAGGAGAAAACAAAAATGAAGAAACTTATATGTACCCTGGCAGGCCTGTGGCTATGGCCCTTTTCCTGCTTTGCAGTAGAACACTTGCCCC
>USCC01000035.1 GCA_900553035.1 uncultured Rhodospirillaceae bacterium | reverse complement strand
CACATGAAATCAAGAAAGCCTTGTCCGCCGAAATCAGGGACTTTCCCTCCCGCCGCTTTCAAAAAATGCGACAGCGACAAGAACCCCGAGCACTCCAAGAGCGTACCAGAAGCCCGCGATAAAAACGCCTTCAGGCCCGAAGGCATCCCAAACAGCGCCGCTTCCCACATTCGCCGCCAGGACGCCCGCGCCGACGACAGCCCCGTATACGCCCAGAGCGCTTCCTTTTTCAGAAGCCGGTGCACGTTCAATCACCATCGCGGGCAGGATACTCCATACAATCCCGCTGTGAAGCCCCCATAACACCGCCGCCGTAAACAGCAGAGGAATGCTCTGCGTCACAGCCAGAAGGCCATGCCCCGCCGCGATAATCAGCAGGGACACTCCCAGAGAACGCATCTTTCCGAATTTTTCCGAAAATGTTCCGGCCGGGTAGGAAAAGAAAATTCCCGACAGGCTCAGCGCCAGAGTCACCATCGGGATATGCCGGAGTTCAAGTCCCAGCTGTTTTGCCTGCACGATCAGCAGGGAGTTGCTCAGACGCGCCGGAATGATCAGCAACACAATCCCCATCAGAATCCAATAACGCGTTCCAAAGGAAACTCCGTGAGAGCTCTTCGTTTTCGGAGCTTCCCGAACGGCTTCCGCGCGGCGTCCCGGCACGCCGAACAGGATGCAGGCGAACGCCAGAAAAGCCGGTACAACAGCGCACCAGAAAACAAGGCGATAGTCGTCCGCAAACGCAATCATCAGCCCCGACGCCACCAGAGGCCCGGCAAAGGCTCCCAGCTCCGTCAGAGAACGGACCAGCCCGAAGCTTTTGCCGCGGCGGTGTTCCCGGGTCACGTCTCCGGTCAGGGCATCCCGTGACACAAAAGCGATGCCGCGGCTGATTGTGTCACAGAAACGTCCCGCCGCCACCAGCCCGATCCCCTGTGCCAGCGGGAAAAGAGGACGTCCCAGAGCCATCAGTCCGTACCCCAGAAGCAAAACGGGTTTTCTGCCCCATTTCCGATCGGAAAGTCCGCCGAAAATAACGCGCCCCAAAGCCGCGGCAGCTTTGGCAAAACCATCCAGGAAGCCGACCTGCGTCATGTTCGCCCCCAGAACGGAAACCAGAAAAACCGGCAACAGGCTTTGGACGATTTGAGACGACGTTTCAATCAATAACGTCGCAATCCCCAGAATCCAAACGGTTCCGGGGATCGCTCTGAATGAAAGACGCGCCAGAAAACGATTCATGCCTGCGGCGTTTCGGGCGGCAGTTTTGCCATGCGCTCGCGGATATCCTTGATCGCCTTCATCGTGCGTTCCGGCGTACAGGGAATGTCCAGATTCGGACGCAGCTTGTAATCCGCAATGCTCGCCACCGCATCACGCGCGGCCAGCCACACGGCAATCCCCAGCATGAACGGCGGTTCACCCGACGATTTTGAATGGAAAATCGTTTCCTCTCTGTTTTCCCGTTCCAAAAGCGCGACATTGAACACTTTCGGCAGGTCACGGCTCGTCGGAATCTTATATGTCGTCGGAGAGTGAGTCAGCAGACTCCCGTCCTTGTTCCATTTCAGATCTTCCAGAAGAGCCCATCCCAGCCCCTGAACGAAAGCGCCTTCAACCTGCCCCATATCAATGGCTGTATTCATGGATTTGCCCGCGTCATACACCATGTCGGCGCGCAGGACGTGACTTTCTCCGGTCAGGATATCGACAGCCACTTCGGCCATGCATACACCGTAACAGAAATACAGGAACGGCCGTCCCGTCATGGACTTGGCGTCAAAATGAATTTTCGGCGTCTTGTAAAAGCCCGCCGCGAACAGGGGAATACGGTTCAGCTGTGCCAGAGCGACGAACTCGCCGAACGGCATCGTTTGCTTTTTACCGATTTTAACCTGGTTCGCTTCAAAAACGACTTCTTCTTCGGGAACGCTGAAATGTTCGGCGGCGAATTTCACCAGAATCGCTTTGATGTTGTCGATCGCATTTTTAACCGCCATGCCGTTCATGTCCGAATCGGTCGAAGCCGCCGTTGCCGACGTGTTCGGAATTTTATCCGTCGCCGTCGCGGTGATGCGGACTTTGTCAATGTCCACGGAAAACGTCTCAGCCGCCACCTGCGTCATTTTTGTCATCAGGCCCTGCCCCATTTCGGTGCCGCCCTGATTAATCAGGATGCTGCCGTCCGTATAAACGTTGACCAGAGCCCCGGCCTGGTTCAGCGTCACCTTGTTGAATGAAATGCCGAACTTCAGCGGCGACATTGCCAGGCCACGCTTCACATACGGGCTGTTCCTGTTGTATTCCATGATTTCGGCTCGGCGCCGGTCGTATTCGCCATCCTTTTCCACGCGGTCGAACAATTCCGCAATCACATTGTCCTCGATTGCCTGATGGTACGGCGTGACGTTGCGGTCTTCAATCCCATAGAAATTCCGGCGGCGCACTGTCCGCGGGTCAATTTTCAGATAGTGGGCGATGTGTTCAACTACGCCTTCGATTCCGACCATGCCCTGCGGTGCACCGAAACCGCGCATCGCCGTGTTCGGCACCGTATTCGTCTTGCACAGATGACCTCGGATGACAACGTTCGGGATGAAGTAGCAGTTTTCTCCGTGGCAGACCGTCCTTTGAACAACCGGCAGAGACATATCAATCACAGAACCGCACCCGCCCTTGAAATCAATATCCAGCGCGGACATCACGCCTTCGTCGTCAAAGCCGACGTCATATGTGACGATATAGTGATGACGTTTTCCGGTAATGATCATGTCGTCATCGCGATCCAGACGGAGCTTCACGGGACGCCTTGTCTTCCATGCTCCCAGAGCCGCAATCGCCGCAATGATGGTCGACTGACTTTCCTTGCCGCCGAAACCGCCGCCCATGCGCCGGTTTTCAACCTTGACCGCATTGAACGGCAGTCCCAGAACGTCCGCGACGCCCCTCTGCCCTTCGGCCGGATTTTGTGTCGAACTGTAAACCATGTACTGCCTGTCTTCCCTGGGGATGACATAAGCGACCTGCGTTTCCAGATACATGTGATCCTGACCGCCGATGGTGAATTCGCCTTTCAGACGGTGCTTCGCTTTTTTCAGGGCTTCCGCCGGTTCACCATACGTCGCGATCAGCGGATCGGTCAGGAAACTTTTCTTTTCAAAAGCCTCTTCGATCGTCAAAATCGCGGGCAGATCTTCGTATTCGACCTCAATCAGACCGGCCGCATAACGCGCGGTGTGCATGTCTTCGGCAAAAACGGCCGCGACAGGCTCGCCGACGTAATTGACTTCGCCGGGGGCCAGACAGGGTTCGCCCCGGATGATCGGCGCGATGTCGTTGTGCCCCGGAATGTCCGAAGCATCCAGAACCGCATGAACGCCCCGCACGGCTTCGGCTTTTGATTTATCAATCTTTTTGATTTTTGCATGGGCTTTCGGGCTTTTCAGGATATATGCCGTCAGCGTCCCCGGAAGTTCGGGAATGTCGTCAACGTATTCCGCTTCCCCCGTTACATGCAGATGGGCGCTTTCATGAGGAATCGCCTGGCGGACACCGCCTTTAATCAAATCGCTCATAACTTCCAAACCTCCAAATCTTTATCAGGGGACGTCGTTTCGACGTAAACGCGTTTCAGCAGGTGAATGGCGATATCCGAACGGTAATCGCCCTTCGGCCGGCGTTTGATGAAGTCCTGCACCATTGCTTCCATGGCGTCGTCAATGACGGCAGCGCACCACAGTTTGTCCTGCAGAGCGGCTTCGGCGTTCAGAGCCCTTTGCGGCACAGCGCCGCCGCCGCCGTAACCGATGCGGACGAATTTCACAATATCGTTTTCCAATCGGATGTTGAAAGCACCGCAGATGGACGACACGTCCAGATCACGCCGCCGCGCCAGCTTGTAAACCTTGAAGATATGGCCTTCGGGCAACTTGGGCACAATAATGCATTCCAGGAATTCGTTCGGTTTCAGCGCCGTCTGGCGGTAACCGGTGTAAAAATCCTCGATGGGCATTTCGCGGGCGCCTTCTTTTGAACGCAGACGGATTTTCGCCCCAAGCGCAATCAGCGACGGGATGGAATCCGCAATCGGCGAAGCGTTGCAGATATTGCCGCCGACGGTTCCGACGGTTCGGATCTGGTTTGACCCGATGCGGCGCACGATGGCCGCGAAAGCCGGGAACAGGCGCTCCAGCGTACGGATCAAATCCGTATATACGACCGCGCCGCCGATAATCAAAGCGTCGTCCGTTTCTTCCAGCCGGTTCAGTTCCGGCACGTGATCCAGACCAATAACAACGGGCAGACGCTTGAATTCCTTGCTGACTTCCAGCCCCAGATCGGTGCCGCCGGCCATCAGGTCGGCCTGTCCGTATTCCTCGCGCAGGTCAATCAGCCCGGTCAGGGAACGCGGCGCGTAATACTTCTGGCCTTCAAATTCGTAATAGAACTCCCCGGTTCTCTGCAGGACGGAAAGAGCTTCGACGATTTTCGCCTCACCGTCCGTAAAGCGGTCTTTGCGGCCGCCGACGATTTTGCGCGCGACGTCAATGATCGGGCGGTATCCCGTGCACCGGCACAGGTTTCCGGCCAGAGCGTCAAGAATATCCTCGTCTGTCGCGGGCTTTTCGCCTTCCCAGTGGTAAAGAGCGAACAGAGTCATAATGAACCCGGGAGAGCAGAATCCGCACTGTGTTCCATGCATTTCAACCATGGCCTGCTGCACGGGATGCAGTGTGCCGTCGGGATTACGAACCCCCTCGACCGTCAAAATAAACTTGCCGTCAATGCGCGGCAGAAGAAGAATACAGCTGTTGACCGCCCGGTAACGCATTTTCCCGTCGACAACTTCGCCGATAACGACAGTGCACGCGCCGCAGTCGCCTTCGGCGCATCCTTCTTTTGTCCCCGTCAGATGTTCAACGGTGCGCAGGTACTGAAGCAGGGTCATTGTCGGCGGAACATTGCGGACTTCGCGCTTTTCCCCGTTCAGTATGAAACGAATAGCATCAGACATTGATAAGCCTTTCTATAACTTTATCCTTAAACTTAAAGATACGGATTTTTGTTCGGAATTGCCAGTCCAAACATGTCTGGGCATATTTTAGACACAATTTTCTTGTGAAGACAAAAAAAATGAACATAATAAGGGGATCGATTAAACGGCGTCAGGACACAATCGATTTCACAACTATATGAAATTGAAGGATAATTTACCATGACACAGATTGAAAAAAGCCCCGAAAAAGTCAAATTGATGCAGGAAGCCGTCGATTTGAGCGCCAAGGCTCTGGAAATCGGCGGCGGTCCGTTCGGCGCGGTCGTCGTCAAGGACGGCAAAGTCGTCGGACGCGGCAACAACCTGGTGACCGTGAACAACGACCCGACGGCCCATGCCGAAGTTTCCGCCATTCGGGATGCCTGTCGGAATCTGAAGACGTTTGATCTTTCGGGTTGCGACCTGTACACAAGCTGCGAACCGTGTCCGATGTGTCTGTCGGCGGCCATGTGGGCGCGCGTCGAAACGATTTACTACGCGAACGACCGCCATGATGCCGCAAAAATCGGCTTTGATGACGAAGCGTTCTACAAACAGTTCCTTATCCCCGTCGAAGAACGCGACATTCCCATGGTTCGCGTTGAAGGCACGACGGCGCTTGACGTTTTCAATGCCTGGGAACACAAAGCTGACAAAACGGAATATTAATTACGTTTTCTCCCCTTTTCCCGTTCGCGGGGAAAGGGGGTTTTTGTATGGGAAACAGATATGAAAAAATATTTCTGGTATTTCATCCTGGTCACATTCGCGATTTTTTACGTCTGGCTGAAATTCAACGCGCCGGCCTCCCGGATGGCGGCTCTTCCCGCGGCCGGTTCGGGCAAAACCTGTACCGAAACCGAATGCACTCCGGGCACCGTGTGTCCGGAAGGCATGGTCTGCCGAGGAACATGTTGCATTTTTCCCGGTTCCGAAAACGAAAAATAAATCCCCCGAAAACGGCGGAGGGCGCGAAAAGTTTAAAGGCTTCCCTCTCCGCCGCCGATCGGACAAAACGCCCCGGGACTTCCCGGGGTCGTTTTTTTTCAAAGCCCGGATTTCAGAGCGGCGGAAGCAACCTGTCCGGATCGTCAGGCAAAATAACCGTATTCATGATACGTTTTGATCCCCCGGTGGAAGCGGAGCTTGCGCAAATACTCCAGAGGATTTTTCGGCCGGACGAGAGCGCCCTCTGTCCGGTTCAGCCAGTCAAACGTCCGCGTCAGCAGGAAACGCAGGGCACTGCCGCGCGCCAGGACGGGCAGTTTTTCCTTTTCCGTTTTTGACAGAGGACGGATTCGGTCGTACGCGGCCAGCATGCGCGCGGCTTTGGTCGTATTGAATTCCCATATTTCGGGTTCAAAGCACCAGGCGTTCAGGCAGACGGCGAGTTCATAGGCAAACGCATCGTTGCAGGCAAAATAAAAATCAATGATGCCGGACAGCTTTTTCCCCAGAAAGAAAACGTTGTCGGGAAACAGATCCGCATGGATGACGCCCTGCGGCAGACCGGAAGGCCAATAGGATTTCAGACTGTACAGCTCCTGTTTCATTTCACTGTACAGGTCGGGAGCGATGTTGTCGGCCTCTTTCCCGATTTTTTCCAGGAGGTTTTCCCATCCTTCGACGGACAGATCATTGCGGCGTGTCCCCTTGAACCCTTCAGCGGCCAGATGCATCTGCGCCATTGCGCGGCCCAGCTCGGCGCAGTGATCCGGCATGATTTTCCGGGTTGACATCCCTTTCAGGAACGTTGAAACACAGGCTTTCCGGCCGCACAGATCACGCAGGGCACGGCCGTCTTTTCCCGGAACGGGCAACGGGCACGAAATCCCCTTTGCATGCAGGTGGTTCATCAGATCCAGAAAATACGGCAGCTCGTCCGGCTTCACCCTTTTTTCATAAAGCGTCAGAATGTACAGATCCCGGTCCGTGTGAAGAAGGAAATTGCTGTTTTCAATCCCTTCCGTAATGCCTTTGAGGGATAAAACCTCACCGATATCGTACTGAGCCAGAAATTCTTCCAGTTCTTCGTTGGAAACCTCGGTATAAACAGCCATTTTTCTACTCCGCTAAAGCACCGGGCAGAGGAAAACGCACCTTTTCCTCGACTTCGGTATGTTCGGACACGGTGACGCTGAAACGCTTTTTCAGTTCGTCAATGACTTCCTCCACCAGAATCGCCGGAGCGGAAGCCCCCGCCGTAATCCCCAGCGTCTGTACGCCTTTCAAACCGTCCCAGTCAATTTCAAACGCTCTCTGAACCAGGACGGAGCGCGGGCATCCGGCCTCGCGGGCGACTTCGACCAGGCGTTTTGAATTTGACGAGTTGGGGGCACCAATCACCATCAGCAGATCGCATTTCCCGGCAATCGCCTTGACGGCCTTCTGCCGATTCGTCGTCGCATAGCAGATGTCGTTCAGGTGCGGCTTGACGATTGAAGGGAAACGGCGGCAGAGCGCCTGCAGAATTTCCCTCGTTTCGTCCAGCGACAGAGTCGTCTGCGTCACATAGCCGATCCGGTCTTCCCAACCCGCGGGGATATCATCAATCTGGTGCACCGATGAAATCAACATGATTTCGCCGTCGGGCACCTGCCCCATTGTTCCGATGACTTCGGGATGTCCGGGATGGCCGATCAAAAGAGTTTTGAGGCCGTTTTCGTAATTCTTCTTCGCTTCTCTGTGTACTTTTTCGACCAGGGGGCACGTCGCGTCCAGGGTCGTCAGACCGCGCCGTCGGGCTTCTCTCAGAACGGACAGCGGAACTCCGTGAGCCGAAAAGATGACGACAGCGCCGTCGGGAACCTCATCCAACTCGTTCACGAAAACCGCTCCTTTGTTCACCAGATTCTGCACGACGAATTTGTTATGGACGATTTCATGGCGGACATACACCGGCGTTCCGAATTTTTCCAGAGCACCGACGACAATCTGAACCGCGCGCGTCACTCCCGCACAGAATCCCCGGGGCGAAGCGAGCAAAACCGTTAATTCGGGCAAAGACATGGCTCCTCCTTTTCAAGCCGGGAAACTGTGTCATACTTTTCCGGCGGGGTAAAGGCAAAAGACGCTTTTCCGGGACGCCGGCTCATGCCCCCGCCTCTCAAAAGACAAAAAGCGCCGCCGGTTTCACGGTTTTCACCGCTCCCCGGTTTTTCCGACCCGCGCCGTGAATCCGTTCATCGCTCCGCCGCCCTTCTGTGACGGGAGACGTCCTCTCAAAAAAACGGAGGATGGACAGCCCCGCCTTTCCGTCTTGAATTCTGCCGGCGGTGAGGCGCAAAAGCGCCGTCTCTTTCAGGATAAGTCCCCGCCTTTTGCCTGAAGAGCGCCTCAAAAGAATTTTATTTACGGCTCAAAGCCCCGGAAAATCCCGCGCCGCGTTGTGGGGAAACAAAACAACGTCCCCGAAAAAAACGGGGACGTTGTTTTTTTTAAAAGCGTTGGAATCAGCGCGTCCGGCTCCGGGCGTTGCGGATGATGCGGCCGCCATGAGAATTGACACTGCCATTCACCTTGATTCCGTCGCGTCCGATTCGGATATCGCCCGTAACGCCGGTATTGCCGCCGATGCGAACACCGCCTCCGACCCGAATGCGGCCGCCGCTCAGGTCAATGCGCGTCTTGCCGTAACCGTAATAGGCATCATCCTGCTCGCGTTTGCGTTGTTCGGAAATACGCCGCGTCCGGTCATGGCCGTTGTCGTAACCATAATAGGCGGCGTCCTGCTCCATTTTATTCGCCCGTTCCTGTGCCATTCCGTACGCCCGCGTCACAGCCGTAATTCGCAGAACATCCTCCTGTCCGAATCCGGCCTTGCGCATTTTCTTTCCGATTTCCTCGGAATCCTTGAACATTTTGACATTCGGGCCGCCCTGAATCGTTGTCGGCAGAACGTCGGTGATGTCATACTGCTGGCCATTGGGATTCTGATAAACGTAAATGAAGGGCTGATCCGTTCCATAGCTGGCTCGCGACGGGTCGGCATGTCCCCTGTACAGCGCCGAACCGTCGGACAGCCCGGCCACCTGATACAGGACTTCGCGTCCCTGCTGTGCCAGAAGGGCGGATTCAAAATCCATCGTACGGCCGTCCGTTTCCGCGGAACGCGGTGTTTCGGTCACTTCAATCCCCGTCGCCGCCGGTTCGTTTTCCGACGAGAACGTGTTCTGAGCCGCCGCAGCAAATGGAGAAAAAGCAAAAGCGGTCGCCAGAATTTTGGCTTTCAGTCCGGACATGGGCATTTTCCTTCATAAAAAATCTTTCACTCCTTTTACAATACCAGCTCCGGTATTTTTTTCAACAAAATACAAAAATTTTTCGTCTATTTTTTCATGCGGCCCCAATATTTTTCCATCTGGTCCCCCAAGAGGCTTTTTCGCGGCGGCGAAGTATGCTATACAGAATAAAATTTTTAGATTTTGGCTTTTATTTTCTGTTCCTTGAAGGAGGATTCATGGTTTCTCATAAAGATATGGCGAACGCGTTGCGTTTCATGGCGGCCGAAGGTGTACAGAAGGCAAATTCGGGTCACCCGGGCATGCCGATGGGTATGGCGGACGTCGCCACGGTTCTGTTCACGAAATTTCTGAAATTCGACGCGTCCGCGCCGCATTGGGCCGACCGCGATCGTTTCGTCCTGTCCGCGGGTCATGGCTCGATGTTGCTGTACAGCCTTCTGTACCTGACAGGCTATAAACAGGCGACACTTGACCAGATCAAAAGCTTCCGCCAGATGGGATCCCGCATGGCCGGACATCCGGAATACGGCCATCTGGAAGGCATTGAAACAACGACCGGCCCCCTGGGACAGGGAATTGCCACGGCGGTTGGCATGGCGCTGGCGGAAAAGTTGTTGGCCGCCCGTTACGGTTCCGAAGTCGTTGACCATTACACCTACGTCATCTGCGGCGACGGGTGCCTGATGGAAGGCATCAGCGAAGAAGCGATTTCCATGGCCGGCCATCTGAAGCTGAATAAGATGATCGTTCTGTGGGATGACAACAAAATCACAATCGACGGCGCCACGTCGGTCGCCACGTCAACGGATCAGCGCAAACGCTTTGAAGCCAACGGGTGGAACACGGACGCGGTTGACGGCCACAATGCCGAAGAAATCGCCGCCGCTCTCGAAAAGGCGAAAAAATCCGACAGGCCGACCCTGATTGCCTGCCGCACGGTTATCGGTTACGGATCGTCAAAGGAAGGCACCGAAAAGACGCACGGTTCGCCGATCGGAACGGACGACCTGCTGGCCGCCCGCAAGCGTCTGGGATTTGAGTACGCTCCGTTCGAAGTGCCCGAAGACGTCATGAAGGAATGGCGCGCGGCCGGTGCACGCGGCGCCGAAGCCCGTGAAGCCTGGGAAAAACGCTTTGCTGCCCAGCCCGCCGGAAAGAAAGCCGAATTCGAGCGCACCGTCATTAAGTCTATCTTGCCCGCCGGATGGAAAGACGCCATGATGGCCTATAAGGAAAAGCTTCTGGAAGAAAAGCCGAAAGTGGCGACCCGCAAGGCGTCCCAGATGGCTCTGGAAATTCTGGTTCCGGCCATTCCCGAACTGCTGGGCGGTTCGGCGGATCTGACCCATTCCAACCTGACGGACGCCAAGGCGTCAAAGTCGGTGACTCCGGATGATTTTTCGGGGAACTACATGCATTACGGCATCCGCGAGCACGGCATGGCCGCCGCGATGAACGGCATTGCCCTGCACGGCGGTTTCATTCCGTACAGCGGGGCTTTCCTGGTGTTCATGGATTACCTGAAGCCGAGCCTCCGTCTGGCGGCGCTGATGGGGTTGCGGACGATTTACGTTCTGACGCATGACTCTATTGGTCTGGGCGAAGACGGCCCGACGCATCAGCCCATTGAGCATCTGGCCTCCATGCGTGCGATTCCGAACCTGCTGGTGTTCCGCCCGTGCGACGTTATTGAAACGGCGGAATGCTGGGAACTTGCCATTGAAGCGGCTCATACGCCGAGCGTTCTGGCTCTGTCGCGCCAGAACCTGCCGACCTTGCGGGACAGTGTGAAGGAAAACCTGTCCGCGAAGGGGGCTTATGTGATTTCCGATTGTGCGGGCAAGCGGCAGGTTACTCTGCTGGCGACCGGCTCCGAAGTCGAAATCGCGGTGAAGGCGCAGGCGCTTTTGAAGGAAAAAGGCATTGAAGCGGCCGTCGTTTCCATGCCTTCGTGGGAACTGTTCGACAAACAGTCCGCCGAATACAGGAAAGCCGTTCTGGGAGACTGTCCGCGCGTTGCGGTCGAAGCTCAGGGCGCTTTCGGTTGGGAAAAATACACCGGTTTGGAAGGTGCGGTTGTCGCGATGCGTTCGTTCGGCGCTTCCGCTCCCGCCGAACAGCTGTATGAACATTTCGGCATCACGCCGAACGCTGTCGCCGCGGCGGCGGCCGGATGCATCGCCGGAAAATAATTTGAAACAAGGAGATTGATTTAAAATGCCTATGATCAGCTTACGTCAGCTGCTGGACCACGCCGCCGAATACGGATACGGCATGCCGGCCTTCAACGTCAACGACATGGAACAGATTCTTGCCGTGATGAACGCCGCGAAAAAAACAAATTCGCCCGTCATCATCCAGACCAGCAAGGGCGCGCGTTCCTATGCCGGCGACCCGATGATCCGCCATATGGTCGAAGCCGCGACGGAAATGTATCCCGACCTGCCGGTCTGTCTGCATCAGGATCACGGCTCCAGTGTTGCCACCTGTGTGACGGCTCTGGCCAATACGTATACGTCCGTCATGATGGACGGCTCTCTGCAGGCCGACGGCAAAACCCCGTCCAGCTATGATTACAACGTCGAAGTCTCCCGCAAGGTCGGCGAAGTCGCCCATATGATCGGTGCTTCCGTTGAATCCGAACTGGGTGTCATCGGTTCTCTGGAAACCGGAAAAGGCGCGAAGGAAGACGGTCATGGTTTTGAAGGAACGCTGTCCAAGGACAAGCTCCTGACCGATCCGGAACAGGCCGTTGATTTCGTGAAAAAGACGAACATTGATGCTCTGGCCGTTGCCATCGGCACCTCGCACGGTGCGTACAAGTTCACACGCAAGCCGGACGGCGCGATCCTGTCGATTGATACGATCAAGAAAATTCATGAAAAGCTGCCGACGGTCGCGCTGGTCATGCACGGCTCTTCTTCGGTTCCGCAGGAACTGCAGGACATGATCAACGAATACGGCGGCCAGATTCCGCAGACGTACGGCGTGCCTATTGAAGAAATTCAGGAAGGCATCAAGCACGGCGTCCGCAAAGTCAACGTTGATACGGACTGCCGTATGGCGATGACCGGGGCGATCCGCAAGATTTTCGCGACGAAGCCTGAAGAATTTGACGTTCGCAAGTACATGGGCCCGGCGATGGAAGAAATGCAGAAAGTCTGCGAAATCCGTTACGAACAGTTCGGTGCGGCAGGTATGGCTTCCAAGATCAAAGCCATCAAACTGTCCGACATGGCAAAGCGCTATGCGTCCGGCGAACTGGATCACAAGTTCTAAACCGATTTCCGGACAAAATGAAAGGGCGGGAAGGAATTCCCGCCTTTTTCGCTTTTGAGCCGTATACGTTTTCCGAAAAACCCGAAGGCAGGCTTTCTGTGTATTTAAGGCCGCCCTGAACGTCCGGGAAATTTCTCTCCGGATACGGCGGCGGCAGGCATCTTTTCTTTCTTCAGAGCCTTTCGGCCGCAGTCGCGTTTTCCGGGATTTTTCAGAGACTTCCGCCCGCGCCGCCGACAAAACGTCCTTGCGTACCGTCTTTTTTAAAGCCATATTGGTAAAACAGGACGGGTTCACAGAAAGGAGTTTCCCATGACCGTTAAAATTGCCCCCAGTATTCTTTCCGCTGATTTCGCCAACCTGGGGACGGAAGTCCAGACCGTGGCCGAAGCCGGCGCGGATTACATCCACATTGACGTGATGGACGGCCATTATGTCCCGAACATCACGTTCGGCCCTGCTGTTGTGAAGGCGATACGCCCTTATACGGAAAAGGTTTTCGACGTACATCTGATGATTCAACCGGTTGCGCCGTATGTTGAAGCTTTTGTCAAAGCGGGAGCGGACATCATTACCGTCCATGCCGAAGCGGACGTTCATCTGGATCGCCTGATTCAGCAGATTAAATCTTTCGGCGTCAAGGCCGGTGTTTCTTTGAATCCGTCAACCCCGGAAAACGTTCTGGAATACGTTCTGGATGAAATCGACCTTGTACTGGTCATGACTGTCAATCCCGGTTTCGGCGGGCAGAGCTTCATTCCGTCACAGCTGCAGAAAATGGAACGCATCAAAAAGATGATCAGCGGCCGTCCGATTGAGCTGGAAGTTGACGGCGGCGTCACGCCTGAAACGGCAAAGCTGTGTGTTGCGGCGGGGGCGGACGTTCTTGTCGCCGGCAGTGCTGTTTTCAGCAACGGGCTTTATGCAGAAAATATTAACGCTTTGAAGGCATAATATTTTTGTAACTTTAAGAAAGCAGCCCGGCAGGATAAGATACCGGAAGGAAAAAAGACGGAAGAAAAAGCGATGAATCAGCTGATTATGATCATAGAGGATGAAGAAGCCATTGTGACCATGTTGAAATACAACCTGGAAAAGGAAGGTTTTGACGTCTGCATCGCGACCGACGGCGAGGAAGCCATGAACGGGATCCGGATGCACCGCCCGGCCTTGATTCTTCTGGACTGGATGCTTCCGGGCATGTCGGGCATCGAAATCTGCAAGCAGGTGCGGTACAATCACGATCTGCGCAACACGCCGATCATCATGCTGACGGCACGCGGCGAAGAGGCGGATAAGGTCAAGGGCCTGAGCGTCGGCGCGGACGATTATCTGACCAAACCGTTTTCCATTCCCGAACTGATTGCGCGCATCCGAGCCATCCTGCGGCGGGTACAGCCGGTTGATTCGTCTCAGGGCGAGCTGGTCTTTGAAGACATCCGGATGGATCTGTCGACGAGGCGGGTAACGCGCGGCCCGCGTTTTGTTCATTTGGGGCCGACGGAATTTCGCCTTCTGCAATATCTGCTGGAACGCCCGAAACAGGTTTTTCCGCGCGAAGTTCTGCTGAAGGAAGTGTGGGGCGCGGACATTCACGTTGAGCTTCGGACGGTTGACGTTCACGTCCGGCGTCTGAGGAAAGCGCTGAATGAAGGAGGCGAAAGGGATCTTATCCGCACCGTCCGGGCGGCGGGGTACGCGATTGACGTTGACCCGCATCAGGATGACGGCGAAGACGACGAAGAATAGCCGTTTTTTCCCTCTTTTCATGTAAAACATTTCCTGTGCCGGTTCCTCCGGAAGTTTCAGGTCTCCAGAAACCGGGTGACTGTTTGGAATCGATGCCTTCTTCTCGGAGGCCGCCGCTTTTTTTGCTGAGCAAAAATTAAGACGGAGTGCTTCCAAAGCTTCCGGCGTTATAAACAACGCCGAAGCGTGCCCTCTGACCGTCCGGCGGGTGTTTCAGAAAATGTTCTCCCTTGGGTGGAGGCAAATATTTTCGCCTTAACATGTAAAAACTTCGGCACCAGAACGCGACAAAAAACAATCCGTCGTTTCCGGAACTTCTGTCTTTTTTGCTGAGCAAAAATAGGACGGAGCATCTCTACGATCCCAGGTCTTATAAACAACGCCGAAGCGTGCCCTCTGACCGTCCGGCGGGCGTTCCAGAAAATGTTCTCCCTTGGGCGGGGGCAAATATTTTCGCCTTAACATGTAAAAACTTCGGCACCAGAACGCGACAAAAAACAATCCGTCGTTTCCGGAACTTCTGTCTTTTTTGCTGAGCAAAAATAGGACGGAGCATCTCTACGATCCCAGGTCTTATAAACAACGCCGAAGCATGCTTAACAGACAAGTCCGGCGCCCCGCTACAGACGTCCTCATAAACGGGAAGACTCCCGAACATGCCTCCGGTTTTGCGGTTCTTCTCTTTTATCCCGTAAAAAAGGCTCCCGAAGGAGCCTTTCCTGAGTTCAGTCTCGTTATTTCTTCTCAACCACTTTCGGCATTTCAACCTTGATATGCAACTCCTTCAACTGCTTCGGCGTCACTTCCGCCGGAGCCTGCATCATCAGATCCTGCGCCTGCTGGTTCATCGGGAAAAGGATGACTTCGCGGATATTCGGCTCGTCGGCCAGAAGCATCACGATACGGTCAACGCCCGGAGCCGAACCGCCGTGCGGAGGAGCGCCGTACTTGAACGCATTCAGCATGCCGCCGAATTTCTGTTCAACAACTTCAGGCCCGTATCCGGCAATCTCAAACGCCTTGTACATGATGTCGGGACGATGATTCCGGATGGCGCCCGAAGACAGTTCAATACCGTTGCAGACGATATCATACTGGTACGCCTTGATTTCCAGAGGATCCTTGTTCAGCAACGCGTCCATTCCCCCCTGCGGCATCGAAAACGGATTGTGCGAGAAGCAGACCTGCTTCGTTTCTTCGTCCAGCTCGAACATCGGAAAATCGGTGACCCAGCAGAAACGGAACGCGTTTTCTTCCAGAAGTCCCAGCTGTTCACAGATTTTCGTGCGCACCTGGCCGGCAAATTTTTCAACATTGCCTTTCTGTTCACACACAAAGAAGATTGCATCGCCTTCTTTAACGCCGACAGCGGTCTTCAGTTCCCGGATCCGGTCTTCGTCAAGATTTTTGGCAATCGCGCCTTTCGGGCCTTCATTCGTAAAGGTGATGAAACCAATGCCCGGCATCCCGATACCGCGAGCCCAGTCGTTCATCCTGTCAAACCAGCTACGGGGTCTGGAAGCCGCCCCCGGCGCCGGAATCGCACGGACAAGAGAACCGCGTTCAACGGCGTTGGCAAAAATGCCGAAACCCGAACCGCGGAAAATATCCGTCACGTCCGAAATCAAAAGCGGATTGCGCAGATCAGGTTTGTCCGAACCGTATTTCAGCATGGCGTCGGCGTACGGAATGCGCGGGAACGGGGCTTCCGTGACCGAACGGCCGTTAGAAAATTCTTCAAAAACACCCTGAAGCACGGGCTCAATCGCCGCGAACACATCATCCTGCGTCACGAACGCCATTTCAAAGTCCAGCTGATAGAATTCACCGGGCGAACGGTCGGCACGGCTGTCTTCGTCGCGGAAGCACGGCGCAATCTGGAAATAACGGTCAAATCCCGAAACCATCAGCAGTTGCTTGAACTGCTGTGGAGCCTGCGGCAGGGCATAGAATTTACCCGGATGAAGACGGCTGGGCACCAGGAAATCGCGTGCACCTTCGGGGCTGGAAGCCGTCAGAATCGGCGTCTGATATTCAACAAAGCCCTGTTCAATCATACGGCGGCGCAAAGAAGCGATGACCCGTGAACGCAACAGCATGTTGGCATGCAGCTTTTCACGGCGCAGATCCAGGAAACGGTAACGCAGGCGTGCGTCTTCGGGCTGGTCGAAATCACCGGCAACCTGAAGCGGCAGAACATCCGCTTCGGACAGGACTTCGGCTTCCTGCACATGGAGTTCAATGTCCCCGGTCGGCAGGTTTTTATTGACCGTGTCCCCTTCGCGCTTCACGACTTTTCCCGTAACGCAGATGACGCTTTCGGGACGCAGACGTTCCAGAACCTTAAAGACCGGGCTTGAAACGTCAACGACGCACTGCGTCAGGCCGTAATGGTCGCGCAGGTCAATGAAAACAAGATTGCCGTGGTCCCTTTTGCGGTGAATCCAGCCGGACAGGCGCGCCTCGATTCCCGCGTCTTCAGCACGAAGCTGGCCGCAGTTGTGCGAACGGTAAGGGTGCATGAAAAATCTCCTTAAAATCCAAGAAAAATAATTGTTGATATTGGTTTTCGGCCTGTTTTTTGTCAACAGAAAACTTGACTTTCCGGACGAATAAAAGCGAACCGCCTAGGACGCTTCCAGGACTTCTTCCATGGCTTTGAGCTTCAGGCGCACAATTTCCTCGAAAAAGGCCGCGTCACCTTCCAGGGCAATCAGGCTGTCCACGGCGTTTTTAAACGTGAAATTGACGAAATCGGCATCCGCGAAACGCTTTGTGATGCGCGGGTACATGTCCACCAGCCTTGTCATGAAATAAATGGAACGCGAGGGCGGCAGACGGTTCAGGCGGCGGAACGAATGCGTCGACACGGTCGCCAGGGCGCTTCCGAACAGACTGAGGATTTCAGGAGGCGTTTTCAGCACTTCGTCAAACAATTCGCTTTCACGGCACAGGAAATAATACACCTGATCCCCCAGAACGCCTTCCAGAGCCGCAAACTGTTCCTGTGAACAGTGCAGGAGATTCCGCACGCCGAGCGGATTAATGCGCAGGATGTCCGTGAACTTTTCGCGCAGCAGCTGGCGCGCCTGCGTAATTTCGTCCAGCTTCAGACGTAGCAGGGATTCCAGACCGGACTTCGTTTTGATTTCCAGCAAATCCGGCCCCAATTCAAGAATGACCTCGTCCCGCAGATTTTCGTAAAGAGTCAGAAAGGGAAGCTGCCACTGGCCGGTGAAGTAAGGACGCATCATGGTGAATTTCCGCGCGTCCATACCTTCGGGAAGGAATTTGTTGAACTGCGTCTGCGCCGTCATGGTGACCAGGAACTGCTCGGCCTGAGCCAGGGAAATGCCGCACCGCAACGGTGTTGAAGCGTCCGTGACGGGCCGCCCGGCCGCGTCAACGGCGAAAGGGGCGTACAGGGACGGGTACTTGCGGCAGATTTCCAAAAAACGGAACATCGATTCGGAGGACTTGATCAAAGACTCGTACGTCAGATCGGCCGGACATTTTCCTTCGGCCTCCGCGGTTTCAATGATCTGGGAAACGGCATTGATGATATTCTTCCTGTTTTCGTCCGATATGGCGGAAAACGGCTTGACGCCATACTTTTCCGCGACGATTTTTTCTGCATCGGATGCAGTGAACATGTCCTTCCTCTTTTTTTATAATGAGCCGCCTGTCTTAAAAGAATACCTGCCCGAGATGAAAACGCAAGAAAATGTGACATCTGTCACATGATTTTATGCAAAAAAAAGATTTATTTTTTCTTTACCTTCTGTAAAACGTAAGAAGGATAACGGAGGAAGCCGACATGACCGCATTGATACAGACGACCGAAGAACTGATTCAGTTTTGCGAAAGACTGAGACAGTATCCGTTTATTACGATCGATACGGAATTCATCCGCGAAAAAACCTACTGGCCGCAACTCTGCCTGATACAGATGGCGTCCGTTGACGAAGCCGCCTGCATTGACCCGCTGGCTAAAGGGATAGACCTGTCCTGCGTGTTTGACCTCATGCAGGAAAGCAGCGTGACCAAGGTTTTCCATGCCGCGCGTCAGGATGCGGAAATTTTTTACCATCTGACCGGCCGGGTTCCGGCGCCGCTGTTTGACACTCAGGTGGCGGCCATGGTCTGCGGCTTTGGCGAATCCGTCAGCTATCAAACGCTTGTTTCCCGTCTGGCGCATACCGATATTGACAAGACGACGCGCTTCACCGACTGGTCGCGCCGTCCTCTGACCGAAAAGCAACTCCGTTATGCGCTCAGCGACGTCACGCATCTGCGCACCGTTTACAAAGCGCTTCTGGAAGAGCTGGAAAAAAGCGGACGCCGCCCCTGGTTCAGCCAGGAAATCGCCGTGCTTCAGGATGAAAAGACATACCGGAACGATCCGCAGGACGCCTGGAAAAAGATCAAACAGAATTCGGGGAATCCCGAATTTCTGGCTCTGCTCCGTGCTCTGGCGGCATGGCGCGAGGAAGAAGCGCAACGCCTGGATCGCCCGCGCAAGCATGTGCTCCGCGACGAACAGCTTCTGGAAATTGCCGCATGCGCCCCGACGCGCCCCGAAGAGATGAACGGCCTGCGCGGTCTGTCCCAGGGGTTCGCCGAAGGACGGATGGGGTCGGCCATCCTTGCCCTCGTGCGTTCCGTCAAAGAACAGGATGTGCAGAGCTATCCTGAAACGCCTTCGGTTCACAGCATGCCGAAAGGAACGAAGGCTCTTGTCAAGCTTCTGAAAATGCTGCTGACGATCAAGGCGGAACAGAACGGAGTGGCGGAAAAGTTGATTGCTTCTGCGGAGGATATTGACCGTTTGGCCTCGGAAAACGAACCGGATATTCCGGCGCTGAAAGGCTGGCGTTTTGATTTATTCGGACAAGACGCGCTTGCTTTAAAAGAGGGACGGACGGCGGTCTGCTATAATCCTAAAAAGCACAGAATCGAATTATTTTTCAAATAATTAAAGAGCATTCTTTTTAAACTTTCAAAAAAGTGCCACAACTGTGACACTTTTGTTACACTTTTCTGCTCAAATAGGATAAAATGTAAATGTCGAACAGGTTATGATTCAAACTTCTAAGGAGAGAGAGATGGTGAGAATCTTAATTTTATCGGCGTTTTTCTGTCTTGCACAGGCGGCTTTCGCTGCGGAAAGCGGAACTGTTTTTCAAGACGGCTCCGCTTTCATTCTCGCCCGGTCGGTAAAGCTGGGCGCGGATGGTTCGGATAAAAAACTGCCGAACGGGAAAGTCCCGTATAAATTTGAAAAAAAAGAGAAATACGAATGCGTTAAAGACGCGGACTGCGCGGGTGTTTTCATCTGCCGGTCCAACAAATGTATCGACCCGTGTACAGGCGTCACCTGTCCGGGCGGCCAGAAATGCTCCATCGGGAAATGCGTCTCGTGTTCGCGCGGTGAAAGCTGCGGGTGTTCCTCGCCCAACGTTTCCAACGGCTCGGGCGCGTGTTTCGACCCGTGTAATCCGAACTACTGTGCTTCTTCCACACCGACATGTACCCGAAGCGGGGCGAATTACTCCTGTGCCTGTACGAGTACATCCTGCGGTGCGGGGAAGAAGTGTTCCGGCTCTTCCTGTACGAACTGTTCCGCCAACGAATCCTGCAACT
>USCC01000034.1 GCA_900553035.1 uncultured Rhodospirillaceae bacterium | reverse complement strand
CCCCCGGTCAAGTATAATTTTTCGAATTTTTTTTATTTATTTTTCAAATTGTTACCCCACATCTTTTCTAAAATTCACAAAAAAACTGTCTATCATTTTCCCAATAAGCTGAGTTTAATTTCAGATAAAAGACTCGTTCAAAGGGTAAAAGACAAAGCGCTTCCGCGACGCGGCAAACCGAAACAGTCCGGCCTTCTCCTACCTTGGAGGCGGCTTTATTTTCGTACAAAAAAAAGCCCGGAATTTTCCGGGCTTCGTTGAACCGTGTTGTTTCCCTATTTCAAAAAATCCGTCACCAGAGGCAGTTTGGAGACATGGCGGACAGACGCCGTATATTCACGGACAATTCCCTTCTGCGGGTTTTCTTCGGTCGGATCGCTGAATTCTGCGACCAGAACAGACGTCACCTTTCCCAAAGCCGGACGCACGTCCACATGAATATAGTCCAGAACAATCATCTGATCCGCTGTACGGTAAAACAGAGCATGATCCCCGCCGCTGTACAGAATCTGCGGACGTTCAGGGCTTCCTTCGCGGGCTTTCAGACAAAAAAGCAATTCACCGTCCGAATTTTCAAGGATATCGTAATAAGATTCTGTTTCAACAGCCGCCTGATTCATTTTCATCTCCATCAATTCCGCAAGGGGAATCTGTCTTACCCGTTCCGGCAAAATTTCGTACACAAGTGTAGTCACAAGTCCCGGAAGTGGCAAGAAAAAAAATTATTTGTTCAAAACGACATCTGTCGTTTTTGTCTTCGTATTGAAGCGGCAGACGTACGTAATCGGCCGGCGGTTTCCGCCGTCTTCAATCAGCTCTGCACGGTCGCCGCGCAGTGTGATCAGATCCTCCAGAACATCAACCTGATAGCTTGAAAACTTATATTCCTTGGGCGAAACAGTCCATTCAAAACGCGAGGTAATTTCCTTGGCCACGGCGTTTTCACATGTTTCCATGGCGATTTCCTCGTGTTCCGCATAGTATTCGTTCTTTTTGGTATTCATGCGGCGGCATTCTTCATCGCTGGTACACGCTTTCTGTGGCGCGGACATGGAATTCCGGCGGATTTCATCGGCCTGTTTCTGCCGCTGCATTTCGGATGCGTAACGGACGTGTTCCAGCGTGCTGTCAATGCTCATCTGGATGAACGCGGCCTGAAACGACAGGATGAATGAAGAAATCAGCAAAGCAACCAGAACCATCTGGATATTCGACCATCCTTTTTCCAACGCTTTCGGGCGCAGGGAGTAAAATCCGCCGCCCAGACCGCCGAGAACCAGCAGAAGCAGGAATTTCGACCCGCCCGACCCCATTTTGGAAATGTCGGAGAACATGGCCAGCGTCACGGCGGCAAGCATGAACATAAGGAAATAGGAAAACGCGGGAATCTGCGTCATTCGAATCACGCCGTCGCGTTTCAGCATGAAAGCCAGCGCCCCCAGAACACCAAACGCCAGAAGAATCAGAACAAGCTTGCACATCCCGCCAAAAACAGAAAACAGGATCAGGAACATAAGCAGCGCCGCCAGGAAAATGCCGTATGTGCTCAGAACACGAAGAGCCCCTTCTTTGTTCTGTGTCAGAAGCGTTTTAAAATCGCCTTTGAAAACGAGCGCGACGTCTTCGTCCGACAAAAGCAAAGCGTCCTTGAGTTTCTCCTGCCATCCCTGCATTTCAGCGTTCCTTAAAAAAACAAAAATTATGTTCTTCAGGAAAGCATAAAAAACACCGAAATGCAATAATGAGGATACGTCCGACGCATTTATTTTTGCACAGCGCGACAAAAAATGCCCGGGCAGGAAGATCAGCCGCCTTTCAGCAGGCGGTGTTTCTCACGTTCCCAGTCTCTTTTTTTGATGTCCTGGCGTTTATCGACCGTATTTTTGCCCGTTCCCAGCCCGAGAAGCACTTTGGCAATGCCGCGCCTGTTGAAATAAAGAGACAGCGGGACAAGCGTATAGCCCTTGCGCGCGACGGCTCCGATCAGGCGGCGTGCTTCCCGCCTGTGCAACAGAAGCTTCCGCGGGCGTGAGGCAACGTGCTTCATATAACCGATCGAGCCGTATTCAAGAATCGACGCATTCAGAAGATAAAGCTCTCCTTCCTGTACTCCCGCATAGGATTCGTTGATGCTGGCACGTCCCATGCGCAGGGATTTGACCTCTGCCCCGGTCAGAATGATTCCCGCCTCAATCGTTTCCTCAATGGCGTAATTGAAATTCGCTTTTTTATTTTTGGCGACGGTTCCTTCGGTAATCAGCGTCGTCTTTCTGCGCTCTGCCATCCTAGGCCTCCCGGATGCCGGCGGATTCCATGGCCCGGCGCACGATTTCACGGGAAGCGTCCGAAATTTGCCACAACGGCAGACGCAGGGATCCGTCTCCGAATCCCAGCATAGAGGCGGCGAATTTCACGGGACACGGATTGGTTTCGATGAACATCGCCTCGTGAAGCGGCAGAAGGAAATCGCGCAGACGGCAGACTTCCGCCCAGTCTTTGCGAGCCCAAGCTCTGTGAAGCGATGCGCAGGCTCTGGGCGCGATGTTGGCGGTAACGGAAATACAGCCGTCGCCACCGTGAGCCAAAAACGCCACCACGGAAGCGTCCTCACCGGACAGAAGGGCAAAATCAGGGCCGGCCGCCTGGCGCAGTTTCAGCGGGCGCACAATATCCGGCGTTGCGTCCTTGATGCCGGCGATACGAGGCAATTCCGCCAGGCGCCCAACCGTTTCCGGCGTCAGATTGACCCCCGTGCGCCCCGGAACGTTATAAAGAACAAGGGGAATCCGGGTCGCGTCATGAACCGCCTTATAATGCTGAAACAGGCCTTCCTGAGACGGTTTATTGTAGTACGGAGTCACCAGAAGAGCGGCATCGGCGCCCAGCTTTTGAGCCGTCTGTGTCAGATGGATCGTTTTGGCGGTATCATTTGTTCCGGTTCCGGCAATAACGGGAACGCGGCCTCTGACCGTTTTGACGCACAACTCGATGACGCGCGTCTGTTCATCCGGCGTCATTGTTGCGCTTTCGCCCGTTGTTCCGCACGGAACAAGGCCTTCCGTTCCTTCATCGATCTGCCATCCGATAAAACGTTGAAAAGCCTCTTCGTCAATGATACCATTCCGGAACGGGGTGACAAGGGCCGTAAAAGAACCTTTGAACATGGTGCCTCCTTGCAGTTATCATCCTAAATTAACCATATCTTAGAAAATTGCTACAAGAATTATAAATTATCTTCGATTTCGGGGCGGGAGTAAGGTATCTGTGAAAAAGACTCTGTTCGGTCTGATCTGTCTCTTTTTTCTGACGGCGGGAGATGTTCGTGCTTATGCGCCTCCCGCGGGCGGAGCGCCGTCAAACGGCCTTCACACAAAGGCGATCCGAGCCGCCGCCGCCCAGAATTATGCCGAGGCTCTGACGCTGGCCGGACGCGCACGCGATCCGAAGCTGATCCGCCTGGTTGAATGGATGCGTCTGACCGATCCCAAAAGCGAAGCGTCCTTCAAGGAGCTGGATTCCTTTTTAAAGAAGAATAAAAACTGGCCGCGGATGTATCTCGTCCGGCGCAATGCGGAAAAAGCCCTTCTGCGTGAAGGCGACAAGGCGGCGCTGGAAAAATGGTTCAAAGTGCATCCCCCCGTTTCACCCGAGGCCGTCCTGACATATGCCGACATTCTGATGGCACGGAAAGAATGGGAAAAAGCCGTTCCTCTTCTCCACAGCCTGTGGACCAAAAGCGACCTGACGGACGAAGAGCTGGCGGTCGTGCAGGAAAAGCTGTCCGTCCTTCTGGATGAACGGGATTATGCCGCGCGCCTGGAAAAGCTTTTATGGAACCGAAAAATCGCTCTGGCCGAAGAAATGCTGCCCCATGTGGATGAAGACACCCGCCGGCTGGCCGAAGCGCGCATTGCCTTTATTGCCAACGAAAAAAATGCACGCCGGAAAGTAAAAGACCTGCCTGTGTCCCTGCGTTCGGATTCCGGCCTTCTTTATGATGAGATGCGCTGGTTCCGCCGGAACAAGAAATTTGATGACGCCGCCAAAATCCTCCGCCATAAAGCCGCCGGAAAGACTGAAAAGGCGAAATGGTGGGCCGAGCGTTCTCTGGTCGTGCGCCAATTGCTGAGCGACGGAAAAGCTGCGGAGGCCTACAGGCTGGCCAAAGACCACCGCCTGTCCCCGGGATCCGATTATGCCGACGCGGAATGGCTGGCGGGCTGGATCGCTCTGCGTTCTCTGAAGAATCTGGAAGAATCCGTTCTGCACTTTTCCAATATGCTCAAAGCCGTCAGCTCGCCGGTCAGCGTGGCGCGGGGAGAATACTGGCTGGGCCGCGCCTATGAAGAGCTGGGTAAAAAAGAAGACGCCGAAATATGGTACGCCAAAGCCGCCAAAAAAAGTACGACGATTTACGGACAGCTGGCTGGCGGAAAGCTCAGTCTTCTGCCCGAGCTGCCGCAGGACGCCGAACCAAAGCGCGAACAAATTGCCAGGATCCGCAAAAATGAGCTTTTCTCCATCATGCAAATGCTTCAGGCCGCAGAACAGTATGATCTGGTCAGTCTGTTTGCCCTCCGTCTGTACGGCACGTATACCCGGTCGGATGAAATCCCGGCTCTGGCGTATGTCCTGACCAACGACCTGTCGCGCCCTGATCTGGCGGTCAATCTGGCACGCCGCGTCCGTCAGAACGGCATTTACATTGTTTCTCTGGGGTATCCCGTGCTGGACATCAAGCCGGACACGGATGCGGAACAGGCCGTTGTTCTGTCCATCATCCGGCAGGAAAGCAATTTTTCCTCCCACGTCGTCAGTCCGGCGGGCGCCCGCGGACTGATGCAGATCATGCCTTCGACGGCCAAACAGGTCGCCCGGAAGCGCAAAAAACCCTTCAGTCCGCAGATGCTGAGCTCCAATCCCCATTTCAATGTCGAAATCGGAAGCGCCTATTTTTCTGAAATGGTCAAACGTTTCAACGGTTCTTACATTCTGGCGCTTGCGGCTTACAATGCCGGGCCGACGAACGTCCGCCGCTGGATCAATGCCATTGGGACGCCGGGCGAGGACAACATTGATCCCATTGACTGGATTGAAATGATTCCCTTCAGCGAAACACGGAATTATGTTCTGCGCGTCCTGGAAAATCTTCATATTTACCGGCGGCATCTGAACTATCCGGAAACCGCGATCAACATGTGGACACAAAATTAAAGCGTTTCGGGACGTTTCGCCGGTTTTGATTTCAAATAATGTTTTGACAGCCGCCATTTTCTGACGGCCATTTGAGCCATTGTGTGTTGCGGGTCGACAAAGCGCCATCCTTTGGACAACATTTCCCGCCCGCGCCATTCGTTGCCTTTAATCCCCAGAACGACGGACAGAATCAAAATGGAAACCGTCACCAGGCTTTCGACGGGGTTGTCCGGGTTAAAGCCGAGCATATCCTGAAAAGAAGTCACATTGGCCAGTTGCTGCATTTTCTGGAAACGGAAATAGTCCCCTGTGACGGACAAGCCCAGAAGCAGGAGCCCCCATTTCCACATCCCTTTGAGGAACAGAGGAATACCGTAAAGTCCTGAAAACAGAAAAAAAGGAATATTGAATCCGATCCGAAGCGCCATGCGTTCATCGGTTTCGGGGTTATATATTTCAACGCCGGGGCCTTTTGAAATGCCGAAAAAAATCAGTTTCAGAAAATCTTTCATACACCGTTCTCCTTTTCCGTTGAATTCTATGACAAAAAGAAACGTATTCAAAACGGAAATTTTCACCTCTTTTTTCCCGAACTCCGCAGGCCTTCAAAATTAAATTGACGCCTTTTCTCTTCCCTGTAGAATCAACAAGGCGTCAATTCACGGAGGAAAGACATGAAACGACCCCTGATCGGCATTGTCGGCAAAATAATGGACAAGTCTCTGATTGAAAACGATTTCAGGGGATGGACGATTGTTGATGTTTCAAACGACATCAACCATGCGCTGATAAAAAACGGTGCGGCGACGATCGGCATCCTGCCGCCGAAACGGCAGGATGTTTTCACCACCTACGCAACGATGGACGATATTGAGCTGAACAGCGATGATCTTGAACGTCTGGATCAGGTTCTGGAAATGTGCGACGGTCTGGTTCTTGAAGGCGGTGTCACGGCATATTCCTATGAAAAATACGTTGCCCGGTACGCTTTGGAAAACGATATCCCCTTTCTGGGCATCTGTTCGGGACTGAACATTACCGTACTGGCGAACGGCGGTAGCCTGAAAAAGATTCCCGGCGGCCATTTTTATCCGACACAACCATACGCACACGCTCTGAATGTCGATAAAAATTCAGTTTTTTACCGGATTGTTCAAAAAGAACGAATGACGGTCAACAGCATCCACGTCAATACGCCCGAGCGCATCGTCGGATGTGACATTGCGGCAACGACAGACGACGGACTTGTCGAGGTGATTGAACGAAAAGACAAACGTTTTTACTTCGGCGTCGGCTTTCATCCCGAAATGCTGGTTGACAACGACGAGGATGCAAATGCGATTTTCCAGGCTCTGGTCCGGGAAGCCTCACGGACACGCTCCGGCTGACGCCTTGTTCTCTCGCGGCCCCCGACAAAGGGGTTTTCCTTCTCTTCTTTCGTGCGACCTTCTCTGTCGCTTTGCTCAGCAATAAAACGGCAACGTGCTTCTGGCAGGTCTCCCGACGCTGTGTCCGAAAGACGGTGCGCATAGCCTGGCCGCGGCCCCGACAAAGGGGATTTCCTTCTCTTTCGTGTGCCCTTCTCTCCCGCTTTGCTCAGCAATAGAAAGAGGGAGGAAACGGGTCTTCCGGGGCATTGTCCGAAAGAGCCGGAGGGTGCCATCTTTCCCTTATGTGTTCTTTCCGCGTCCCGGAATGCAGAGAAAAAGAAGAGGCATAAAATAATTCCTAAGGAGCCCTTATATCGTTTGCGAAGTGTTCCGTCATAGCCCGACTGAACTCCAACGGTTCCTCATTCCGTCTGTAGCGGAAGCACATCAGATATCCGATAAAACTTAATGCCTTATAATCAATTTCCCGGATGCTGACCGGGGAATCGGACAGTTTATTATAATGCCGGATGACCCGGCGAGCCAGATTCCGGCCGACTTTATAAAAGGGAACAAAATCATCTGTCCGGGGCGCAATGTTCGCGTTCCCGAAATCAATAATGCCTGAAAGCACTTCCGTCCTGTCTTTGTCAATCAGGATATTACTGCCGCTTAAGTCATTATGGCAGAAGCATACATCGTCCGTGAAGCCGGTTTTAAAATCATCCATGTCAATGAGGCCTTTGCTGTATTTTAAAAGCAGGCTGCGGCTTAAATCATAATCAAAATCAATCCGCGCGGCATAATTCCAGTTGTCTCGTTTCTCTGGCATCAGGCCATTGATTTCGGCGATTTCATCTGCCGGAACGGCGTGCAGTTCGACAAAAAATCCGGCAATCCTGCGTGCCAGACTTTCCTTGCGTTCCTCATCCAGATGGTAAAAAGAAGTGTTATACGCCGTTTCCCCCCGGTTATTGTCCATAATCCGGCCGCCAATAAATCGGTGATATGCAAACCGGGTGTAATGTCCCGAACCGTCATCCCCATCGTCGACCAGCCGGACGTCCGTTATCCCGGTTCTGAATGTCGGAGAAATATATCTTTTCAGCAGACCGCTGATGAAACGTTCGCGTTTCTGGCTTTGAAAAGCCTCATGGCTCAAGGGGAATCTGAAAACGTAGCCGCCCGACTTGACGGCAACTGATTTGGAACCGCCGGGCAGACGTTCAAGCTTATCCCCGGCTGTTACCTTTTCCGGAAACCTTGCCGACGCTATAATACTTTTGATAACATCGTCCCGCAAAGTCTCGGCTTTCGTCAAATATTCCGGCATGGCTGTTTCTCCTCCGGAATATCATAAAGGAATGCGGAAAACAAAAAAAGAGCCGGATGAATCTCTCGTAAACACGGCTCCGGAAATCCTCTCCTCCCGCAAAAAAAAGAGGAAGTAAAAACTTCCCCTTTTTTTGTTTTCCCGAAGGAATAACGCTTAACGCTTCGAGAACTGGTAGCTGCGGCGTGCTTTGGCTTTGCCGTATTTCTTGCGTTCAACGACGCGCGGATCACGGGTCAGGAAGCCGGCACGCTTCAATGACGTGTGCAGTTCCGGTTCATAGTTGTCCAGACAACGGCTCAGACCATGACGGACAGCGCCCGCCTGACCGGACAGACCGCCGCCGGAAACGGAAACGGTCACATCAAACTGGCCGACGCGGTTCGTAACGGCGAACGGCTGGTTGATGATCATGCGCAGAACGGGACGCGTGAAGTATTTTTCAATATCACGGCCGTTAACGACGATTTTGCCCGAACCCGGCTTGATCCACACTTTCGCGGTGGCGTCTTTGCGGCGGCCGGTCGCATAAGAACGGCCAAACTTGTCGCGCTGCGGTTCACGAACAACGGGAGCTTCCGACGCGACGGTTTCCGTCGTCGCTTTCTTCAGTTCGTCAAAGGACTTGATTTCTGCCATGATTAAGCGCTCCTTTTATTCTTCGGGTTCAAAGCGGCCACGTCCAGGAATTCCGGATTCTGAGCGGCGTGCGGATGTTCGGCGCCGGCGTAAACACGCAGATTCGTCATCTGCTGGCGACCCAGCGTGTTACGGGTGATCATGCGTTCAACGGCCTTGATGATGACGCGTTCAGGATGCTCGCCGGCAATGATCTTGCCCGCGGTGACGCCCTTGATACCGCCCGGATGACCCGTGTGACGGTAATAGACTTTGTCCTTCAGCTTCTTGCCGGTCAGGTGAACCTTTTCGGCATTGATGATCACGACATAGTCGCCGCAGTCAATGTGCGGTGTGAAACAGGTTTTGTGCTTGCCGCGCAAGATCTTGGCGACAATGCTGGCCAGACGTCCCAAAACCAAATCCTGGGCATCAATCAGATACCACTTCTTTTTGACTTCGGACGGCTTAACAGATACGGTCTGCATAAGTTATTCCTATCGCTAACGGTTAAAAACTGCGGCAAGTATGCCATATCCGGAAAACAAGTCAACATTTTTTATGCTCAAAAAACCAAGCAAAATCAATATGTTATAATATAGGTATTATTTTACCTCACTCCGGAGCCGCGCCCGAAGCCGCCTGCGGAAAAACTCTTTTACCAATTTATTTCCGCGGCAGGATGCCGTATACTTGTCACACACAACGAACGGAGAATACGAATGAAACCCAAAATCGCCGTCCTTATCCCGTGTTACAATGAGGAAAAATCCGTCGCTCCCGTCATCCGGGACGCGAAAAAATACCTGCCCGGCGCAGAAGTATATGTCTATGACAATAATTCAACGGACAAAACAGCGGACGTCGCCCGCGAAGCCGGCGCCATTGTGTGCACAAGCTCCTGCCAGGGCAAGGGAAGCACGGTTCAGCGGATGTTTTCCGATATTGATGCCGACGTTTACGTCATGACGGACGGCGATACGACATACGACCTGAGCCGTGCGCCGGAGCTGATTGACGAACTGATTGACGGGCGGCTGGACATGGTCGTCGGCGCACGTCGTGAAAAACAGGAGGAAGCCTACCGCCGCGGCCACCGGTTCGGCAACTTCATGCTCACCCGTCTGGTACAGATTTTTTTCAAACAGCCGCTCAAGGATATGCTGTCGGGCTTCCGCGTGTTTTCAAAACGTTTTGTCAAAACGTTCCCGGCTCACTCCCCGGGGTTTGAAATCGAAACCGAACTGACGGTGTTCACGTGTTCGTCCCGCCTGCCTTTCAAAGAGATTGAAACCGATTATTTCGCCCGTCCCGAAGGTTCGGAAAGTAAACTGTCCACCTACAGGGACGGCTTCAAAATTCTTCTGATGATCATTAATCTGATCAAAGAGGAACGGCCGCTGTTCTTCTTTTCCGTGATCGCCGCGTTTCTGGCTCTGCTGTCGATCGGTTTTGCCGTGCCTCTGTTCGTGACGTATGCCGAAACCGGCCTGGTGCCGAAGCTGCCGACCGCCGTTCTGTCAACCGGGCTGATGATCTGCGCGATCGTCAGCCTGTTTTCGGGCTTCGTCCTGGACACAATTGCCAAGACCCGGCAGGAAAGCCGGCGGCAGGCCTATCTGCGTTATCCTTTATATAAGCGCGGCGCGGACAAATAAGCATTGATTTTTAACCTCTTATGAGACATCATTTCTGCCATGAATACGGAAAACGAAAACCAGATTCCCACTTTTGCCCCCGAAGCGTCTTTTGATATGGAAAAAGACGTTCCGTTCATGATGCCCATCCATGCCGAACTTGACGACAACGGCGGGACGGTTGACCTGAAATCCTTTTACGAAGCCGGAGTCTGGGCTTTCAACGAATTAAAAGCCTGGCGCGACATCATCGGTTCGGACTCATCTGATAAGCCGTTCATCCGGAAAATCATTGATTTCCAGCTGGCGACGCCCCGTTCGATTTACGCGGCGGCCGAAGCCGTCCTGAACGGTGAAGCCTCCGTCGCCGAGGGCTTTACCATCATCCGCAGGGATCTGAACGCCTATCTGACCTGTAAATGTATTCACAGCCGGGGAACTCTGGGACAGATGGCTTCCATCATGTACCGGTACGAACCCATGCTGATGGGCTTGATTGCCGGGGCGACCGGTGCGGCTTCGCTGGAAGACGCAAAGGGGTTCAGTACGGCGTCGGACGCGGAATCTTTCACCTTTGGTTATGCCTTCACGCTTCAGTTCCGCGTTTCGATCCAGCCCGAAATGCTGGACGGCCGCGTGTCCGAGACGTTGCGCAAAATCAATGCCGTCATCCGCCGCGTTGAACATGCGGATAAACAGCTGAAGCCCCTGGAAAACGAACAGTTTGCCCTTCAGCGCGGCATTGAGGAATCCTGCCGCCAGCTCCAGATATACCGCAACGACGTTGAACAGTGCCTGTCACAGCTGGTCACGGAAACAAAACAGACGTCGGACAGCGCTGTCAACGAAATGTGGAACCAGCTGAATCTGATCCAGGCCGATCATGAACGCCAGCTGGCCGCCCTGCGCCAGAGCGTCGCCAGCCGCATCCGTTACGGCACGGCATTGGATTACTGGAACGATCAGTTGTCCCTGAACCAGGGCAAAGCCAATCAGATGACGGCATGGTACGTTATCTCCAGCCTGTTTTCCATTCTGGCGGTTCTGGCAATTGCTTTCGGCGTATCACGCTCGCCGATGGGCGGAAGCCTCTTTATCACCGTGGCAACGGTCGGATTGCCGATTGTCATCGCCATTGTCCTGATCGTCATGCTCCTGCAGACGCGGACGCGTCATGAAAAGGCCGCGGCACAGGCTCAGGAAAAAGTCGTCCTTCTTGAAACGCTGGCAGCCCTTGAAACCGAAGGAAAAGCCAGAGAAAGCGACCGTGAAAACATTCTGGAATCCATTTTCAAAACCAGCTTTGCGCCCCAGCCTTCCGCCGATGGAAGCGCCTCTGATACCGAGAACTGAATTCTTATACAAAAAAAACAAAGTTTGTCCAAAACATCTTGTTTTTGTCGACAGAGCATGATAGCGTAATGAAATAAATATAATGATTCTATGTACGGGAATGCCGTTATGAATGAAACTCTGGATGAAAACCTGCGTGAAAGAAACAAAGATACGATTCTGTCGTACCCTTTGAATAAAATCCGTTATTGGGCGTCGGAACAATTCGCCGCGCGGGCTTTCTCGCCCAAGACGTTTGAAACGCTGGTCGAGCGGGTGCGCCCGCTGGCTCGGGATCCGGCTGTTTTTGAAGACGAGCTTTCCAACGTCCGCGCCGCGCTTGAAACCGGCCGGGCTCCGAATACACCCAACCTGTCCCAGCCGCACACACAGCTCCTGTGGGGCGCGGCTCTGGCGACAATTGTCAATACGCCGGCTCTCATGAAATCATGGGAACAGGAAAACGTCGCTTCTCCGCTGACGGCTCTTCCCCTGTGGTCTCAGCTGGCACACTGCCCCGATGCGCGGACGGAACTGCGCGAAAACGCCTTCATTCTGTCAACATCACTGAAAAATCCGCAGACGCGCATCCGCTGGGGCGCGCCGGAAGAAGGGTATCCAAGCGTTTCCTACTATTTCAGCCCGTCCGAAAATCTGATCAATCTGGATATGGTATGGAGCCTGATGATCGGGATTGAACAGTCCCGTTCCGCCAATCTGCACGAAGTCGGCCACTCGCAGGGCACGATTCATCAGCCTCAGGGCGTCCTGAAAGCCCGCGAGGAGTATAAGGCCACCCTGAAGCGCGTAAAGGACAGGAAGCTTCCGAAGGAAGAACGCAAAGCGGCACGGAAACAGTTGAATGCCCTGCACCTTGACAACGAACTGCGCTATCTGATTTTCGACGAAGCCGAAAATAACTACGCCAACCGGTACGCGGCGAACCAGTCCGCACGTTCGGCTCAGGATTTCAGCGTGGCGATCAACACACTGGAAACGACGCTGTGCCTGCCGCTGATGAACGGCATGTCAAAGGCGGCTCAACAGCCCGGAATGCCCGCCGCACCCAAAGACCCGACGCCCATGGATTATTTCACAAACCTGAAAAAAGTCCTGCGCTACTCCTTTTATGTCAACAATGGTATTACGGAAGACACGGACGAGGGATGGGCTTCGCTGGGCATCCATAAGGAATGGCTTTCGGGCGTTGACAGAGACGGCAACAAAATCGGTCCGGAACAGTCGTTCAAAGACATCCGGGAAATGTGCACCCGTCTGGAAGAGCTTCAGCCGACAGCGCGCGACCGCCTGAACGGACAGGCCTTTTACAATAACAAGATGGAGGAATGCTCCGTCAAACGCTGTGAAATCATTGACGAAATCTATGAACGCTTTGTCACTCCGATGTTTCCCGACCTTCTGAAGGAACAGGAAAAGCAGCAGGAGGAAAACAAAAAGAACCAGAAGAACCAGCAGGGCCAGCAGCAACAGCAGCAGTCCGGCGGCGGTGGCGGGGGAAGCGGAATGCCTCAGGACAGCGACCCGCAGGATTCCGATGATAACGATGATTCCGATAATGATAATGAAAACGACGGACAGGACGGCCAGCAGCAACAGCAGGGTCAGAGCCAGTCCGGTCAGGGTCGCGGGCAGTCTTCTCAGAACGGCGAGGCCGACGATCTGGATGATGACGAAGACGGTGACGGCGAAGGCGGAAGCGCCGGTGATACCGACATCCAGAAAAAAATCGAAGAGATGAAAAAGCAGATGAGCGACTCCATCAAGAAAATGATGGATGACGCCAAAAAGGATGCCAAGGGCGACGAAAAGGACGACAAGGGTAAAGACGGCGACAAAAAAGACGGAAAAGACAAGGATTCGAACAAAGATAAGGGCGAATCCATGGAAGACCTGATCAAAAAGGAAAACAACGACCAGAATACCCAGCAATCCAACAAGTCCCAAAAGGATTCCTCCTCCGAAGACAAGCAAAGCCCCAATAAAGGCGAACGTCAGGAAGTCTGGGAAGGACAGGAAAAATCCGGCGGGAAGCCTTCGGTAAACGATTTCCTTCCAAAGCGTCTGCGCCAGTCCAATGAATACCGTGAGATCGTTTCGCGCCATGAACAGACGGCGCGCCGCATCAAAAACCTGTTGACCCGGATGCAGAACGAATATTTCGGCAAGGAAGTCGAATCCCGCAAACGGACTCTGGTGCCCGAAGACGATGATATCAACAAGTTCGATCTGGACTCGTATGTTGACCGCCGCAAAAAGCTGGCGACGGGGCAAAGCGTTGATGAACGCGATTTCGAACACTTCAAGGTTCGCGGGGAAAAGGAAAAAACACCGGCCCCGATTGATATCGCCATTCTGATTGACCGTTCGGGATCCATGGGACACGGCAAGGGAAGCAAGCTGGATGTGGCTTTGGCGACGGCCTGCGTCCTGTATGAAGCGGCCCGGAAAAATCCGTATTTCAACGTTTACATCACCGCGATGGGCGAACCGAAATCGCTGAGCGTCGCCGAACCGGGGCAGTCTTCGGACGAAATCGCCAAGAAGATCATGACGGTGCAGGACGTGTGCGGCGGATGTCAGGATCACATGAAGGACGCTATCCTGTCGACGATGGATAAAATCAAAGGCAACAAAAAGCAGGAATACTCGGGCACATCGCATTTCTTCGTCATTTCCGACGGGAATTTCGGCGACGAAGCATCGTCCGTGCCGCTGGTCAAGGAAATCTGCAGCAAGACCAGAAATATGACCTTCAATTTTATTCTGACCGAGAAAAACCGCAATAAAATCGAAGCCCTTTCCGATGAAATGAGCAAAGGCATGGGGTCCGAACGCATTGACCGGGTTCATATCTCGGGTGAAAGCGGCATTGACGCGGCTCTGACAAGTATGCTGAACCGCCGCATGGTCGAAATGAAGCGCGTCCCGGCGCAGCTTAATACGCGCAAGTCGGCGCAGATGGGCAAACTGCTGGACATGCTGGGCGCACAGAAAAAAAGATAAAAGTTTTTAAAAGTTCGTCCCGTTTGCCGATGGGACGGCGGAATCAAGGAGAAGAAAAATGGCAGAAGTGAAAAAGGTTTATTTCGGATTGGAAGAAACACCGCTTCCGGTCGGCCAGAACAAGAAGGGCGAATACGAAACCCTGCAGGGAGACGAAAGCGCCATTACTTTCACGACGGCCCGTTCCGATGTCGGCGAAATTTCCGTTGACGAACGTCTGTATTTTGAAATGATGCGCAATCTGCCTTCGCGCAGCATGCTCCCCTATTTCAAGGACGAACTGACGGCGCGTGACCCGAACCGTACGGATCCGGCAAAGAAAAGCTATATTTCCGGCTACATCGGCGCTCCGTCCATCGGAAAAAGCTTTGCGTTCAAAACGCTGGGCAAAATGACGCATCCCAAAGGCGCCCTGATGCTGAACTGCAAGGACGTCGACATGGGGTCAATCTTCTGTGAAACCGTTTTTGACACCAGCGCCGCCAATACGGAAAAAGCCGGCATTGACGCCAAAATCATGCTGGGCAACAAAAATCCCGATCAGGGGCTGAAAAAAGAAAGCGTTGAACTTCTCCGCAACGCTTTGGGCGAAGCCTTCAGCGAAGAAAACCGTGACGGCAAAACGATTTACTCTATCGACTGGAACGGCATCCGCGCCAAAGGCGAAACCTTTGAAGAACAGAATTATCAGAAACAGGTCATTTCCTCCTGCCTGACCCAGGTCTGCCAGCTGGAAGGCATCAAAACGGACGGCGGTGCGCAGAGCATCGGCATTACGACCCGCGACGGTATCGCGATCCGCGTTATGGATCCGAACTCTGCCGATTACGGCCGTCCCCTGCTTCTGGACGAAATCAACCGCGCGAAGCCGGGTACCCTGCAGAAGCTGTATGAATACACGGCGATGCTGGCTGATCCGAAGGTTCAGACGTGCGAAGTCATCGGCGGCGGCAACCGTCCGGTCGTTCTGCGCCGCAGTGCCTTCCCCGAAACGTTCCGCGTCAACTTCACCGGCAACCCGGCCACAGAAGGAATGGGATCCGAAGATATGGATCGTCCGTTCATTTCCCGTCTGGGCGTTGAACTGGATCTGATGAACCTGCCCGATCCGACGGAAAAGGATATTGCGGATCGTATTGCCGGTTCTTTGACCGGCGTCCCGATGACGCAGATTTATTACGCGAACGAAGAGGAATATCAGAAGGATCCGGAAGGATTTTCGGAACTGATGATGGCTTATCGCACGGGCGGCCTGACGGATGCTGAAAAAGCGGCCATTCCCGAAGAAGAGCTCATCAACATCCGCAACGCGCCGAAAACCATTCAGGTCGCGGAACAGATGGCCGGCTTCTTTGCCGCGATGCGTCAGCTGACCAATCCGGAATCCACGCTGTATAAACAGAATGCGGAACTTTCCCTGTCTCAGGAATACGAAGATTACCTGCGCGGTCTTGAAATCGACCTCCGTCTGGTAACGAAGTACATGGAAAACGCCAGCGTCGAAAAGCCGAAAACCGTCAAAAAGGCGAATTTCGGAAAGGTGCTGGGCAAGCTGGGCAAGCCCCGCGCAAATGTCGAAATCAAAAAACCGGACACGAAAGAACGTCTCAGCACACGCGGCGATCGTCTGGAAGACAGCCTGGAACAGTGGATGGAACGCGTATTCATGCCCGGGCATGCGGAAACGCTGGGCATCCAGTATGATGAAATGAAGGAAATGTACGATACGGCGAAACGCATCGCCTCCAGCTATGGTATCGGGGAACCGATCCTGGTCGAAGGCAAGATTAATTCGTCGAAACGCCTGAAAGACATCTACAACGTTGACATGGCTCTGCTGCCGGACAATCAGACAAACCTGATTCGCGACGAACTGGCGGGCATGCTGAAGGACAAGCACGGCATTACGCTGGAAAATCCGGAAGAAGCTCTGCCGACCATGGCGATCAATGCGGCTTTGGCTCGCATGAAGGAATCCATCAAGGCCGGTCCGGAAACGGAACAGGTTCGTTCGGTTCACATGCTGAACGACAACCTTGACACCGTCGCCGACAAGCCGATTGTCGAAGCCGTTCTGGCGGATGCATTCGTGGCGGAAATTCCCGAACCGAAGGATCTGGCGCCGCATGATACCTTTATGGGTGCGCTGGCTATTCCGGCTCTGTCTGAAGCGAACATCAAAGCGCTGTGGAACCATTCGCTGTCAACGCTGGAACAGATGGATCCCAATGATGAAACGGTCAAAATTGCCGAGAACCGTTCGGAATCCGGCATTGGCCTGACGGTCGTGATGACGCAGGACAAGGAAGCCCCCGTCGTGACACATGTCATTTCCGACAAGGAAACAAAACGGACAGTCATCATCAGCGAAAACGTCGATAAGAAGGTTCAGGATATTTTCGCCCGCAACGGCATTACCTATATCGACCGCAAGGATCCGCAGGCCGCGAAGAAAATTGATGATGAAGTCGAATTCATCACGCGTAGCCGTCCGGAAGCTCAGACGGCTACCGAATGCCTGCAGGGTGCTCTTGGACTGCGCGACTGTGCTGACGGCGAAACCATCGGTGAAGCGATTGTGAATTCATCGGCGGAAACGGTGACCTGCCCGATTTTTGTTTCTCATGTTGAACGTCCGCTGACGATCAACCGGGAATTGCTGATTCCGACGAAGACCGCGGCTCCGCAGGCGACCGAAAAAACCTCGGTTTCCCCGGACAGTATGTCTGACAAAAATATGCTGAATTTCGGTTTTGCCAAAACCGCGACACCGAAAAGAACTCCTCCGACGTTCCAGCCGATGTCTTATGCGGCGGCGCTTCGCACAAAGAAAACCCGTTAAAGGAGGTTTCATGAGTGACAAAACGAAACTGAACCTGACACCGGATCAGGCTGAAAAGCTCCTTCCCGAGGTTGCGATGCAGCTGGCGACACGTTACCGCCAGGAATCGATTGAAGGATCGCAGATTTTTCAGCTGACCGAAGAATGGCAGGAAAAGGTGCTGGCCGATAAAGGTTACGCCGAAATTGTCCGGACGCCGGCCGAGCTGGAAGACGTCCTTCAGGACGAACTGCCGGCCAACATTATCATTCCGGATGACGCCGCCATTACACAGGACACCCTGCGGGCGGTGCTCAGCCGGAACTCGCTGACCAAGAACATCTTTCTGGGCAAACGCGAGTTCACGGAAGACGCCGAATAAATTGTTCCACGAAAAGAGCGGTGGAAACGCCGCCCTTTTCATTTATCCTCTGCCCGAAGGCAGAACGAACTGTAAACCGGCGGCGAAAGGATGTTTTTCTGTGCCGGGAACGGTTTGTCGGTAAGAGCGGTATCGGTTTTTTGCTTTTACAGGGAGATGAGTACTTCCGGTGTTTTTTTCGGCAAAGAGGCTTCATCATCAAAGGAAATGAAAAATGGCATCGCTTCTTAAGACACTCTCCGATATTAAAAAGCTTCATCAGGGCGGTTTTTCGATTTCCGAAGCCCGTCAATTCATCGGCAGTGTCAACGATAAAAAGAACGATGCCGCCGTTCTGCCGGCTCATCTTTTGTACAAGGATACGCGGGATATTCTTCTGGATACTCTGGCTGCCGCGCCCCATATCAACAGACTGACGCTGGAACATCCTTCCATGATGTTTCGGATATCCGAGCCGCATCTGGACTATTTTCTGGCCAATCTGAACAGAACGGAAATTCAGTCTCTGACGTTTGATAATGTTCCGGCTTATATGTGTTCAAAAATAAATCCGGAGAAGTTGCAAAGCCTCTCGATTACGGAAAGTTTCAAGCCGTTTGCGTCCCTGAACTGCCTTTCTATCAAAAACATGCCGCTGGAATCGTTTTCGTTTACGTCCTGTGCCTTTTTCAAGGAAGACGCTGCGGCGTTGGAAACGGGTCTTCCGAAAACGCTCCGCCATCTGACGATCAAATGTGAGAAAGACGAGCTGAAAACGGCGGACGATTACAAAGCGATTGTCGGGGGGCTTCCGGCGGAGATGGAAACCCTGTCGCTGACGGGGATAAAAATCACGCCCGCCCTGGCGGAAGCGCTGGCAGAAAAGCTTCCCCTGATGCCGAAGCTCCAGACTCTTGAGCTGAAGGCGGAGAAGAAAATGGGGATTACGGACGAATCCCTGAACATTCTGGCGGATGCGATTGCTCAATCGAACATCCGGCATCTTGATTTTACGGGAGCAAATGTGTCCGACGCGGCGGCGAATGCTTTTCTTGATCGGATTGAACCGCCGCCCAGCCTGGTCTCACGCCTGACCTTTGCCGAACAGACCGCAGAAAAATCGAAAAAAGACAAGGAACAGGACGCCTCCGACTATTGGCATATCCCGCCGCCTCCGCGCCGTTCGGGAACGGGGGCCGCGACGAAGAAACCAGCGGCCGCGCCGGTGATTCATGTTCTGTCGCCGCAGACTCTTGAACGGATTGAGCAGCTTCAAAAGACACGGAAAGAGCTTCTGCCGGGTCAGGAGAAAAAAGCGGTCAAACCGACGGCTGTAAAAAAAGCGGCGGATATGGGTTCGCCCGAATATCTTTTTGAAGCGGCCAAAAAGGGACGGATTGACGAGGTATATACCGCTCTGGCGTCTCAGAACCGGAAGCTGAGCATGGACAATTATCTTCAGAAAAACGCGGAAGGTTACAAGCTGATTGATGTGCTGGGCTATACGAACCAGCTGGAGAAGGTTTTTGCGCCTGAGAACTGGACGAATGCGAAGGATATGCAGACGGTTTTCAGCAATGTTGCCGATAATCAGAAGTACCAGCTGGACGGCAGGGAAGGTCGCCCCAGTTTTACCATCCTGAAAAACCGGGTGATGCAGGAAAGCATCAAGGCGGCCATGCTTCTCAAGAAAAAGGAGCGGGGCTGACGTTGCCTGTTTCAGGATCGGAGAAAAAGAATGCAATGCCGGGAAAAATCCCGGCATTTTTCTGTGGAAACAGACGTGTTGCTTCTCATACGACGGCATGGGTGAAGAAAACGGATGGCCGAATGCTTGGCAAATGAACAGGACGTGTCTCTGTCCTTTTGTAAGCAAAAAGCGGAATAACTCCAAAAAAGGACGAAGATTTTCTGGAAGCGAGAAATGACCTTCCCGTATATGACGGCTGATGAGAAAAACGGATGGCCGAATGCTTGGCAAATGAACAGGACGTGTCTCTGTTCTTTTGTAAGCAAAAAACGGAATAACTCCAAAAAAGGACGAAGATTTTCTGGAGGGGAGAAATGACTTTCCCGTATATGACGGCTGATGAGAAAAACGGATAGAAGAATGCTTGGCAAATGAACAGGACGTGTCTCTGTTCTTTTGTAAGCAAAAAAACGAGCAACACAAAAAAAAAGACGGAGAGTTTCTGGAGGGGAGAAATGACCTTCCCGTATATGACGGCTGATGAGAAAAACGGGTGGAAGAATGCTTGGCAAATGAACGAGAGGTGTCTCTGTCCTTCATCAACTCAGAACCCGAAAGCGCTTTTCCTGGCAATGCGTTTTTCGGCCTATCGTCCTTCGGTTCTAGCGTTAAGTTCATCTTTTCCCGTTTTTTTTTGCGTGTTTCAATAATCAAAACATTCCCAGAAAACCGGAGGAAAAAATGAATGAACAGAATGCCCCCTATTGGTCGGAAGAGGTAAAGGCAAAATATCATCCGCCCGAAGGAACATTTACGCACAAAGCGCCCGAAGTCGTCCAGACGCTGATGGACGGTGCGCACGGCAATGCAAAGCTGGCTTTGGAGCGGCTGGTCTTCTACATGAACCGGGCCGGAGAAAAACTGACGAACAAAACAGAGCTTGAAGCCGCAAAGGAAAAGCTCGAAGATCTGCGCCGCGCCGACGAAACCTGAAAAATACCGCCCTAAGCAAAGTCCCGTGTAAAAATCAGGCAGTCGTCACCTTCGGCATAATAGTTTTTCAGACGCGCTTCTTCCTTAAAACCGCAGGAAAGATAGAATTTCTGCGTCGGAATGTACTGTTCCCGTCCGGCCGTCTGAAGCAGCAGTTTCGTTGCGCCAAGTTCCCGGACAATGCGCACAACCTCGTTTATCAGAATCTTCCCGATTCCCCGG
>USCC01000033.1 GCA_900553035.1 uncultured Rhodospirillaceae bacterium | reverse complement strand
CAAATGTGGCAGAAATATGGCAGAGTTGTGGCAGCATTGTGACGACGGCAAAACACGTTCTTCCGGCCCGCAGATCAAAAGGGCAAAATAAAGAACCCGGCCTTGCGAACAGGCCGGGTTCTTGTCGAATACGGGACAACGTCCCCGTGGTCAGCGCCGGACAAGCGGCTTGTATTTGACACGGTGAGGCTGCTCGGCTTCCGCACCGAGGCGGCGCTTTTTGTCCGCTTCATACTCCTCGTAATTGCCTTCAAACCATTCGACATGGCTGTCGCCTTCAAAGGCAAGGATGTGCGTTGCAATACGGTCCAGGAACCAGCGGTCATGAGACGTGACGACAGCGCATCCCGGGAACGCCAGCAGAGCTTCTTCCAGCGCCCGCAACGTATCAACGTCCAAATCGTTCGTCGGTTCGTCCAGAAGAATGACATTCGCGCCGGATTTCAGCATCTTGGCCATATGGACGCGGTTGCGTTCGCCGCCGGACAGCAGGCCGACCTTTTTCTGCTGGTCAGGGCCTCTGAAATTAAACTGGCCGACATAGGCGCGCGACGGCATTTTACGTTTGCCAAGGACGATTTCATCCGCACCGCCGGAGATTTCCTCCCACACCGTCTTTCCGTCGTTCAGGGCGTCGCGGCTCTGGTCGACATAGCCCAGCACCACCGTGTCGCCGATGCGGATGGAGCCGGTGTCGGGCGTTTCCTGGCCGGTGATCATGCGCATCAGGGTCGTTTTTCCCGTGCCGTTCGCCCCAATGACGCCGACAATCCCGCCCGGGGGCAGTTTAAAGGTCAGATCATCAATCAGCAGGCGATCGCCGAAGCCTTTCGACAGGTTTTCGGTCTGAATGACCACGTCGCCCAGGCGGGGGCCGGGCGGAATGACAATCTGCGCCGTATCCAGAGACGATGCGTTTGCCTGTGCAACCAGATTTTCAAACGCTGACACGCGCGCTTTGCTTTTCGCCTGGCGGGCGCGGGGACTCTGGCGTATCCATTCCAGTTCCTCCCGGATTGTCCGCTGGCGTGCCGATTCTTCCCGAGCCTCCTGCTGAAGCCGCTTTTCCTTCTGTTCCAGCCAGGACGAGTAATTGCCTTCGTAAGGGATGCCTTCGCCGCGGTCCAGTTCCAGAATCCAGCCCGTCACGTTGTCCAGGAAGTAACGGTCATGGGTGACCATGACAACCGTCCCGGCGTAATCATGCAGATGCTGCTGCAGCCACGCGACGGATTCCGCATCCAGATGGTTGGTCGGTTCATCCAGCAGAAGCAGGTCAGGCTTTGACAACAGCAGACGACACAGAGCCACCCGGCGTTTTTCACCGCCCGAAAGCTTTGTCACATCGGCATCGGCGGGCGGACACCGCAGGGCATCCATCGCGATTTCGATTGTGCGTTCCAGATCCCATCCGTTGCAGGCATCGATTTTTTCCTGCAGTTCCGCCTGTTCGGCGATCAGGGCGTTCATTTCGTCGTCCGTCATTTCTTCGCCGAATTTCAGGCTGACTTCTTCAAATCGGGCCATCAGGTCGCGTATCGGTCCGACGCCGTCCATGATGTTCCCCATCACGTTCTTTGCCGGGTCAAGCTGCGGCTCCTGGGGAAGGTAGCCGACCGTGGCTCCTTCGGCGGACCAGGCTTCGCCGTTGAATTCCTTTTCAACGCCGGCCATGATTTTCAGAAGCGTACTTTTCCCCGCGCCGTTCGGACCCAGGACGCCGATTTTCGCGCCCGGATAAAAGGAAAGCCAGATGTTTTTCAGAACCTGCCGTCCGCCCGGATAGGTTTTCGACAGGTTTTTCATCACATAGATGTATTGATAAGCGGCCATATTGTCCCTCAAAATAAAACGTTTGCACCGTCTTTATAGCAGACCCTTTCCCGGCAGGCAAGCCGGGCGGAGAATCATTCGGCGGGCATTTCGGGGGAGGTTTCCATGAACAGCAGTTTCTGCCCGCTGGACGTTTCCAGCTGAAGCTTTGCCCCTTCAACGGAATAGGAAACGACTTCGGCCAAAATCTTCATGTATTCACGTTCGGCTTCCATCAAAAGCGGAGGCCCCATCATCATTGTCGAACCGGCCGGCCCGAGGGTCAGAGAACGGCCCTTGGTTTTATAAACACCGAAATAACGGTTGACCGCAGATCTGCCGTAATAACGGCTGTCTTCGGCGTTGAAGCCCAGTGTGATTTCCGCGCCGTTCGGTGCGTTCAGCATTTTGTAGAACTTGTTGTCAAAGGTTTCTTTCTGCGGTGAACAGGCTCCGGCTATGGCAAGAAAGGCCAGTATCCAGAATTTTTTCATTTTGTTGAATCCTTTTGTTTTTGAAGAAGGGTCTGCAATGTCAGTCCCATGAAACTGTTTTTGACTTTCCGGAAGGAAGGTCGTTCCCGCTGACCGTCCATCTGCCAGTGTTCCCGTGCCGGAACAGCATCCCAGGCCGCCTGAAAATCTTTGGGCGTCCCCCAGTTTTCCGGTTTGAACACCAAAGGCAGAAGGCCGGCGCGTGCCGCAGATTTCAAAAAGGACGAACCATTCGTATCAGCGGTGCACTCTTCCAAAGTCAGCGGCTTTTTTTCGGCGGCGCGTTGCTTCAGAAGCTGAGGCAGAAGGCCGGCATGGAGCGCTTCGGAAAGAGGGCAGGACGAATCAACCGACAGAACATCTTTCTGCTTTTCCGTCTGTTCTCGGATGAAACGCCGAAATTTCGTCTGCCCGTAAAGACGCTTTCCGGCATCGGCACACAAAAATATTTCTTTTTGAGTGCAGAATTTGGAAGGAATGATTTTGATTTCCTCAAGCGAGCACCCGGGAGGCGGAAAATTTTTCACCTCCTGTTCAAAAGAAGAAGATGAAAAGCCGGCAAAGCCGAAGCTCAAAAATGAAATGTCCGTTTCCGGCACTTTTTTCAGCAGGACGCCGGCCTCGTCTTCCATGAGACAGTTTTTTTCGATTTTTAAGGAGCGGAGCTTTGATTCCGGGAGCCTTTCAAACAGCATCGACATTGTTTTTGAATGGAAAGAGCCGGAAATTTCCAGATCGGTCACGTTCGATTCGACGATCGCACGGCTCAGCGCGTCAAAAGCCGGGGGAGCAAGGTTTATACCATTCAGCGCCAGGTGGCGCAGAGACGTTTTCGGCAGAACTTCGGCAAGGCGTCCGGCCAATCCGTCTTTTAAGCCTGTTCCTGAAAGGTCAAGAGACGTGACGGCGGAAGCGGCCAGTCCATTGAAAAAAGTCTCGGGGACTTCATCCGGCAACAGATTTCCCGCTACAGATACGCCGGTCACGCGCGTCCCGGGCAGTTTTTCAAACAAAGCACTGACGCCCGCAACGCCGGCAAAACAATCCCGCAGGGAAACATCTTTCAGATCCGGGGTAAGGTCAAGGTGATCCGCCAACCATTTCACACCCCTTGGGCCAAGCGGCGCGGCCGCCTTTCCGACCGGAGAGAAATCAATTGACCGGATGCCCCGCTTTCCGGCGGCCGCCAGAAAATCGGCCATCTGCTCTTCATCGCGGAAATGGAAGTTGGGAAGGAAGGTCTTCTCCGGCGCGGATTTTTCGAGGCGTGCCATCAGATCGGCATACTCCGCCCGGCTTCTGATTTCGTCCTTCGTTTTCATTTACGTCCTCCGATGCGTGTCGACAGAGCGGCTTTGACTGTGCGCTCCAGAACAAGATTCTTTTCCTTCTGAAAGGAGGGGCGTCCCTTCCGACCGTCCATCTGCCAGCGGTGTTCGTTCGGGACGGCGTTCCAGACGGTCTGCATGTCCCGGGCGTTTTGCCAGTTGTCCGCCCGGAACAGGAGGGAAAGCTGCTCGGCCTTTGCGGCGTAAACGACGAAAGGTGCTCCTGTTATGGGCTGAGGCGTCAGGCATTCCCCGACTTCCAGCATTTTTCCCTCTTTCGCGCGGGCGGCCATCACCTGCGGCAGAAGGCCTTCATCAACGGCGTCTCTCAAAGGCATCCCCACATCGGCAGTTTCCCGATGGCTGTTCATCAGGATTTTGTTTTTATAATAGTTGCGGTGCGACGCGTTGGAACGCATCTCATCCTGTGCTTCTTTGATCTGCGATTTTTCATAATTCGAAAGGCCGAACATGTCAATCTTTGCATTTTCCAGACGGCAGGCCGGGTCTTTCATAAAGGATGTCAGGGTTTCCAGAAATCTGTCGGACGGGCGGCCGCTGACCGTAAAGGCAATGTCGGTAATTGACGTGTCCGGCAGGGTTTTCAGCAGGAGAAAAGCATCCTTTTCCGTCATTCCCGTGTGTTCAAGGCGCAGTGTTTTCAGCGACGTCGGCGGAAGCTTCCCGATCAGTTCGGTCATGGAAGAGCCTTGGATGCGATTGCCCGAAATGTCCAGCACCCGCATCTTTGCCGCGGCGGCGGCGTCCATCAGGCGGCCGGAGGATGTGCCGGTCATGCCAACGCCGGCCAGAGAAAGCTCCCGCAGGTTCGTACGGGGAAGCAGATCGGCCAGATCTGTGATGAATCGGTCGTTCAGGCTGTTCCGCGACAGGTTCAGGCTCAGCAGGCGGGAGGCCGGGATATTTTTCAGCAGAACCGGGAACGCCGCCGCACCAATGCCGTTGTTGGCCAGGGAAAGGTGAAGGATGCGCGTTGCGGGAAGCTTCTGGAACAGGGCTTCCGTTCCGCTTTGTCCGATGGCGTTCGTGTCAAGCGTCAGCGTTTTCAGGCCGGGGAGAAGGCCGAGGCTTCCGGCCAGCCACTGTGTCTTTCGGGCTCCGAGGGCACAGCCGGAAAAATTGATGTTCCACACGCCGTTTTCCTTCGCCGCACTCAGCATATCCTGCATGCTTTGCACGGTCGGGAAGGAGAAGGAAGGATAAAACGCATAATGCCGAGCCTGCGTTGAACGCACGCGCTTCATCATGGCCTCATGGTTTTTCCTGTCTTTAGGAGAAAAAATTTCCGTCATGTTCAACGTCCTTTCCAATCCCGCCCGACGGTTTCTTCAGCGTTCCGGAGCCTTTGCCTGCGGAAGGAAGAAATACTGTCCTGCCCACCCGCCGTCCGGCGGCAGGCGGTGTCCGTTCCCTGCCGGATGGCCTGCGTCCGTGTTCCGGTTTCAACGGCTTCCAGCGCTGCTTCAGCGCGGAAACACAAAACGGACACAGGCTGTTTTTCCGCCGGGTGTTGTTCCGTCTGCGGCTGTTTCATTCCTGAAAATCTCATTTCGGCCGGATTGAAAGTCATGCGCGGCCTTTCCCTTTTGCCGACAGAAGCGATTTGATTGCTTTTCCGGCGACTTCGTTTTTTACGCGCCGGAACGACGGGCGATCGTGCCGGCCGTCCAGCTGCCAGTGATGATCACGGCCGACAGCGATCCATGCGTTCTGCATTTCACGGGCGTTGTCCCAGTATTTCGGGCTGAAGACCAGCGGCAACACCTCGGCGCGGGCGGCCTTGGCGGCAAACGTCACGCCGTCCTTATCCGCAGCCGTCAGGTCGGCTCCTGTCAGGGGCGGCCGGGCATCCAGGGCCTGTTTCAGAAGGCCTTCCTCCAGTGCGGCGCCCAGAGGCATTCCCGGCGGGACGTCCGTCACGGCGGCGTTGGCTTCGGCTTTCTGGCGCAGTCCGGTGCGGTAGGAAACGTTCTGTTTCAAGGTGTTCCGGGCCTCATGCACCAGAGCCGCATATTCCTGGGGCGCGCCGAACATGGTAATGTTCACTTTTTCCAGGCGGCAGGACGGCGTCGTCATCATTCTGGCGGCTTCCTCAAAAAAGCCCCGTGAAAAACGCGACGAGGCGCTGTAGTACAGATTGGATATTTTGGTGTTCGGAAGCGTGCGCATCAGGCGGGTGGCTTCGGGCTCCTTGAAATCGTAACAGCATTTCAGGTTCAGATCGGTCAGCCCCAGTTCCGGCAGGATATCGATGAACATGTTCTGTCCTTTTGCCCCGGACATATATCCCATCTGCAACGCGGTCAACTTTGTGCGGGGAAGGGCTTCAACCATTTTGATCAGAGAAGCTTCAGGGCAGACCATGCCTTCCATGTTCAGGCGCCGGATATTCGTTTCCGGCAGAAGGTCGGCCAGCCGTCCGGCAAACTCACGGTTTCCGGTCGAACAGAAGGCCACGGACAGGTCTTCAAGTTTTGAGGCGCGGAGACTGTCCAGAAAGGGTTGTTCGTGTTTGGGCTTCATGACGGTGAAATTCATTGACAGCCCTTTGAGCTGTGTTTTCGGCAGGATATCGATCAGGGCGCTGGCCCCTTTCTGCCCAATGTTGCATTCGTTGAGATTCAGAAATTCCAGGTCGGGAATCCGATGCAGGTTGCGGCACAGCCAGAGCGTCCGGTTCGCGCCGAAGCTGTCGCATCCGGAAAATCCCAGTTTTTTCACGCCGTTGTCATGGGCTTTTTCCAGAAAGTCCGCCAGGCATTCTTCGTTCGGAAAGACAAAATGCATGTAGAACGGCTTGTCCTTTTTATCCGTTTTCAGCCGTTCCAGAAGCCGGTCATAGTCTTTCTGCATTGATTCCGGTATGCTGAAAGTCATTCTTTTCTCCTGCGGTGTATCGGGGAAGAGGAGGATGCCCGGTCCTTGTCCCGTCTTTTTTGTCTATTCCTTCCATAATACCAGAACGGGGGCGGACAGCAATCAAAAACAACGTTTCATTTTTTTGTCGAATATGCTACAGCTCCGTCGTAAAACAAAAAGGAGGACGGAAATGACGGCAAAGGAAGACATGCTGGCCGGTCGGTGGTACCGGGCCGCGGACGGCGAATTGAATGCCGGGCGTCAGCGCGCACGTGAATTATGCTATGAATTCAACAGGATGCATCCTTCTCGCAAAGAGGAAGGGCAGGCGGTTCTGCGCCGCCTGTTCGGCAAAATCGGCGAACGCTTCACGATCGAAGCCCCGATCCGGTGCGATTACGGGACGTTCATTGAAATCGGGGAAAATTTTTACGCCAACTACAATTTGACGATTCTGGACTGTGCGCCCGTCATGATCGGAGACAATGTTTTCATTGCGCCTAATGTCGGCATTTATACGGCGGCTCATCCCATACATCCGGTTCCGCGGAACGAAGAATGGGAATTCGCCCGGCCGGTTACCATCGGAAACAGCGTATGGATCGGCGGCAGTGTCGTTATCAATCCGGGCGTGACAATCGGTGACAATGTTGTCATTGGTTCGGGCAGTGTTGTCACGCGGGACATTCCGGCGGGAATGGTCGCGGCGGGCAATCCGTGCCGGGTTCTGCGCCCGGTTGCGGAAGCGGACCGGCATCCGGCGGCTTAGCGGCGGAGGACGGCGGACTCGTCGTTCGGACAGGTTTCTTTTTCCTGTTTCGGGGCTTAACATGACTAAAAAACAGGGAGGCGGTTTCAATGATGGTTTTTAAGGAAATTTCGGCGGATCAGTTTCAGGAAAGCCCTTTTCATCTGATCGGAAAGGAATGGATGCTTGTTACGGCTGAAACCGGCGGAAAACGGAATGTAATGACGGCCTCGTGGGGCGGTCTGGGGGTCATGTGGAATAAAAACGCGGCGTTTGTCGTGATCCGACCCCAGCGTTATACGAAAGAATTCATTGATGCGGCGGATACGTTTTCGCTGACGTTCTTTGACGAATGCTTTCGGGAGAAAATGGCGTATATCGGTACGACGTCCGGACGAAAGGAAGACAAGATTGTCCGGGCGGGACTGACCGTGCGGCATGACGGGCCGACTCCTTATTACGAAGAAGCGGACGCGGCGCTGATTTGCCGCAAGATGTATGCGCAGCCGATGTCTGAAAACGCTTTTATCGACAGAGCGGCGGCAGAGCAGTGGTATCCGGATAAGGATTTCCATACACTTTACATTGCGGAAGTCATGAAAATTCTGGTTAAGGCCTGATGCTTCAGAGAAGGCGGGAGAGATGCCCGGAGGCTCTGCCATCTCCGAAAGGCATGCGGTAGCAGAGAGGGATTGGCGACGAAACGGAATTCATGGCGCTGTCCGCATAAGACAAGACGCTCCTGTATTCTGGACGGGAATGGGATATCGGCTTTGCCGACGGCTCAGCAAAAGACAGCGGAAGCTTTTGATTGACGGCGCGGACAGATTTCCAGAGGGGCATTCAGATGCCGCGCCGCTTTTCGCATGATTATCCGGCATGGAGCGAGAGTGTTCTCTTTTATTGCTCAGCAAAAAGCCAGAGCCTTCTGACAGGTTCCGGATTTTGCCTGTCGCTTGCGGCGTGCTTTTCCACGATTGGGTTGGGGAGCGCACAGATTTCCAGAGGGGCATTCAGATGCCGCGCCGCTTTTCGTACGATTATCCGGCATGGAGCGAGAGTGTTCTCTTTTATTGCCTGGCAGAAAACAGCACAGGCCGAAAAGCTTCGTGCGGCCGCCGTTTATCTTCCGCCGCCTCCGCCGCCGCCAAAGCCGCCGCCAACAAAACCGCCGCCGCCGCTGCCTGTATGGATGGGTTCCGTCGTCGTTGAACGTATGGTCCTGTCCAGGCGCAGACGGAAAAGTGTCGTGTAACAGGCCTCTCTCATACGGTAATCGTTCGGATCGAAATTCAGGCTTTTCAGCATGTGTCGCATTTTTTCAAGCCACTCCTGCTCAATCTGAAACAGGACGGCATAAGGCAGAAGCTTTTCCATCTTTTCAAAAGAGGCGTCTTTGGGATAATCCTGGTGGACGGCGGTCATGAACATTTTCAGGCCGTCCATATGTTCAAAAAGACGCTGTCCTTTTTCCGTCGGCTGATGCATCAGGTAGTAATACACCGGCAGGGCAAGTCCCGAAACCGTAAAGAAAATAATGATTTCCCGTGTTCCGTCCTCCGCGGACAAATCCGGTACGGACATAAAAGCCAGAGCCAGAAACGCACACGTCTGAAGCAGAAGAATCAGAGAAACAAGGAAACGGCTCCATCGGCTGTCGGACGAACTGAGCACGACATAAAGATTCCGGCCGCTTCCGTAAAGCAGGAGAAGCGTGATCGCCAGATTTCGGAGCAGCTCAAGTGTGTCGTTCACGAAACACAGCCCCGTGACAACGGCCAGAAGAAGAAAGGCCGCTCCGACCGTAAATGCCCCGTTCCGTACATAATAAGGCTTTGATTTCTCACGCAGGAATTTTTTGAATTTTACAAAAAATCCGCTGACCTCGGCATTATAAGTCCCCGGCAACAGAACCGGAAAGGTAAGATTCTTCTGTATGAACTTTTCTTCGCCGTTTTCCGCATTGCGGCAGCGTTCGATTTTTACGATTTTCTCCTTTTCCGAAAATTTCAGAAAGCCGGAAACGCCGCCCTGTATCAGAGCCGCCGAAAAACACAGAAAAGGTTTCATGCCGTAATAATAGACGCTTCCGGCCTGCGCCGCCGTCAGATTGGCCGGCGGGTCAAAACGCGGCATGACTTCCTGTTCTTTCGGGTCACGGCCGTACAGAAACCACGTAATAAAACCATAAGCCAGAAGAATTGACGCCCCCACCCAAAGCGGATTGATATCCGGCAGGAACTTTTCCGGAAAGGTCACAAAACCCTTGTCAAAACCAACGGCAACGGTCAGGCCTTCCCGCGGGCTCAAAACACCGGGAGTGGTAAAGGCTCCGTTTTTCAGGACGGCCCGCTTTCGGGAACGCTCCGGGCCGAAATACCCCGCCTGTTGCCGAATATCCGCACCACGCGGCAGAATGACACGCGCCGTCGCGGACAAAATGGAAAAACGCCAGTCATTGCCCGTCACGTTCCAGTAAATTTCGTCATATTCCGGATAAGGGCGCACAACATTTGATGCCCGATATTTAATTTCATACGTGTAAAAGCCGCCGGTCGGCAGAAGCGCGTCCGTGCCCGTGTTGATACGGAACATCCGGCCGGAATTTTCCGTAAAGTAGGGTTCCGGCTCTCCGTTTTTTTTCACGGAAAGGACGCTGTAGGAAACACCCCGGGTACGCGGCAGGTCACGGTAAATACCGCGGCGAATGTTTTTCATTTCGGCCCGGACGGTGATCGTTTCCGTGACCACAACGGAAGCATCCCTTTGTACCCGGATTTCGGAATCATAATTCAGAATGTTTTCCTGCGCCCGCGCCGGGAAACAGAGCAGAACACAAAAAAAGAAGAGGACGGATTTCATTCAAAGGAAACCTTGACGGGCGCTTTTTCCGCTTCGTCAATGTTGAAAAACTCCTTGTCCGTAAAATTGAATCGCCGGGCAATCAGGTTCGATGGAAAAGTGCCGACCATGGTGTTATAGGAACGAACCGTCGCATTGTAATACCGCCGTGCGTTCTGAAGATTGTCTTCAATGTCGGCCAGCGTTTCCTGAAAATGCAGAAAGTTCTGGCTGGCCTTCAGGTCGGGGTAGTTTTCCGCCAGAGCAAAGATTGATTTTAATGAAGACGTCAGAAGGTTTTCGGCTTTGGCTTTTTCTTCGGGCGTCGCGGCCTGCATGGCGGCGGAACGTTCGCGGACGATTTTCTCAAGCGTTGCCTGTTCGTAGCCGGCATAGCCTTTCACCGTGGCAAGCAGGTTGGGAATCAGGTCATAGCGGCGCTTCAGTTGCACATCAATCCCGCTCCATCCTTCGGCACAGAGGTTTTCCTGGCGGATAAAGCGGTTGTACAGGAAGATCACGTAAAGAATCAACAGCAGGATGACGGTAAAGATAATACTGATCAGGCTCATTTTTTCTTCCTTTCTGCTCCGTTGCCTGAACAGCATAACGTTTTTTCAAAAGACCTGTAAACAAAATTACTTTGTCGTGCGCGGCTTTTCTTCAGGAACTCCGCGGGATGTCAGAATCAGAACAGTATTGGCAATCAGAATCATTCCGCCGCCCAGAAGAATATTCCACGTCAGAGCGGTATGCAGGAAAAGAACGTCCAGAATAACGCCCGACACCGGTTCCAGCATCAGAATCATGCCGGTGACCGCCGCCGGGACATTTTTGTTATGACGGAACACCAGAATGTTCGGCAGGACGAAAAATGCAAGGCTGTAAAAAAGAAAAGCCGTCCAATAACCGGCATCTCCGACCAGGGTCAGGCGGTAGGTTTCGTTCCCCGGAAAAAAATGGGTCAGCCCGCCCACGAGAAGAGCAACCGGAAGGACAGAGTAAAGCGATGCGGCAAAAAAAGTTCCATATCCGGAAACACCCTGTTCTGAAAACCGCTGTGTCACGATGACCCATACGGAAAGCCCCAGCCCGCCCAGCAGGCTCAGGAGAATGCCCAACGGGGAAAAGGCCGAGGCCTGGAACGGGTTGATGAGAATGAACATCCCCGCCAGCAGAGCGACGGCCAGCCCCCAGGTGCGCATTGTCTGCTTTTTCCCGAAATAAAAGCGTTCAATCAGAATCGTCCACAGCGGCTGAAGGTAGAGCAGGATGACGACAAGGCTGACGGGGACTTTCAGAAACAGCGGGGCATACTGACCGACGTTGATGAAAAACATGGCGCCCAGGAACAACAGCGTGACGGAACGGGGCTGTCCGAAAATCTTTGCGGCATCCCGCCGGGCCGGATACAGAACAACCAGCATGGAAATCAGGTTCGGATACAGCATGACATCGGACAGTGTGGCCCCCATATTGGCCAACAGTTTTCCGCCGAAAACAACGCCGCCATACAGAATGCCGGCCATGGCAAGAGCAAGATAATCCATTTTTTCCTCCCGAAAGCTGTTTTAAGGATAGAAAAAACGGCGTCGGCCGTGTAGCTGTCTCTTCGGATACAGCCGCGCCCGCTCCCCTGATCCTTTGGAGTTTGCTTTTATCGGGGGGAGGGGGCGTACGGGAACGGTATTGCCTTGACCTTGTCCGGCCGGATGCAGAAAGCATTCAAACAGAAAACCGGAAGAACACAGTTGTTTTTCCCGTCCATAAATATGCCGAACCGGGTGAGGAGAACAATATCAACGCGATTAACCGGGGAGGGTTGAAAAGAAAGATGGCTTTTAAAAAATCGTGCGGACCTGTCTGAGATTACACGGTACGTAACAAGGAGGAGCTTTCAAACCGGGAACCGGAAAAACAGGGGCTTTTCTTTTTCAACACATCATTCTTTTGTCTTTCAAGCGCCCATAAATACGCCGAGCCGGATGGGACGAAAAAATCGAAGCGATTAAACAGGCCGAGTTGAAAAGAAAGAGGCTTTTAAAAAAAATCGTGTGCAGTTATCTGAAATTGCGCGGTACGTAACATTCCATCCTGCGTTCATATTTTTTAGTGGTTTAAAAAAGTTAAAACTATCTTGCGCTTGAAGTAAAATCATCTTGCGCGCTGCAGCTCCCTGGATCAAAAATCTTCAAAGAGAAGATAAAAAGGCGGTCAAGCCCGTCTAAAAAGCCGCGCTCCGTTACATTCAGGTCGGAATCCGTAAGAACAGAGGCCTTTTCTTTTCTGTGCGTCATCCTTTTGTCTTTCAAGCGCCCATAAATACGCCGAGCCGGGTGGGATGAACAATATCAACGCGATTAACCGGGGAGGGTTGAAAAGAAAGAGGCTTTTAAAAATCGTGCGGAGTTGTCGGAAATTCCGTGCCGTGTCAATAGGGCCGGAGGGACGGAACGGCGGGAAAGAGCAAAATAAAAAGTCCGCACCTTATGCGGACTTTTTTCATGGTGGGTCCGGAGGGACTCGAACCCCCGACCAAGCCGTTATGAGCGGCCCGCTCTAACCAACTGAGCTACAGACCCGTACCCCGTCTGAAAATAACAAGTTCAGACAGCTTTATCAACCGTTATCCAAAAAACTGCGCAGTTTTCTGGAGCGGCTCGGATGTTTCAGTTTCCGAAGGGCTTTTGCTTCAATCTGGCGGATCCGTTCGCGTGTGACCGAAAACTGCTGCCCGACTTCCTCCAGCGTATGGTCCGTGTTCATGCCGATGCCGAAACGCATGCGCAGGACGCGTTCTTCGCGGGGCGTCAGGCTGGACAGAACCGCCGTGCACGTGGCACGCAGATTGGCCTGAATCGCAGCGTCAAGCGGCTGAACAACGTTCCGGTCTTCGATGAAATCACCCAGATGGCTGTCCTCTTCATCTCCGACCGGTGTTTCCAGGCTGATCGGTTCTTTGGCTATTTTCAGAACCTTGCGAACCTTTTCCAGCGGCATGGACAGTTTTTCGGCCAGCTCTTCCGGCGTTGGTTCTCGACCGATTTCGTGCAACATCTGACGGCTCGTTCGCACCAGTTTGTTGATCGTTTCGATCATGTGAACCGGGATGCGGATGGTACGCGCCTGATCCGCAATGGAACGCGTGATGGCCTGGCGAATCCACCATGTGGCATATGTTGAAAATTTGTAACCGCGGCGGTATTCAAATTTATCAACCGCTTTCATCAGGCCGATGTTGCCTTCCTGAATCAGATCCAGAAACTGCAGGCCGCGGTTCGTGTATTTCTTGGCAATGGAAATCACCAGACGCAGGTTGGCTTCGATCATTTCCTTCTTGGCGCGCGAAGCTTCCTGTTCGCCCTTTTTGACCATGGAGCAGATGCGGCGGTATTCGAAAATCGGCATGCCGATTTCATCCGCCATGGCTGCGATGGCATTCTGGATGTCGCCGATCTCCCGGGCGAACTTTTCGGTAAAGACCTTCCAGTATTTGCCCGTCATGCGGCTGATCCAGGCGGGATCGGATTCCGCAGTCTTGTACGCTTCCAGAAATTCTTCGCGCTTGATGCGGCTGCTGACGGCCATACGCAGAAGCTTCCCTTCCAGCGTCATCAGGCGTTTGTTGTAATCGTTCAGCTGATCGACCAGCATTTCAATACGGGCCGGGTTCAGCTGGACGCCTTCCATCAGGGAGACAAGCTCCTGTTTGATTTTTTCAAATTTCTTTTCCGTCGCGGCGGAAACCGGCTTTGATGCGCGGATGGCGGCCAGGCGCTGTTCCTGGACTTTTTTCAATTTCTGGTGCGTGGCGGTGATCTGTTCAAACTGTTCCAGAACCTGCGGCATCAGAGACTGTTCCATCTGAGCCAGCGAAACGGACGGCGCGTCTTCTTCGGCCGCGTCTTCCTCCAGCTCTTCCTCTTCTTCCGAGCCTTCGGATTCGTCTTCTTCGTCGTCTTCGAACTCTTCGTCGTCCCCGTATTCGCCGTCGGTTTCCTCTTCGTCGTCCCCCTCGGAATCCTCGTATTCACCGTCTTCAGAGGAAGTCTCTTCTTCAAATTCCTCTTCGGCTTCCTCTTCTTCTGCGTTTTCCGGTTCTTCGACGGGTTCTTCGGTCTTTACGGGGGGCAGAGAGGCGGGCAGGGCGATGGATGCGGCCGGCAGGTTCAGGCCGTCTTCGGAAAGGGCGCCGTCGTCCGCGCCGTAAGTCGCGTCAAGATCAATAATGTCGCGCAGAAGCATTTTTCCCGACAGCAGGGAATCATGCCATCCGGCCAGCGCTTTAATGGTCAGAGCGCTTTCACACAGGCCGCCGATCATCAGGTCGCGCCCGGCCTCAATCCGTTTGGCAATGGCGATTTCACCTTCGCGGGACAGAAGTTCGACAGCTCCCATTTCGCGCAGGTACATCCGAACCGGGTCATCTGTCCGGCTGGTTTCCACTTCGTCCAGTTTGAAACCGGTGTCTTCTTCGGCTCCGGGCGCTTCTTCCTCTTCGGCTTCTTCGTTTTCGATGATGTTGATGCCGAGATCGGAAATCATCGCCATCACGTCTTCGATCTGTTCGGACGATTCCTTTTCCGGGGGCAGAGCTTCGTTCAGCTCGTCAACGGTAATATATCCGCGTTCTTTGCCGCGGTTCACAAGTTTCTTAACAGAGGCGCTTAACGAATCGAGCAGGGCGTCATCGGAATTTTCCGCTGTATTGATATCGTCGTCGGCACTTGAAGTATTCATCTAAAAAACCCTTCATCCCTAACGTTTCCGCGGGAAGCGCTGTCATATGGCGACAGCCCGGAGCACCCGCGCAGGGCAAACCAGACCAGAGGAACCATTGAATATAATTCTGGAAGATTTATTCTGTTCCGCCTTGATTTGTCAACAATTAAATAAGACGGCGTTTCATTTTATGCAAGGGCCGCCTGTTCGGAATACAGTTTCTGGTACTGTTCCCACAGCGTGCGCGCCTCGTCTTCGCCGGCTTCGGCAATGCGGGCGGCCAGGTTTTTCATTTCGGACTGCAACGCCTTGCGCCGGACCAGCCGGATGCGGTGCGCCATGTCGGCTTCGATTTCATGAAAATCCGGTTTGCGGCGGGAAAGGACTTCGATTTCGCCCTTCAGCGCGTCCAGAGCCGAAGCATACCCATCCGCCCGCAGCCGGCCTTTCAGTGTTTCAGAAGCGACTTCGGGGTCTTCCGCCAGGACGGACAGAATTTCTTCCATGAACGCGTTCAGGCTTTCCTCTGCCGGCTTCCAGTCGGCCAGATCTTCCAGAAAGGCCGAGGCCGACTCCGGATACAGGATCAGATAGGTCAGCATCATCCGGGTTTCTTCGCGTTCGGGGACAATGGCCGGATGATAGACGGACAGTTCCTCGATTTCGCGGCGCAGACCGCGGCGGTTTGTTTTTTTCCGGAAAGGTTTCCTTTCCGTTTTTTTCCGGAACGGATTCGTCGCTTCCCAAAGGGCGGATTTGAATTCCTGCCGATAGAAATTCTGAACGGAAGAATCCTTGATTTTTTCAAGCGTATCACGGATGTCTTTTTCAAGAGCAGCCTTCCGCTCGGGCGTATCAAGAGGCTTGCCTTCGGACAGCTGCCGCCACAGCTGTTTCGACAGGGGGCGGCTGTTTTCCCGCAGAAAGCCTTCAAAGGATTCCCGCCCGCGCTCCCTGACGTATTCGTCGGGATCCAGATCGTCGGGAAGCGTGATGAAACGCAGGGAATGCCCCGGTTTCAGCAGGGGAAGCACACGGTCTGCCGCCCGGACGGCCGCGCGCTGTCCGGCCTTGTCTCCGTCAAAGCAGAGAATCGGTTCCGGCGCGTACTTCCACAGTTCGGGGATCTGACGTTCGGTCAGAGCCGTTCCCAGCGGCGCGACGGCGCGCTCAATCCCGGCGGCATGAAGGGAAATGACGTCCATGTAGCCTTCAACCACAATAATTTCCTGTTTTTCCCGGGCTTGCGCGGCCGACTGGAAAACGGCATAAAGAATGTCGCCTTTGGAAAAAACGTCGGTTTCAGGAGAGTTCAGATACTTGGGTTCACTCTTGTCCATGACGCGGCCGCCGAAAGCGATGACGCGGCCTCTTCGATCCATGATGGGGAACATGACCCGGTCGCGGAAATAGTCATATGAAGAGCGACCGTCCGTCGGAAAGGTCAGGATACCCGCCCCCCGGAGCACTTCCTCGGGCACTCCGCGCCGACCCATCAGAGCCTTGAGGGCATTCCCGCCCGGCGCGAAACCCAGCCGGAAGCGCCGGATAATTTCATCCGACAGCCCGCGCCGCCGCAGATACGCCAACCCGTCGCGTCCCGCGGCCGCGTAAAGCTTTTCTTCAAAAAAGCGGCAGGTTTCCTCCAGCACGTCATAGACCGAGGCTCGGCGTTTTTCCTTTTCCTGCTCTTTGGGCGAACTGCGGGGGACTTCCATGCCCGCGATGTGAGCCAGCTTGTCAACGGCCTCAAGAAAGGAGAGGCCGTTGGCATTCATTTCAAAATTGATGACGTCACCATGCGCGCCGCATCCGAAGCAGTGATAAAATCCTTTCTGATCGGAAACGGAGAACGAGGCGGTCTTTTCATTATGGAACGGACACGGCCCCCAGAATTCGGTTCCCTTGCGCACAAGCTTCACTTTGCGCCCGACGACGTCGACAAGCGACACCCGGCTGCGAAGTTCTTCCAGAAACTGCGGGGGGATGGCCATTCCGCCGGCCGCTTATTTTTTGGCCAGGATGGCTTTGACGGCGGCGGAAGCCTGGCCGAAGTCCATCTGTCCGGCGTACTGTTCGCGCAGGGCGGCCATGACTTTGCCCATATCCTTCAGGCCGGCCGCCTGTGTCGCGGCGACGACTTCCTCAACGGCTCTGGCCGTTTCGTCTGCGTCCATCTGGCGCGGCAGGAACGACTGGATGATGTCGATTTCACCCTGTTCGCTGTCGACCAGATCCTGCCGTCCGCCCTTTTCGTACAGGGCGATGCTGTCCTTGCGTTGCTTGATCATGGACTGCAGAAGCTGCAGGATATCGTCGTTGGAAATGGAACCGTCCTTGCTGGTCCCGCGGGAGGCGATGTCCCGATCCTTGACGGCCGCCAGAATCAGGCGGATGGTCGAAACCCGGGGGTTGTCTTTGGCCAGCATGGCGGTTTTCAGGGCGTCTTTTAACTGTTCGCGCAACATGGTTTAAGCTCCTTTGTGAAAAATATACAGCCATAAAACACCGTTTTTCGACGTTTTGCAAGACGGCGTTTATTCGCCTTGAAGAAAACGCCGAAGGACTGTATGATACCTTCCATAAATAAAGAAAGGATGTCTCTTTCCGGCGCCGGGGATGACCGCCCCGCCGGAAAGAGTTGTTTTTTGTCGGTTAATAAGGAAAAAGTCGATGGAAAAGGTTCCCATGACAAAAAAGGGCGCCGAACGCCTGCAGGAAGAATTGAAAAATCTGAAAATCATCGAACGTCCGGCGATTATCGCGGCGATTGCCGAAGCCCGGGCGCACGGCGATCTGTCGGAAAACGCGGAATACCACGCGGCGCGCGAAAAACAGAGCTTCATTGAAGGACGTATTCTTGAGCTTGAGGACGCGACCAGCCGTATGCAGGTTGTCGATACATCTGCGCTGAGCGGGGATAAAATCGTTTTCGGCGCGACGGTAAAGCTGTTTGACGAGGATACCGAAGAAGAAATCGCCTATCAGATCGTCGGGCAGTACGAAGCGGATCTGAAAAAAGGCCGCATTTCCATCCAATCTCCTCTGGCGCGCGCCCTGATCGGCAAAACAGCCGGCGACACGGCGGAAGTGTCTTCTCCGAACGGCGGAAAATCTTACGAAATCCTGGAAGTGGAATACATTTAAAATCATGCGCGGTGAAAGAAAAGAAATCTGGGCGGGAGCCGTTGCTTTTTTAGCGGCGGCCGTCGCCTTTTTCCTGATCGGTACGCGGCAGAGCGTTTCGGGCAGGGAAGCCGGATCCTATCTTTTATCCGCCCGGTTCAATCAGGCGGACGGCCTGATTCCCGGGAATGATGTCCGCGTCGCGGGTATCCGGGTCGGAAAGGTCGTCCGGCAGTCGCTTGACCCGCATTACGGCGTCGTCGTGACATTTTCTATGTCCAGCAAAATCCTTCTGCCGGACGACAGCGGAGCTTCAATCCAGTCGGACGGTCTGTTCGGGTCAAAACTGATCGAGATCGTCCCCGGCGGGTCGGAAGATATGCTGGCGGAAGGCGATACCCTTTCCTTTACCGAAGACGCGCTGAACATTGAAAGCCTTCTGGACAAGGTTATTTCCATGGCAAAGGCCGACCGGGCCAAAAAAAGCCGCTGTCCCTGACGATATTTGCGAGGATTGATTGTTATGAAAAAAAGCCCCATTGAAACGGTATTAGGCATTCTGGTGGTTTTTGTCGCCGTTTCCTTTGTTTTTTTCGCGGCTCGGAAAATTGATGCGCGGCCGCAGAAGGGATACGAGCTGACGGCTGTCTTTTTGAAATCCGGCGGCCTTGAAAGCGGCAGCGACGTTCGGGTCAGCGGAATCAAAATCGGTTCCGTCGTGGGTCTGGGGCTGACGCCCGATTACACGGCTCTTGTCCGGATAAGCGTCCGCGATTCCGTCACGCTTCCGGCGGATACGGTCGCTTCGGTGGCTTCCGACGGGCTGATGGGCGGTAAATTCCTGCTTCTGGAACCCGGAAAGTCCGAAAAAATGCTGAAGGACGGTGACCAGATCGCCCAGACACGCGATTTTAAATCTTTGGAAGACATCATCAGCGAAGTGATCTTCCTGGCAACCGGAACCGGCGGGAACTGATCATGCGGACACATCTTCTTTCGTCTTCCTTTCTGGCTTTGGCTCTGGCCGTTTTTCCGGCGCGGGCCGAAAACATTTCAATGAGCCAGGTCGTCCTGCGCGGGCTGGACAAAGCCACGGGGCGTCTGAGCACGATGACTGTGAACGTTGGAGAAAGGGCACAGTTCGGGGCGCTTGATATTTACGCGCGCGTTTGTTATACCCATCCGCCCGAAGAAACGCCGGAAAACGCCTCTTTCCTTGAAATCGTCGAAAAAAAGCCCGAAGGCCAGGCCAAGCTGTTTTCCGGATGGATGTTTTCGTCCAGCCCGGCTCTGTCCGCCATGGAACATCCGGTTTATGACGTCTGGGTTCTGAAATGTCAGGGTGAAAAAATCACACCGCCGAAACCGGCTCCGCTGATTCTGGAAAATCCGATTGAAACTCCTGCGCCCCAGCCGAAAGTGAAAATCACGATAGAAGACGAGGAAGAAACCGCAGTCACGCCGGTTCCTGAAAATGCCGGAGAAACGGCGGACCCGGATATTACGGTGCAGGAGGACATGCCGACCATCCTGACACCGATTGAGGAAGATATTTCCGCCGCCGTGACGGTCACAGAAGAGAACGGCGCCGAAGACGCCGCTACGCCGGCAAAGCTGATTCCGATTGAAGAAGGCTTTGACGCTTCGGCGGGGGATGAAGCCGATCCGGAAAACCGGGGGCCGCTTTTAAAGCCTCTGCCTGAGCCGGAGTACGGAATATCCGCTGAACCGGCGGCCGTCCCGACAGAGAGTCATCCGGCGGCCGCGGAAACAGAGAACGATCTTTTTCCGGAAGAACCTTTGCCCGAACTGACGGATGAACAGATAACGGATTGAACAAAGAAAAGCCCCCCTGTGTGAGGGGGGCTTTTCTTTTATGAGGTAAGAACTAACATCCGCTTGTGAACGGAGACACCGGAGATGTAATTGCCTTGTCATAAGTCACGCTGGAGAGCGTTCCCGATGATGCGGCTTTTCTGCAGACTCCGCCAAGCTTAAGTTTTGCCCCGGCCGCCGCTGTGAAATTCTTGCCATCACCATAAATATAGGTGGCCCCTAAAATCGCAGAGGACGAACTCATGTTCATGCTGTTGCCGTTGATCAACAGTTTGCCGACATTGGATTTTGATTCAATCGTGCTTGTCAGCTTCAGGGTTCCGCCGACCATGGAGAGAATTTCATCGCCATAAATAGTCGGATATTTGGAATCATGAATCTTGGTAAAGTTCAGCAACGTCACCGGCGCCGCAATGTTTACGTTTGTTCTGCGGCTGTCAATTCCCGTACAGGAACTGCTGGTTGATGAACGGAAGCATTCAATCGTTGTGGAACCGTTAATATTGAGACTGCCATCCGCCTGGGTCATAAAGCCCGTATATGTCGTTTTGATGTAGTTGCCCGCGGCGTTCAGGGAAAGACGAACCCTGTCGCCTCCGACATATCCGACGGCGGAACTGGCCGGTTTTTCAAATTTAACCGGGCCGTTGGCCGTGAAGGTCGTATCGTTGTCAAAGTCAATCCCCATAAAAAGGTCCGGAAGGTCAAAGACAAGCGAACCGGAAGAGGCAATCGTGATTTGGCTGCCTGTCCCAAGTTCAAGTCCGATGTTTGCGTAGCCTTTCAGAGTAGTCTTCCCGGTGACTTCGATTTGGGCGGCGGCACTTCGATCCGTTCTTAAGACAGCCTGAATAGCATAGTTAGAGGACTGTTTCTGAAGGGAGTCGAGCGTAACATTTCCCGCCAGCGTTATTTTTCCCGTTACCTTGAGTGTGCTCTTGACTTCTTTGGTTGTAATGATGGAATCCTTGATTGTTCCTGAACCTGATACGGCACCGTCTACTTTGGAATCCACTGTCAGGAAGGAGAGATTCAGCTGATTGATTTCACCGCTGCTGAGCGACACAGTGGCGCCTGACGCATACGTCAGCGTCGGCGTCGCCGCACTTTTGCATCCCTCAACATAGGCAAAATACTTCGGTCCGACCAGCTTTTTGCTGCCCAGATTGATGGTATTCGCTGTTGTAAAGCTCTCGGTCACGGCGATGGTGTCTTTACCGGACGCCAGAGCCGTTG
>USCC01000032.1 GCA_900553035.1 uncultured Rhodospirillaceae bacterium | reverse complement strand
CCCGATTCCCCGGCCGCGGCAGTCGTCATGAACGCCCAGCCAGTAAATTTCAAACGTCGATACCGTGCACGGCACTCGGGCAAAACAGGCGTAGCCAACCGTGCGGCCTTCCTCTTCCGCAAAAACAAAGGCATAGTTTTCCGGCGTGTTCCCGTCTTTCAGCGCGGCTTCGGCCAGTTCCACAGCCACATCGATTTCATCGGGTGCCGCTTCAAAAAAACCGCTTGATTCCAATATCTCGCGAATGCGAAAGACATCTTCGGGAAAAATTTCCTTACGAAACGAAAGCATCGTTTACAATCCTTTCAATCACATCCGCCGGCGTCAGCCCAGCCCGGACGGCCATGGCCATAAACCCCGCATCCGGCGAAATACAGGGATTCGTGTTGACGTCAATGACATACAGCCGCCCTTCCCCGTCCATCCGGAAATCAACGCGCGCATAGCCCTTCAGCTCCAGACATGCGCGGCATGTTCGCACCAGAGCGCACAATTCCTCCCGCAGATCCGATTCCAGTTCAAAAGAACGCATACTCCGGGCATAAGCAGGCGTGCTTTCATCCCACTTGGCTTCATAAGTCAGAATCCTGCGGCCTTCAAAATCCGGAGAAAAACACATTTCCGCCGGCGGAAGAAGCTCTTCGCCTAAAAGGGCGGCATTGAATTCCCGGCCGTCGACAAATTCCTCGGCAATCCACGCCCGGCCGGTCGCACGCTCCTTGTCTTCCAGCACCTTTGAAAGCTCTTCGGCCGTTTCCGGCGAGACGATACATCCGTCGTCCAGACCGATGGAAGCATGTTCCATCCGTGCTTTGAGAATATACGCCTGCCCCTTTTTAAAACGACCCGAAGGAGTCGGGATCCCTTCCCGTTCCATCACCCGTTTGGCCAGCGCCTTGTCCGCACTCAGCAGATGCGCGTATGTCCGGTTCCCCGTAAAGGGAATCCGCATCGTTTCCAGCAGTTCGGTCGCAACAACGGCCAAAGCCCCCGCTCCGCAACATGATTCGACCAGATTGAATACGAAATCCGGCGCAAAAGCCCGCAGTTCCGTCATCGTTTTCCCCAGATCGGACGTAAACGGAATCTGAATCGTTTCATAGCGTTCCGATAAAATCCGCCCGACGAAATCAGCTTCCTGCAGATTATCCAGATCATCCGCACGCCCCGATCCATCCACATCATCCCTTAAAACGGCCGCTCTCATTTTTGCTCCAAAACCAAAGAATCCGGAGGAGATATAAGCCTTCTCGCACGGGAATTCAAGCCTTATTCCTCATCCCGACCGCCTTACCTGAAAAATACTGGTTTTTGTCCAAAAACATTGACGGGAACAACGATTTCATTTATCTTTGCAAGGATAACAGAAGCAGGAAAAATGTCATGCCATCCTTTTTATCATCTGTCTTTAAACGTCCCGAACCACTGCCGCCACCTCCGACATTTGAAGAGGAACTTCTGGCTTTGGGCGTTACGCCGGAAGGGGCGAAACATTATGCGGATGAAATGGTTAAGACACCGGTATGCCTGGATTTCGACGCCCGGCATGAAGCGTACTTTCCTCATCGCGCCGTTGCCGTCAGCGCTTTTGCGCGCCTGCTGAAAGAAGTAAAAGGCCGGGAAATCTCCGCCGTTCACCTGCGCACGATGAACAATGCCCTCACCGAAGAACAGAAGGCCATGGGGGCGGAAAAATATGACATATCTCCCCTGCTTTCCAGGGATTCCGGTATAAAAGCCGGCCAGCTCACGATGCATGACTGCGCCCTCCTGCCCGAAGAAATGGCCGGGCTGTTTGAACGCCTGCCGGAAATGGGCGTGACATCTCTGTGGTTCCGTTCAACTGACCTTTCGCCCGCCATACCCGCAATTGCCGAAGCTCTGGAAAGCGGACAGATCACGCAAATGTGCTCCTCCTTCTGTACGATTGATGAACCGGCGATGAAACGGCTGGCTCAGGGAGTGGAAAAATCGCGGCTGTCTCATTTTGAAATGCAGATGGTCAACAAAGGATGCGGCAAGGAATTTCCGTATCTGATTGAAGCTCTGCCGCCCTCGCTGAAACATCTCAGCCTCCGCGACCATTACCTGCGTCATGCGGAAAAGGATGCTTTGATCGAAAAACTGCCGGATCTGAAGGGGTTGAAATATCTGAACGTCAACGAATGCGACCTGCGCACGGGCGATGCCGAGCGGATTGCCAGGGCTCTGCCGCGGACGGTTGAACACCTCAACATTGGGGCGAACCACTCGATTATGGACGAAGGTGTGCAGGCTTTCATTGACCGCATGAACAGCGGAGATTCCGCTCTTTACAAAACAGGCATGTTCGATAACGAAGACGGTTTTTCGACCAGTCTGGCTTCCTATGGAATGAGGGGAAAACTGGCCGCAACCGAAGAAGCACGCAAGGAAGCGGCTCTGCAGAAGGCTCAAAAGGACAAAGCCGAGGAAATCGCCTATGCAAAATCCGGCGTTACGGTTGAAGAAAAGTTGCAGTCCGCGAAAACGCCGGCCGAGGTCAAAGGACTGATGTTTGAAGCGGCTCGTTTCGGGGATGTGGGACAGGCTCTGACGCGGCTGAAGGAACTGAACGGCCGTTTTTCAGCGGCGGATCTGACCCGTGAAAACGATGACGGGATGCGCCTTCTGGACGTTTTTTCCGTGAAACGCAAAATCCCCGAAGTCGTCAGCGCTGATTTTCTGGAAAGCGCGAAAGAGGTCGAACCCGTTTACGAGGCTCTTTCGGCGACGGACAGAAAACTGTTCCGGGGGTCGGACGGACGACCGTCCATGCAGAAGATTAAAAACAAAATCATGGCGCAAACCGTCCAGCGAGCCCTGCATAAAAACCGGACGGCAAACCGTTAGGAGCGGAGGATGGAAGAATTGACGAGCAGACTTAAGGCAATCAGCCTGCTGTACAAAGCCGGATACGCTTCCCAGGAAAAGGCCGCCGAGGTGGCCGACCTTCTTCTGACACCGAAAAACGGCGAAATCGTCCTGGATTACGCCTTTTTCTGCGGCGCCCCGAAGGGGATCGGAGAAACGCTGGCTCGAATCCTGCCGGATTCCAAGGCGACAAAGCTGACAATTTCCGACCACAACCCGGTTTACGGATATACCCATACGCCGATACATCTGCTACGCACAAACTGTAACCGGGACTTTGGCGACCGCCTGAAATTCGACGCGTTGTTCGGCTGTCTGAACAAGACGAAAATCGCCGAGCTGTCCATTGCGGACGCGCCGTTCGGGGATGCCGCCTATGCCGCTCTGGACAGGACTTTGAGCGAAACGAAAACACTGACAGCTTTTACGGCGCGTCACACGGACATTGCCGAAGCGATCCGCAACGGCGCTTTCAAGGCTCGCATAGACGGCGGATCCCTGCAAAAACTGGCGCTGCCGGACAACGCCCTGAGTTCCGCCGAGGCCGTTGCGGTTGCGGAAAAACTGGGCAAGAAAGCTTGCGTGTCCGAGATTGACCTGTCCGAAAACAAAATCTGTTCGCCGGACATTGACCGATTCTTTGCTCTGCTGCCCGATGCGGCGCGGAAGCTGAACCTGAACGAAGCCGCCCTGACGGATCGGCGGAGCGTCTGTGCTCTGGCCAAAGGTCTGACTCTGGCGCCTCAGCTGACCGATCTGGACGTATCGGTCACGGAACTGGACTCCCGGGGGGCGGCAGATCTGTTTGCGGCGTTCCCGCGGACGGGGCTTCTGCGTGTCAATCTGGGGGGAAACGAGCTCCGCGATGACGACGGCGAAGCTCTGGCCAAGGCGCTGTCGCACGACGATTGTACGATTTATGAGACCCGCGTCACGGAACAGGCCGTACCGAAACGCCGGACGTTCTGGTTGACACCTTCCAATGTTCTCTCTGCGCCCGTCCTTGAAAAAATCAGGGAAGCCGAAAAAAAGAACGAAGCGAAATACGGAATCGTGCTGGATCAGGAAAAGGCTCGGGCAACCTACGCCGCTTTTTCAGAAGGCGAAAAAGGCGATCCGGCCAATGTCTTTGTGGCCGCAAAAGCCGGAAAGATTGCCGAGGTTCTTGAAAAACGTGCCTTGACGCCGGCAGATTATGCTCAAAAGGATGAAGGCGGAAAGCCGCTTTTGATTCATATTGCCGAATCACGGACGCTTGACGCCGTTTTCAATGAAACGCACTGGAACAATCCGAAAAAAATGCAAGAACTGTGGGATTGCGTTCCCGACAGGTTCAAAACGCAGATGGATGGGCGGAACGGCCGTCCCAGCTTCATCCGCAACAAGAACAAAGTCATGGCAAAGACGGTGAAAACCGTCTTGAATGCCGGCCGGCCGAGGAGATAGAAATGCGGAACGGCTTCTGTGCTGAAACATGCTTTTCTGCAAAGGCCTGTTTATAAAAACGTTCTCCGGCCGCCCGCTGAAACGGTCCGGACTGAATTTCCGTCGGTGCGCGACACCGGTTTCCGGAAGGATGAAAAATGAATGCTTCTGAAAAAAGAACCGTCGCCAGAAAATTATGTCAAAACGGTATGAGCCTTTCTCTGGCGCGGCGGCGGCCGGTGCTGTCCGAAGGCAAAATGAAGGACACGAACAGCGCTTCCACCGCCTTGAAAAGCTTACGGCAGCCTCGTGAAAAAGGAAGATAAGGACATGTTCGATACGATTAAAGCCGTCCGGACGCTTCACCGGGTCGGGTATTCCGCAGATGAGGCTCGGAAGACGGCAGAAATGATTTTATCTCCCGCGGCGGACACCCTTGTTCTGGATCATGATTTTTTCAGGAACGCACCGGACGGCGTCGGTACGGCCATTGCGAAAATACTCCCCTCTTCCAAAGCCCGGAAGCTGGTCATCGCCGCCGAAAGGAAAAGCCGCTTTGACGTCACACCGTTGCTGACGGCGGGACTGAGGCAGAAGATGGGAAAACCGTCGTTCAGTGTTCAATACGGAATTTCCGAAATCTTCAAGGCTCTGCCGCAAACCGGCATTACCGAACTGGCCGTCTGCGATACAAAACTGGGATCCCGTGCGTACAGGGATCTTTCGTCCGTCCTGCCGAAAACCGGGATTGAATGTCTGCGGTTCGACAACTGTGATTTTGGAGATGCGATCCACTCCGGCGGCATTGCCGAAGCCATCGGGAAAAGCCGTCTGAAAATACTGGAGCTTCCCAACGACCATCTTCTGTCCGGTCATATGAGCGCCTTTGTGAACAGGTTGGGACGCGAAGCGACGGCAGGACCGGAACGGCTGAACCTGTCGGGGAATTCCCTTCATTCTGCCGAAGCGGGAAAAATGTGGAAGGAACTCTTCGCACGGATGCCCGGCCTTAAATCCCTGGATGTCAGCCGGATGTTCTTCGGCGACCCGGCGGGTCTGGAAGCGCTTGCCCGAAGCCTTCCCGCAGCGAAAAATCTGACAGATATGGATATCGGACGAGCCGCGTTGGATGACGCGGGAGCACCCCGGCTGTTTGACGTGCTGCCGCAGACGAACCTTCTGCGGCTGAATCTGGCCGGGAACAACCTGCGGGACGCTTCGGCGGAAAAACTGGCGGAAGTTCTGGCGACCCCCGGATGCCGCATTTATGAAACGCACTTTACCGACAGCATCGGAAAGGTCGAAAATTCCCTGCGGGAACATGAAAGAAACCCGGCCTCCGCCGCGGCCGCGGCCAAAGTAGCGGTCGCCGAAAAGCGCAATGCGGAACGTCACCGTGTCCGGCGGGAACAGGAAGAAGCCCGCCGGACGTATGCCGCCCCAGAAGACGCGGCCGGTTTTGCCGACGACACGCTTCTTTTCACAGCTGCGAAAGCCGGCAAAATTGCGGATGTCATCGCGCTGAAACCCTTGAGCGCCGCCGATTACGCCCGTAAGGACGACGCGGGAAAACCCCTGCTTGTCCATATTGCCGAAGCCGGAACACTTGACGCCGTTTTTAAGCCCGAACTGTGGAAAAATCCGGCCGATATGCAGAAAACATGGGACATGGTTCCCGATAAATTCAAAAAACAGATGGACGGCAAAGAAGGCCGCCCCAGCTTTGCCCGCAACAAAAACCGCGTCATGGCCGCGGCGGTCCGAACGGCCGTCTCTGTCCGGAACGGAACAAACCGCTGAACGAAAGGATGCCCCCGAATGGCCGATTCCGCCGAACGCCTTCTTATGATTCAATCCCTTGTGCGCCACGGCTATCCCGTTGAGGAAGCCCGGGAAACTGTCCGCCTTTTCATCGAGCCGCCCGAGGGGAAAATCGTGCTGGACGGCCTCTTTTTCGACGGCATGAACAAAACGCTGGATGAAGAACTTGCCTCAAAGCTTTTCGCCCTGTCGCCCGTGCGGAACGTGACTTTTTCATCCCTTCCCCGGACAGTTCCGGCCGAAGAATGGACGGACGCCCTCCGTCAGGCGCGGGAGCTGCGGGAAGTCGCCGTCGAACGATGCCCGATGTCCCGGTATATGATCGCCCGCCTGTCCGAACGCCTGGAGGAAGGACGCGTCAGAAAACTTCGCCTTGATTCAACCGACATTGCCGCCAACGCCGCATATTACGGGACATTCCTGAACGCCCTTGCCGCCAGCGGGCTTGAATCGCTTGAAATGCCCCGGAACCGGGCCATGACCCCCGGCCGGGTACGGGATTTGACGGCGGCAACCTCCGGCCTCAGGTTGAAAAACCTTGATCTGACAGGGCTTCCGGCCGGCGGAGACGCCTTTGAAAATCTGCCGCTGACTCTGGAAACTCTGAAACTGGCCGAGCTTGCCGTACCGGGGCCCGAACTGACGGCGCGAATGAGGGAAATGCCGGCTTTGAAAGAGATTGATCTGGAAAAAGGCGTGACCTCACCGGAAGCGCTGACCGCTTTCTTTGAGAGCCTGCCGCGAACGGGAATCGAAAAGCTGAATCTGTACAAGATCTCCTATGCGGACGGCGGGAAAATCGGCGATGATGCGGCCGATGCCCTGATCGCGGCGATGAGCCTTCCGGACAGCCGGCTGTATGAAACGGGGCTGACACATCAGACAAAAGAGCTGGGCCGCCCCCTGTACGCCATTTCTCCGGACCGGATGGAAAAAATCGACGCACTGGAACGCCGGAACCATGAAAAAATCATATCTGAACGGGATTTTCTCGGAACGAAAGAGGACGGGAACGCGGAACAGGAAGATCTTTTCGCGGCGGCGGCCGCCGGACGCATCGGGCAGATTCTGAAAAAACGTCCCGTGTCCCCGGAAGAGTATCTGCAAAAGGACAAAGACGGCAAAACGCTGATTGTCCGGGTCGCCGAAGCACAGCAGATCGACCTTGTCTTTGAACCGAAAAACTGGACGAACCCTCGGGACATGCAAACGATTTGGGACGCTGTACCGCCCCGTTTCCGGAATCAGATGGACGGGCGGGACGGACGGCCGAGCTTTATTAAAAATAAAACGCAGGTCATGGCCGCCGCCGTCAAATCAGCCCTGAACCGAAAAACACAGAACCGATAGCCGGAAGTCGGGGAAACGGCTTCGCAACGATTGACTTCCGAAGCCTTTTTCCCTATCTTACAGCATCAAATTCCCACAGGAAGGACAACGCGCCATGACGTTTGAACAGACCGAGCCGGTAAAGACGGAAACGAACGCGAAACTGAAGGAAGATCTGCTGGCTTCGGGCGTTACGGAAGAGGGTGCGGACTATTATGCACAGGCTCTGTCCGGCCGCGTCGTCAATGATTTCACGATCAGCCCGCGGAACAAGGACATTTTTCCGAATGCGGAAACGGCGGACAGGGCGTTCAGGCGCCTTCTGCCCGAAATGGAAGGACACCATTTCAAACGGCTGCACATTGAAAATCTGGGGTCGATGATTACGGACAAATCCCTGTCACAGGGCAAAGCCCCCGCTTTTACCGCCGACGCGATCAGTTTCAGATGGTGCGACATTGACGCGTGGGACAATCCGGAATTCATGAACATGATTGCCGCCAGCGGCGCTCGAGACGTTTCGCTGAAACAGACGAACATTGAAAACGAGCACGTCGATCTGGGACAGTTTCTTCTGGATCACAAAATCGAACGCTTCACGTACGGCGGGACGGACATCAGCTTTGCCCGGATCGGAGAAAAGCTGAAGGGAAGCGGGTTGAAAAAACTGGACGTTTCGTTCTGCGAAGCCCGGTTCGGCGGTCTGATCCGGGTTTTGGAAAACCTTCCTCATACGCTGGAAGAGCTGAACGTTTCGGGCATTGTCATCAACAGCACGGAAAAATCAGAGGCTCTCCATGCGTCTTTGGATCGTTTGAAAAACCTGAAAAAGTTTGAGGCATCGGGCTGTTCGCTGGGAGATTATTCTTTTGAACAGATGATGCCGCATCTGGCGCCCGGCATTGAAGAGCTGAACCTCGGAAGCAATCCCTATGTGACGGACAAAGGGGCGCAGGTTCTGCTGGATCATATGGAACAGCCGGACAGCCACATCCGCCGCCTGGGGTTTGAAATCATGACGAAGGTCTCGCCGGAAATGCGCCAAAAGCTTCAGCAGGCGGCGGAGGACGGCGAGAATCGTTTTATGCAGAACATTCAGCGGGAAAAAGCCGCACAGATTGCGAAAACAAAAGAAGGCCGGCGCGTGCGCAAAGCTCTTGAAGAAGCCGTCCGTCCTGACGAAATCAAAGCACTTCTGAACGATGCCCTTGAATGCGGGGCTGTTGAGCGGGCTTTTGAAAAAATAAAGCAGGCCGGTGCGGGATTGACTCTTGAAGATGTGAACCGGAAGGGTAAGGACGGCCGCACGTTTATGGACGCTTGCGCCGATATGGGAAAAATTCCGCAGATGATGGCGCCGGACATGTTCCGGAACGTCCGGGATTTCCAGGCGGTCTTTGACGCCCTGCCCCAAAAGGAAAAACGGATTTATGACGGATGCAGGGGGCGGCCGACGCTTCAGAAAATCAAAAACGGGATTATGGCCGCTTCGATTCGGACCGCTCTGGCTCAAAAGACAAAAAATCGGTAATTTTTCTTATTTTTGTCCAAAAATATTGACTCCGCCCCCGGTTTCCTTTACCTTGGATGCAAGGGAATAATCGGCGCTCCGACGTCGAAGGAGAATAGAAGGCATGAACCGTTCCGGGGATATGTCGGTTGCGGTCGTTTTTGAGGCGTATTTCTTTTTATGCGTTTTTCTTCGTTTGTCCCCGGCACGCCCGTCCCGCTTTCAGGCAAGGAGATGAAAAATGGCGAGTTTCTGGAGATCACTGTTCGGGAAGCCTTCTCCGGCTCCGGCGGAAAAACCTGCCGTTCCTCCGAAAAAACCGGTACGCGACGATCTTTACGACATTGAAATGGAAGCCGATACGCGCAATGCCCTGCAGCGTCTGGGCGTTGCGTCGGGTTCGGCGGCGGATTATGCGGCGGAACTCTGTTCGGGCACCTATGTCCAGACGTTTGATGTTGACTTCGGAAATTCTGCGGTATTCCCCTCTCCCGAAACGGCGTCCGATGCGTTGAAAATCATGGCCGGCATTGCGGAAGATGATAAGGAAATCAGCGTTTTCTCTTTGCGGAATGTTCACCCCCGCAAGGACGGAAAGCCGTACTTCACCGATGACGCCGGCCGCATGAAAGTGACCGAAATGTTTGCCCTGAACGAGGTTTCCCTGTCAGACGGGGATTTTACCCGGCTTTCGGGATGTTTTGAAGAAGGCGGCGTCAAAACGTTCTCGGTTCGGGACACTTCTCTGAGGGGAAAAGGCGCCCTTCTGTCGGCGGCTTTGGGGAAAAACACGTGTTCCGTTCACATGATGCAGGCGGCTTTGGGGGACGAAGAACTGAAAAGTATTGCGGCCTTTCTGCCGGTTTCGGGAATTGAAACGCTGGCGGTCGGCCGGAACGGCGGCTCCGGAGCGGACGGCCTGACAGAGATCATTGCCGCCCTTCCCCCGACGACAAAAGAAATCGATTTTTCCGGCAATGCGCTGTCCGACCGGGCGGTTGATGCTCTATGCGCCCGGATGCCGGATCTGGCAAATTTGAAATCCGTTTCCCTCCAGGAGTGCGGACTGACATCGGAGCATCTGGCACGTCTTGTCCCGGCGTTGCCGGACGGCGTCTACCGTTTCTCGGCCGCCGCCAACCCGGCCGCGACGGATGAAGGCATTGCCCCTCTGGTTGAGCGGATGCGTCAGCCCGGATGCGGTATTTATTCGGCCGGACTGAGTGATGAAACGGCTCTGTCCCCCGAAATGAAAGGCGTCATTGCGGATCTGGAGGCCGGGAATTATCTGAGCCATATGGAAAAGACGCAAGAGGAAAAAGCCCGGAAAATCTCACAGATTAAAGATGAAAAAACGCTGGAAAAGCTGTTGAAAGCGCGGGTGCCGGAGGAAATCAAAGCCCTTTTGCCGAATACGCCGGCTTTTAATTCCGGCGGAATCAATCTTTTCGACTATGCCATGGATAAACTGGCACGCACCGGGGGTACTCTTGAAAAAGAAGACCTGTTGCAAAAAGATGACCGCGGACGGACGGTTGCCGAAAACCTGTCGGACGAGAAGATGTTCCACAAGGTCATGCGCGCCGATCTTTACAAGGACGTCAAGGCGCTTCAGGGGGTATACGACCTGATGACGCCGGAGGATAAGGCCGGCCTGAACGACATGCACGGCGCGTGTGCTTTCATTAAAGTGAAAAATCAGGTCATGGCTGAAACGGTAAAACGCGCCGTCGCCCGAAAAACGGCGCAAAGATAGGAGACCGGGAGGGAAAATCAGGATGTCTTCTTTTTTACAATCGCTTTTTGAACGGATCACGCCCGAGGTTTTCAGGATTGAAGACGGCCTGACCAAACGGGGCGTAACAATCAAAGGGGCCACAGATTACGCCTATCTGCTGACGTCCGGAAAAACCGAGGCGTTTTCCTTTGACGGAAATGCCGTCGCGTTCCACAGGGATGAAAACGTTGCGGCGGAGGCGTTCACATTTCTGCAGGACTGCATCCGGGGAAAACGGTTTTCCTCTTTTTCCGTAAAGAACGTTTCTTTCGACCGTGATTTTCCCGGGCAGGAACACTGGGCCGCGCCGGGATTTAAAACAGAAGGGATCAACATCGCGGATTCGTCCCTGTCCGACAGCGGTTTTTATCATTTTTTTGAAGGCATTCCGGCGACCGGAGCCTCTCAGATTGCTCTGCGCGGCATTGACTGCAGCGGCGAAAGAGCAGAGATGCTGGCAGATGTTCTGAAAAAAATGCCGCTGACGCATTTGAGCCTTTCGGATGCTTCGATTGACGAAAACGGTTTCGGGGCTTTGGCTCGATCCGTATCGTCCCTGAAGCTGACGCATCTGGATGTTTCCAGAGCGGCCCCTGTTCCGGCAGAACGGGTGACGGACACGGCGTCACAAGGGTTTTCCGATTTTCTTTCCGCCCTGCCCGACCGTATCACGCACCTCAACCTCAGCGGACAGCCGATGGACGGCCGCGCCGTTGAAAGTCTGTGCCGCGCTTTTGCGAATCTGCCGTATCTGGAGGAAGTCGATATGAAAGACTGCGGCCTGAGCGCCGGGCATGTCGTCCAGATTGCCCGAACGCTCCCCCTGTCGGTCAGAAAAGCCGATCTGGACGGAGCCGGACTTTCCGACGCTGCTCTGGACGCCCTGATTGCCTCGGCGAAGCGGCCGGGAAGCCGTCTGCAGGAAACGAACATCCTGCCGTGCGTATCGTCCGTCAAGAATCATGACCCGCGGTTTTCTGCCGAAAAAGCTGCGGAATTGACTTGTACGGAATATGAAAACAGGGCACAATACATGCGTACCGTCCAGCAGGAAAAAGCCGCATTGATTGCAAAGGCGAAAGCCGGAAAAGAAACGGTGCCCATGCCGCAGATAATAAGCCGCAAAGCGGTTCAGCGTTAAACGGAGAGGGATTAAAATGGTTGATAAGATCGCAGAAATCCAGAAGAAAAAAGATATGTGCCTGCATCTGACTCTGGCCGCACAGGAGATGGATCGAAAATATCACAGGTACACCGATCCCGAAGTCATGACGAACATGGCGGCGGCGCTGGCTGACCAGATACTGAACCCGGCGGCCGCTCCTGAAATCGACGCCGACGTCTTCTCTGTCTCCGGAGCCCTTTTGATTGCGGAAGCAAACGGCCGGGATGCGGCGGTTCTGAAAAACGTCCGGAGCGGATACAAAACACAGGGGCCGATCGACAGCTACCTTTCCGACCCGAAGAAATGCGGGCTGCGTTCTATAATGTTCCGGGATTCCGACCTGGCCTATTACGATTACCGCGCGCCGGAAAAATACACTTCCATGACGGCGTTGGGGTTTGACAACGTTACTCTGAACGGGCATATCAGCCATGACCTGCCCAGCGACGTGCTGACGCGTCTGAGTTTCAGCCGGTGCCGGATGGATCGTTCCATGGTGCATGATGAAAATGAAACCGAACGCACGACCATTGGTTCAAACGCGGTGGCCACCGCCGCCAAAAACCCGCATCTGAAATATTTTTTCATGAACGAAATGAGCCTGATTTCCGGCTTTCCTGACAAAGAAGGTCCGCTGGAATGGGACTCTCTTCCCGACACGATTGAATATCTGAGCCTGGCGAAAACAGACATCATGCGGGCGAATTTCGACGGCCTGATGGCGTACGTTCATTCCTCCCGGAATCTGAAGGCGTTTGACTGCGCGTCCTGCGGCCTGACGGACGAGCACGCCGCGAAACTCAAAAAAGCGCTGGAAGGAACACAGATCACCGTTGTCAACCTGTCCGGTAATCATTTCAGCGATAAGATGCGCGGCGAACTGGGCGGGATGGGCGTTCAGGGTATGATGCTGTCCGGCGATTACGTGCCTCTTGATCCGGAAGACACCATCCGCCGGATTGTTGCCGAACGGCCGGTACAGGGTTATCTGAAACAGCTCTCCTCCAAAGAAGAAATGAAGAAACAGGGCCTGTTCTTCCCGGCGGCGCGGGCGGGAACGTTCGCGGACATTCTGGACGCCGTCAAGGCAAACGGCGAGGAGATGACCGCAGAAGACTACGCCCTGAAGGATACCAAAGGCCGGATTCTGATCGCCGAGCTGAGCAAGACAAAGCAGCTGGCGACGGTTTTTGAACCGAAATACTGGACAAACACCAAACAGATGCAGATGTCGTGGGATATCGTTCCGGAAAAGGACAGGGAACAGCTTGACGGCAAATCGGGACGACCGAGTTTCCAGAAATGGAAAAACCAGGTCATGGCCGGCGCTGTCCGCACCGCATTGTCCCAAAAGATGAAAAAGGGGAGATAAAATGGGTTTTCTGAACGACCTGTTCGGTTCGAAGAAACGGAAGGCTTCCGGATCGTCTTTTGATGAACGGAAAATGACGGCGCGCATGGAAGGAGCAGGTCTTTCTGTCGAGACGCGCCTGTTTTATGCCGAACAATTCGATAAGGAAAAACCGGCGATCACGTTTGACGGGCTCAACCGAAAGTTTTTCAGCGACGCGGACGAGGCCGCCATGGCTCTGCGCATCTGCCGCCCTTTTATTGAAAGCCGTCCTCTGGCGTCGTTGAGCCTGAAGGGGCTTTATTCCGAAGAGCAGGCCATCATGGGCGCCATGGATATTCACGCGGAAGAAGTGAGAATCGAAAACTGCCACCTGCAGGCTTCCGACTGGAAACACTTTCCGGAAAACCTCCGGAACGGAGGCGTCCGCAAACTGATCCTGGAGGACATTCAAAAAGTCGAAGACCCGGAAACGAAAAACGAAGAACATCTTTTTCTGGAGGCTCTGCCCGTTGACCGGCTGGAGGAACTCACCTTTTACGACAGCGAGCTGAGAGACGCGGATTTTTCCGCTCTTGCGGCCAAAATCGCCTCATCGTCTCTGACAAAGCTGAATTTGGGTCGGAACTATGCCCGCGACGAAGGCCTCATTGACGTGATAAAGGCACTGCCCGATTCCCTGAATGAATTCAACCTGGAGAGGACGCCGATCGGTGAACGGTGCGGCGGACAGGCGATTATTCAGGCTTTGGCCGACCGGGTGAAAACAATGCCGAACCTTGAAACGTTGACGCTTTCCGAGTGCGAGCTGGGGCCGAACGACATAAACGTTCTGATGCCGGTTTTGCCGCCGACCCTGAAAACCTTTGACATCGGCAACAATCGTCTGATCAACGGTGACGATGCCCTAAAAACGGTTACAGAACATCTGAGGCATCCGTTATGCCGTGTGACGACGACCTATGCGGACACTTACTGGGCGAGCCACTTTTCTCCCGAAGTCAAGGCCGAATTCAAACAGGCGGAAGAAAACAACCGGACAGCGGCTCTTCTGAAAGTGCAGAAGGAAAAGGCCGTCGAAATCGCCCGGGCCAAAGGCGAACCGACGCCCGAGGAAAAAATCGCGGCGGCAAAACCCGAAGAACTGAAAGGCATGCTTCACATGGCTCTGCGCGGCGGAGTGATTGAGGTCGCGTTTGACAGGATGAAGAAAACGGGAATGGTTCTGACGGCCGACGATCTGAATGCGGCGCAGGATGGAAAGACATTTGTTCAGGCCTGTATTGACGCGAAAAAAATCCATGAGCTGATGCAACCCGAACTGTACAACAATGCGAAGGAATATCAGGGGGTTTACAATGCCCTTCCGGAAACGGGAAAAGCCGCTTTTGACGGAAAGGACGGCCGCCCGAATTTTATGAAAATGAAAAATCAGGTCATGAGTACGGCCGTGAAGGCGGCGATGGCGCAAAAGATCCGGAAGACAAGATGAGCTTTTTAAATGACATCTTCGGCGGCGAAACAGGAAAGCCCGTTAAAGGGGAGAAGCTGTACCGCCGCCTGTGCGCTTGCGGAGCCGTGCCGCAGGCGGCTGAGGAACTGGCTCGGCAAGCCGGTGCCCCTTCTGAAACGAATCATTTCATTTTTGATATGGCGTTGCCGATTCTGTGCCGTGACGATGACGACCGGATTCCGGTGCTCCGGACGATTTTGCCCGCTCTGGAAAAGCGCCGTTTTGCCGCGCTGACGTTCCGCAATATCCGGCTTCAGGTGACGGATGTCTTTAAAAAGGCGGATCTGACCCCGCGTGCGTTGGCGTTTGAAGGCTGTTCCCTTTCCGAACAGGACTGGGTCTCTATTCCCCGGAAAATCACAGGCGGCGGTATTCGGGAAATTGCGTTCAAAAATATCTCTAAAAGGTGGGATATGAAGGCGATGAAGGCCTATCCGCACCCCTTTATGGAGGGACTGTTGAATGTAAAGGGATTGGAAGGCCTTTCGTTTGAAAACTGCGACCTGTCTGATGAAGATGTCTCTGCCATTGCCGGGCGTCTGGTCGAATCGTCTTCTTTGAAAAAGCTGAGCATTGCGAAGGAAAGAGCCCGGGACAAGGGGGTATCGGATCTGATTTCCGCTTTGCCGCCGACGCTGGAGGAATTGAACCTGTCGGGCATGCCGCTCGGCGGAAAGAACGCGGCTAACGGCCTGTTTGACCGGCTGTGCGTCAAAATCGGAGAAATGCCGGAACTCCGGTCTCTGGAGCTGGCGAAATGTGCACTGGAAACGGAGGATTTAAAACGTCTGATGGCCGTCCTGCCGCCGACGATGCGCCGGATCAATCTGGAAGACAACGAAGCCCTTGATGACAAAGATGTGCGGCGGATGGCCAAATACATGCGCCGGCCGGAATGTTTTATCACGGAAGCCCGCTTTTTCCACCCGCTTCTGATGCCGAAACGCTTTTCGGCTGCCGTGCGTCAGGAAATTCACACCGTCCAGCAGATAAACGCCGACGCGCTGGCCCGGCACGAAAGTCGGGAGCGGAAAAACGCCCATGCGCGCGCCCGCGGTGAAAAAACGTTTGAGGAAAAACTGGCCGCCATTCCGGTACGGGACATTCCCGGTATGCTTCATGACGCACTGAAGGAAGGCGCCCTGGAAGCCGCTCTGAACCGGATGGAAGCCGGCGGGGTGAAGTTGCGGCCGGCAGATATGGAAGCACGGAACGAAGACGGAAAGAGCCTTGCGGAGGCCTGTCTGGAATCCAAAATGCTTCCGTCCCTGATGAAACCGGAACGTCATGAATCGCCAAGAACCTATCAGGCGGCTTACGACGCCCTGCCGGAAAGCGGCAAAGTTCTTTTCGACGGAAAGGACGGTCGGCCGAGTTTTGTGAAAATGAAAAATACTCTGATGGCCGAAGCCGTCCGAGCCGGCCTGCGGAACAGAAGCGGCGGCCGCTAGCTTTCCCCCCGCCTTGCTTTTTTGCGGAAGATGGACTACAAAGGAAATATGTCTGCTGTAGAGGGAATGAAACATGCCTGCCGCCCATGAAGAAATGACCGCCGCGCTGTCCGCCGCCGGAATGCCTCTTCCTCATGCCGCGGAGATTTCCGCCGCTCTGCTGTCGTCCGAGAATGATCGGATGCGGATTGATATGGCGTATCTGGAACCGTGTCCCGGCGCGTGCCGGATCATCGCGGATGGAATCGTAAAATCGCCCAAGAAAAAACTCTATCTGACCCTGCACAATTACCGGATGCGGGAAACGTTTGCACAGCGCGAAGATGTCTCCGTCCTTTTAAAAGCCGCAAAGGAGAGCGCCGTAACATCCGTTGCTTTGCGCGGTGTTTACCCGGGAAGTGCGGGATATGCCGCGCTGAACGACACGCTGACGAACGGCGGCATCACGGCGCTCCGGCTGGAAACGTCCGATCTGGCCGAACATGCGGATCTGTTTGCCGCGGCTCTGGAAGATACGCTCCTCACGTCTTTGGAGCTTCAGGCGAACCAGCTGGACGACGCTTCGCTCCGCACGGCCGGAGAAGCGATCGGCCGTCTGACGCAGCTGGAGTATCTGGACATCGGGCGCAACGCTTATCTGGCCGGATTTGAAAGCCTTCTGACACGGCTTCCGGAAACGTTGACGTCTCTGAACCTGGCGGAAACCCAGTCGCCGCACAGGGATATGGATTTTCTGGCCGAACGTCTGACGCACCTGCACGTTCTGACGCATCTGAATCTTTCTCTTTGCCGCCTGAGCGAAGAAAGCATCCTTCTTCTGGCGGCTGTCCTGCCGAAGACGAATCTGATTCATCTGGATCTGTCGTACAATCCGCTGACTCCGGCGGGAATAAAAGCGTTAATCGGCGCCCTGTCCCATCCGAAATCGATCATATACGAAACCGGGTTGACCGGAGATAAAAGCGAGCTTCCGCCGCAGGCCAAGGCCGCCATCGAGCAGTTGGAAAAAGCGAACCGCGCCAAAATTGACACGGTTTATGCCGAACAGATCAAGGAGCATCTGGAGCTTCAATCCGCCCTGCGAAACACAGCGGAAATCGAAGCGGCGGTTCGCCGGGCGCAAGACATCCGAGAGCTGAAGGAAAGCGGGCTTTTGTTTGCCGCGGCCAAGGCGGGAAAAATCAGGGCGGTATATGAACGGCTGGACGAGTTGCATCAGCATTTGCGACCCGAGGATTATTTCCTGACCGACCGGTTCGGAAAAACGCTTCTCAGCCTTGTCGGGAACGCCAAACAGCTGGCGGTCGTTTTTGCGCCCGGACACTGGCAGAACCCTCATCTGATGCAGGCCGTTTTCGACAGCCTTCCGCAAAGGCAGAAGGTTCAGTTGGACGGAAAAAAGGGGCGGCCGGATTTTCAGGATATGAAGAACGCCGCCATGAAAAACAGCGCAAATTCTTTAAGGCAGCCCTATTTTCCCTGAACCGTCCGGCGTTCATTCTTGGACAAAAATAAAGATTGCCTTTTCGTCCATCCTCTATTATTCTTTTAAATAAGATTTAATTTGGAACGGAAGAATCGGGCAATGCCGGAATCCATGGTAAACATGCATGCGGACAGGCCGCGGGCCGGAAAGGTCGAGAACGTATCCGCCGCCCTGCCGAATGATCCGCAGGAAGCGCGCCGTGCCGTCGCCCTTTTAAGGGAATCCGGCGCGGCGGCAATTGATTTTGGGAAAAGCCGTCTGGGGCCGCAGGCCATGGACGCGATTGCCATGGATCTGAGTTATCTTCCCGCCGCGTCTTTTTCCTTTGCCGGAATGCGGGGCGGAACAAGAACATTCATTCCTCTTTTTGACCGGTTGCGCCATTTCAGGTATCTGAAGCATCTGAATCTTTCCGGAACAGGGCTTGACCCGTCGTCGGGTTTTGATATCCGGTGCGGTCTGCAGAACAATATGGGTCTGAAATCACTGGATCTGTCCGATAATGACCTGCGGGACCGGGGTGTTCTTCAGGTCGGGGATGCGGTGCCGTCCACGGATCTGGAAGAAATCAGCTTTTCCCGGTGCGGGATGACCACCATGTCTTTGTCCGGCGTTATCAAAATGGGGAAAAAGCTTGAAAAGCTTAACCTGTCGGGCAATACCTTTGATGACCGGTTTATGAGCGAATTGTCCGCCGAATTGCCGGGAATGCCGCTGAAATCGCTGAATCTGGATCACACGGAAATGACCGAGGCCGGGGCCAAAAGCCTGCTTGTCGCCCTGCAACATCCGGATTGTAAAATCGCCGATCTGTCGATTGAAGGCAACAGGGTTTCCGAACCGCTGAAACGGATGATTGAAAAGGCGATTGAACCCCGGCGCCGGGAAGAAGAGCGCGCCCGGAAAGTTGATGCCATGAAGCGGGAGGCTTCTCAAACCCGGACGGATTTTGCCTCTCTTTCAGAAATGCGGGCGGCCGGCGCTTTGTTCCCGGCGGTTTATTCCGGCGTCCTGTTCGACAGGCTTGAAACCTTTGCCCGCAACGGCGAATACCTGAGCGCCGACGATTACCTTTCGGCCGATAAAAACGGCACGACCCTGATTGCGGCCGCGGCAGAAGTTCAAAAGCTTGATCACGTGTTCCGCCCGGATTTCTGGCAAAATGCGCAATCAATGGAAAAAGTGTTCAAAAGCCTCCCCGAATATGATCAGGCACAGCTTGACGGCCGGGAAGGACGCCCGAGTTTCAATGTGTTAAAATCAAAAGTCACGGCCGATACGGTTCGCCGGCTTCTGGCCCAGCGTCTTCAAAAGAAAATGTAGAAGGAAAAAGTCATGCCCATTGCGACACTGCCCAAAAAAACAGCCAAAGACAGCATCATGGACTCCCTGAACAGGACGACCCCCGACAGCTCTGTCAGCATATCGGTGTTCGGCGATAACATCATCCTGGCCGACGACGCAGTATTTCTGGGCGAACGGCTTGCGAAAATGGAAAACAAGGCCGTTTCTTTCAGTTCCGACACTCTTTCAAACGAAGGCGTCAGTGCGCTGGCTCCGTATCTGGGGCAAATGAAAAATCTGACAGAGCTTGATGTCGGCAACAATCCGATAAACAGTTCATCCTTTGCGGATCTGGCCGCTGTTCTGCCGTCAACGAAGATCACGTCTTTAAATGTTGCGGGATGCGAGCTTTATGATTCGGCGGTCGGAGCTCTGGCGGCCGTTCTGCCGCGGACGGCGATCACGGACGTCTGTGCGGGGCGCAACAATTTCGGGGACGAAGGTTTGGAAGCGATGGGCGGAAGCCTGAAAAAATCGAAGCTTGAAAAGCTGTATGTTTCACGCACGAAAGTAACGGACAAGGGCGTAAAAGCGTTTGCGGCTCATCTGCCTGATGCCCGCCTCAAACTCTTTTCCGTCATAAGTTGCGGCCTGACGAAGGAAAGCGCTGTCGCGTTGGCGGATGCCCTCCCCTCGTCTTCGCTGGAGCAGTTGGATCTGAGTGGAAATACCGCCGTCGGAGACGAAGGAGCCAAAGCTCTGGCCAAAGCTCTTCCGGCTTCCAGGTTGAAAGAGCTGAGCCTGTTCAACTGCGGTTTGACGGACGAAGGGGCGAAGCATCTGCTGATCGCGCTTCAGAACCCGTCCTGCCGGGTGACAAAAATCAACGCCGGCGCGCCTCAGCGGTGGTCGGACGGCGTGCTTCTGAGTTCCGGAGTTTCATCCGAAATGATGGAAATGCTGAAAAAAGCGGCGGACAACAATGCTGCGCGTCTGGCGGCGGCGGAAAAGGACAAGGAAGAGAAACTGCAGCAGAACAGCGCCGAAAAAATCACGGAAAACGTTAAAACGGCTTCGGCGAAGGAAGCGGTTGAAAATGGCCTTCTGCTCAAAGCGGCGTATGCGGAATGCCTTCCCGATGTTGTCAAGGATCTGACCTCCCGCGGGCAAACGCCCCCGGCGGATGCTTTTCTGACGCCGGATGAAAATGGGTGCACGCCGCTTTCGCTGACCTGCGAGCAGAAAAAGCTGGCGGATCTGATTACGCCGGAGCATTTCAAAAATGCGCAGGATGTTCAGAAGCTTTGGAACGCGGTTTCGGTTGCGGACAGGGAACAGATGGACGGCAAGGAAGGTCGCCCCAGTTTCGTCAAGGTTAAAAGCACGATTATGAGTAACGCCGTGCGTGCCGCCATGACTGTTAAAAAGACACAGGCTCGGTAGAAGAGGATTTCGGCAGTGTATGCTTCTGTTCCGTATGGAGGAACAGAAGCGGCTGAACGGAGAGCAACCGTTATTGCATAAAAATGTTCTGTCTCCTGCGGCGTTCTTTTTTTTCGTATCCGGGGTGAAATATTTCGGCCATGCGAAGAATCGCGAGGCCTTGGAAACGGGTTGAGAAAGAAAAGCCCGGTTTTCGGCACTCCATGACTTTTCTGATTTCAGAAGAATGAAGAGTATTAACGGACTTTCGCCGGGAGAGTCTGTATCCCTCAGATTAAGTTGTTCGGCGCCCACAATGTCCGGCGACCGCGCCCCCTCCGCATCCTTTTTTTGCTGAGCAATAATACAGTGAAGCATCATCTCATTTCTTAAAGAGTCACGCCGTCGGTCACGTCGTGCTGTACGGGAAAAGCGGACATATGCCCGAACGCCAGTGTGTACTCCGTACAGACCTTTTTTTGCTGAGCAATAATACGGAAGCATCATCTCATTTCTTAAAGAGTCACGCCGTCGGTCACGCCATGCTGTACGGAAAAAGCGGACATATGCCCGAACGCCAGTGTGTACTCCGCACAGACCTTTTTTTTTGCTGAGCAATAATACAGTGAAGCATCATCTCATTTCTTAAAGAGTCAC
>USCC01000031.1 GCA_900553035.1 uncultured Rhodospirillaceae bacterium | reverse complement strand
TTGATGAGGGCGAAGATGGCGTTGACACGGTACCCCTTTGATTACGCCGCGAACGCCCGTGTTTTCATCCTGACCGATGTGGACAGGAACAGCGCCGATCAGGTGGCCGCCGCGTGCCGGGAGTTGTTCATCGCTTCACAGGGAGGCGGGCTGGGCATTTTTACGGCCATTGCCCGTCTGCGCGCCGTGTATACCCGCATCCGCGAGCCTTTGGCCGAAGCCGGACTGCCTCTGTTGGCTCAGCATGTCGATACGGTCAACATGTCAACGCTTCTTGACGTCTTCAAGGCCGAAGAGGATGCCTGCCTTCTGGGAACCGACGCCGTGCGTGACGGCATCGACGTTCCGGGTCGGTCTCTGCGGCTTCTGCTGTTTGACCGTGTCCCCTGGCCGCGACCCGACATTGCCCACAGAGCACGCAAGGAAGCCTATGGCGGAGCGCGGGAGGAATACAACCTGATGATCGTGCGCATAAAAATGGCGCAGGCTTTCGGTCGTCTGATCCGCAAAAAGGATGACCGGGGCGTGTTCGTCATGCTGGATCGCGCCGTCCCATCGGAAACGCTGACCGCGTTTCCCGAAGGCACGCCCATTGAAAAGCTCGGCCTGAAGGAAGCCGTTCGCCGCATCAAAGAGTTCCTGACATGAAAAAGGTGTTTTCTGTCAACGGTTTCGGGGATATCGACAAGCGTTCGCCGGAGATTGCCGGGCAAAGCCGGGTCTGTTTTTTCGCTGTGCCCGGATGAAAGCAGACCGAAGGCTTACGGGACGGTTTCGGTCTGCAGAGGCGTCCGGACAGATGATCGCCGGCATGCCTCAAAACACGTTATTGACAAACGGCCGGTTCCTCCTGTAAAAGAGGCAAATTATACGGCCTTATAAAAAACGGAGCAGCGTAATGCTTTTCAATTCATTCGCCTTTATTTTTCTTTTCATGCCCGTTACGGCCTTGATTTATTTTTTCCTGAACAAAAGGCATCTGAGCGTTTTCGCCAATATTTCGCTGATTCTGGCATCGTTCTTTTTCTATGGTTATTTCCTGCCGGAAAACATCGGGATCATGCTGATGTCCATTCTGGTGAACTATGCTTTCGCAACCCAGATGAGGATAATCCGACCGGCGCAAAGGAAGCCTCTGCTGATCGTCGGCCTTCTGTTCAACGTTTATGTGCTGTGTTATTACAAGTATGCGAATTTCTTTGTCGACAACATCAACGCCCTTTTGCATGTCAACATTGAAATTCAAACGATTTTCCTGCCTCTGGCCATATCCTTCTTTACGTTCCAGCAGATTTCCTATCTGACGGACACGTACCGCGGCGATACGGAAGACCATGATTTTTTCAATTACATGCTCTACATCTGTTTCTTCCCGAAGCTGATCGCCGGGCCGTTGATGTATCACAGGGATCTCGTGCCCCAGTTCAAAAAGCCCCGAAACCGATTTGTCAACTGGGAAAACGTTTACAAGGGGATGTTCATCTTTTCCCTGGGTCTGTTCAAAAAAGTCATGATTGCCGACAGGCTGGTCGAATATGTTGCCGACGGTTATGCCCTGACCGACATTACCCTGCTTCAGGCATGGTACACCTCTTTGTGCTATACAATGCAGCTTTATTTTGATTTCAGCGGTTACTGCGATATGGCGATGGGGGCGGCTCTGTTCCTGAACATACGGATTCCGGTCAATTTCCTGTCGCCGTACAAGGCTCTGAACATTCAGGATTTCTGGCGACGCTGGCACATCACGCTGTCCCGGTGGCTTCTGAACTACATTTATATTCCTCTGGGCGGCAACCGCAAAGGGACGTTCCGTACGTATCTGAACCTGTTCACGGTCTTTCTGGTCGGCGGGTTCTGGCATGGCGCAGGCTGGCCTTTCATCGTGTGGGGCTGCCTGCACGGCGGCGCCATGGTATGCCACCGGCTGTGGATGAACGCCGGGCGCCGGATGCCGGCGGTTCCGGCCTGGATTCTGCTGATTTTCTTTGTCAATATTGCCTGGATTTTCTTTCGTGCCGAAACGATTTCATCGGCCTTTTTGATGACGGGGCGTCTGTTCGATATATCCTCATTCAATACTGCGGATCTGCCGGATTTGTTTATTCCGCTGGGGCTGCTCGCGTTCTGCCGCCTGGCGCCCAACAGCATTGAATGGCTTGAACGAGTGGACGGACGGAGACGCTGGGGGATTTTCAGCGCTCTGATCCTGTTCATGTACCTCATGACAGCGCACCGCGTTACGGACTTCATCTACGCGAATTTTTAAGGAACAGGGAACATGCAGAAAATTTATAAAAAGCGTTTTTTCACGGCAGTCGCCCTGTTTTTCGCCCTTTCCGGCGCACTGATTCTGTTTTCGTATTTCGGCGATCCGTGCAATATATACGGTTTCCGCAATACTTACCAGGCCTGCTCGCCCCGGTATTTTCAGGCCGGAAGAATCCGCCGTCACCTGTACGAGAACAGCGATTTTGAAACGCTCTCTATCGGCTCGTCCGTTTCCGAGAATTTTCTGGCTTCGGAAATTGAGAAATATCTGGGCTGGAAAAAGACGATGCGCCTTTACATTCCGGGATATTACATCAAAGAATTGGATTCCGCCCTCCGCTATGCTCTGGAATCGGGAAAGATCAGGAAAGTTCTGTGGGGGCTGGATGCCCTGCGTTATGAAACGCGGGATGGCGTATACCTGACGGGCACATCGTTCCCCTATGAACTGTACAACACGTCCATATGGGACGATTTCCAGCATCTGACGTCTTTTTCAAACCTGCGCATGTTTTATTACGGACACAGCGAGAAAAGGATCCGGGACAAGCATTACCCGCGGACGGGGGAAAACGAGGATTTTGATTTCTGGGCCGACAGCCCGTTCAGCTTCGCGTTCGCCCACAATTTCACATCAAACGCGCCGCAACAGCCCAAACCGCCTCTGTGGAATCCGGAAAACAGGGAATTTCCGTATGTCGACGCGTACATTGTCTCCCTTGCGGAACAGTATCCCGATGTTGAATTTTACCTGTTCTTCCCGCCGTATGCCTATGTGTATCCCAACCTTCCCCTGCTGGCCGATGTTTACGACGATTATCTGGACATGCGTTCCTATCTGGTGAAACGGACGGCCGGACGGCCGAACGTCAAGGTTTTCGATTTTCTGAACCTGGAGGAGATAACCGGAAACATGGCCTATTACCGCGACATCGGCCATTATCAGCCCAATATCAATACGGCCATACTGAAGCTGATGGGTCAGGAGCGCGGCCGGCTGACACCGGAAAATATCGATCGTCATGTTGCGGAGCTTTCCGCCCGCATCAACGCCTATCAGCCTTATATTGATTTTGAAGCGACGACTGCCGGAGAAAAAACGTATTACACCCTGCCCGCGCCTCTTGTCCGGCAGAGTGAAGACGGTGCGCCTGTCGTTGTCAGAACCGGAAAAATCGTCTATCCCCATGCGAAAACCATGGTGGTGAAGATCCGTGCGGACGTTCCGAACGACGGCCTTCTGACGGTTACGGGCGAATTCCGGAACGACCGCGGAAAATTCATCCCCATTCCCCTGAAAAAAGGAGAAAACACGGATTATTTCGTCATAAACATGCTTCCTGCCGAACAGGAGCTGACGTTCTCGTTCGCCGCCGGAAAAGGAGAATATACTCTTCAGGCAATTGAAATCAGGCAGATGAAAGAAGACTTTTAAACCGGCCCCTTTTCGGATAAGATAGACCCGACGTGCAGAAACGGAGTTATTTTATGGCTGTCATCAACGAACAGGAATACGATTTCCTGATGAATACCGCGGGCGAGCTCATGCTGGTGTTTTACGGGCTTGATCCCGAACCGTCGCAGCCGAAAATCAGCCTGACACGGAACGGTGTTGTTCTGACCCGCTCTCCCGAAACGCCGCAGATATGTATGAATGACATCCCGACCGAAATCGCGGCTCAGCTGGCAAAAACCGCGAAGGTTCTTGTCTGTGAAATTGATGAGGACGGCGAGTTCAAGCATGTTTACGATGCCGAGGTCGTCAAGGCGTAGCCTTTTTCCGGCGGCGCCGGGGCGAAGAAAGACCATATTGCCTGATTTTATACCCTAAAATGCGCTCCGTTGTCTGGAGCCGGCGGGCGGCGGCGGCAATGTTGCCTCCTGTTTCCGAAAGAGCGCGAGAAATCAGTGTTTCCTCGTAAAAATCAACCGCCGCTTTCAGCCCTCGTCCCGGTTCGTCCGCCGGATCGGGAATGGCCGACAGCATGGGCGGGAAATGAAGCAACTCCGTCTCTTCGGTTCCGGCCATCAGGACGGCATGTTCCAGACCGTTTTCAAGTTCGCGCACGTTGCCCGGCCAGCGGTAGTTCTCCAGACGGCGCAGAACATCCTCTCCCAGCGACAGGAGAGGTTTATTGTTACGTTCCCGGAAAATTTTCAGGAAATGTTCAGCCAAAAGCCGTATGTCCGATTTCCGTTCGCGCAAAGCCGGAACGGCGATTGGGAAAACGTAGAGGCGGAAAAAGAGATCTTCGCGGAATTTACCGTCCTTCACCATCTGTTGCAGATCCCGGTTTGTCGCGGCAATGACGCGGACATCGACTTTGCGTGTCCGGGCGTCTCCGACCCGTTCAAATTCACGTTCCTGCAGAACGCGCAGGAGCCGCATCTGCACTGCGGGAGAAATTTCCCCGATTTCATCCAGAAAAATTGTCCCGCCGTCGGCCAGTTCAAAGCGTCCCTTGCGGTCGGCCAAGGCTCCGGTGAAAGCGCCCCGCACATGCCCGAACAGCTCGCTTTCAATCAGGCTTTCCGGAAGAGCCGCACAGTTGACGCGGATAAAGGGCTTATCCGCGCGGTCGCTGTATTGGTGGACGGCATGGGCGATCAGCTCTTTTCCCGTTCCCGTCTCCCCCAGGATCAGAACGGTCGCATCCGTGTGTGACACGCGGTTGATCTGGTTGTAGACGCGTTGCATTTCGTACGACCGGCCGATGATGTTGTCCGGATGGAATTTCTGTTCCAGCTCGCTGCGCAGGCGTTCGTTTTCGCGGCTCAGCAAAGCGTTTTCACGCTGGATGCTCTGACGGATTTTCAGAGCCTGCCCCAACATTGAGGAAAGAATTGTCAACAGCTGGCAGTCGCATTCCAGATCCGCTTCCGGGCTGTAGTCCCTGTCCACGCTGAGCGTTCCGATGACTTCATGATCGGCTTTGACGGGCACACAGATAAACGAGGTTTCTGTGCTCTGGCGGCGACCCGTACGGTTCAGGAAGAGCTGCGATTCGCTCGTTTTCGGAATGATCATGGGTTCACCGCTCAGAGCCACCCGGCCGGTGACGCCTTCGCCGATTTTGTAATGACCCAGGCTGATCTGCTCTTTTGTCAGACCTTCGGCGACGTCGATGACCAAGACTTTCGTGCTGTGGTTCAGAAGGGAAATTGTCCCGCAACGCAGGCCCAGTCTCTGGGACAGAGCCTTAAGGGCGGAATGCAGAATTTCGCTGATATCCTTCCGGCTGTCCATCAGGGCGGACATGCTGGACAGGAAATCCAGGCCGGACTGTACGCGCGGAAATGTCGTCTGCTTTTGCTTCATGCGGCGCATTATACAAGGCTTCGCCCCGAATGCACGACATTTTTGTAGGATCTTTTTTTATCTTTGGTTTGAAGGCAAAAAAAGTTATGATGACGCCGGTTCTGAACTCGTCAGGAATGGAAACACCATGGTAAAAGCAAACGAAAACTATCTGAATCTGTCCGCGAACTACCTGTTTCAGGAAATTGCCCGGAAAATCAAAGCCTATAAGGAAAACCACCCCTCCGCCGAGGTCATCAGCCTGGGCATCGGCGACGTGACGCGCCCTCTTCCGGCGGCCTGTGTCGCTGCTTTGCATAAGGCGGCCGACGAAATGGGGCATTCGGAAACCATGCGCGGCTATGGTCCCGAACAGGGATACGATTTTCTGATTTCCGCCATTGTCGAAAATGATTACAAAGCCCGCGGAATCGACATTGATCCGGACGAAGTGTTTGTCAGCGACGGTTCCAAGTGCGACGTCGGCAATATTCAGGAAATCTTTGCGGCCGACAATCTGGTCGCCGTTCCCGACCCTGTCTATCCGGTTTATCGGGACAGCAACATCATGGCCGGCCGTGCGCTGGAATTTCTGCCGTGCGAAGAACAGAACGGCTTTGCCCCGGCTCTTCCGGAAAAACCGGCGGGACTGATTTACCTGTGTTCCCCGAACAACCCGACCGGGACGGTCATGAGCCGCGACGATCTGGCTCGCTGGGTTCGGTATGCCCGCGAAAACGGTTCGGTCATCATTTTTGATTCCGCGTACAAGGAATTCATCCGTCACGACGGCCTGCCGCACAGCATTTATGAAATTGACGGGGCAAAGGAAGTTGCAATTGAGCTTCGTTCCTTTTCCAAAACGGCGGGTTTCACAGGCCTGCGCTGTGCCTACATGGTTGTGCCCAAAACGTTGAAAGCTTCCGTTGGGGACAAGGGCGAAACGGTCGGCCTGAACGGTTTCTGGCGCCGCCGCCATACGACGAAATACAACGGCGCACCTTATATTGTCCAGCGTGCGGCCGAAGCTGTCTTTTCCGCGGAAGGAAAAAAGCAGGTTCGGGAAACGATTGATTATTACATGGAAAACGCGCGTCTGATCCGTGAAGGCCTGGCCGCCAGGGGGCTGAGCGTTTTCGGCGGAACCGATGCGCCTTATATCTGGCTGAAAACGCCGGAGGGTGTTTCGTCGGAGCAGATGTTTGACATCCTTCTGAACGAAACGCAGATTGTCTGTACGCCGGGCAGCGGATTTGGGCGGTGCGGCGAAGGGTACGTCCGTCTGACGTCCTTCGGCACCCGGGAGAATACGGAAAAGGCAATTCAGAGAATAGGAGGATTATCCTTATGAAAACGGTTCCCTTTATTAAAATGGACGGCCTTGGCAACGATTTTGTCATCATTGACAATCGTAACGGCTACACCAGCCTGACGGCACAGGACGTTGTCCGTATGGGCAACCGCAAAACGGGCGTCGGCTTTGACCAGATGATTCTGATTGAGCCGTCGGACAAGGCGTTTGCGCGGATGAAAATCTACAATGCGGACGGCAGCTTTGCGGGAGCGTGCGGCAATGGAACGCGCTGTGTGGCCAAGCTTCTGATGGATGAAACGGAAAAGACCTCTCTTGCTTTGGAAGCGCCGGACGGCAAGATTCTGAAAGCCTTCCGTGAATCGCCTTCTGCTCTGGTGACGGTCAATATGGGCAAACCGCGCCTGAGCTGGGATGAAATTCCTCTGGCAGAAGAAACGGACACACTGTCTCTGAACGGTATTCATGATGAACTCCCGCCGCCGGTTGCTGTTTCCATGGGGAATCCGCATGCCGTGTTCTTTGTGGACGACGTTGAAAACACCGACATCGCGCGCCTTGGCCCGCAGGTGGAAAACCATCCCCTGTTTCCGCAGCGGACAAATGTTGAATTTGTTCAGGTCATCCGTCCCGACCTTCTGCGCATGCGCGTCTGGGAACGCGGCACGGGCGTGACCATGGCATGCGGCACGGGCGCCTGCGCAACGCTGGTGGCGGCTGTGCGCCGGGGGTTGAGCACAGGAAAGGCCGAAATCAGAATGGACGGCGGCAGCCTGTTTGTCGAATGGGAAAACAATATCGATATCCTCATGACGGGCGATACACATTGCTCTTTCAGCGGAACGGCCTTTTTGTAGGAAAGCGCACCTTCAGTATAAAGCCCCGTGCACGGGGGCTTTTTCATTTGCGCCTTGTCAGACATACGCCGCGTTAAAAAATCTCCGTCACGTTAGCACGCTCCTTTTTTATTGCTTAGCAAAAAAAGAAAAGCATACCGACCGGCCGTGCCTGCCTCCCCTATCCTCAGACCGCGCACGGGGTTCAATCTGAAATCTCCGTCACGTTAGCACGCTCCTTTTTATTGCTTAGCAAAAAAAGCTTTGCCCCTGGCACGAATTTTCTCAGAAAATAAAGGACAGACTTTCCTCTTCTTTTTCAGCCTGTTAAAGAAACGTTTTCACACCATACAAATAAAATCACATTTCCGCCGCAACTTTGCCATAATTTCGCCATATTTTTTACGTATACTTATAATTGATGATGTCATGGGAATGTAAGGATAACCAAAATGAACGTTTCATCAGCAACCGCTTGGTATTACTGGGGTTCTAAATCATCTTTAGAAGATGCCCTCCCCCATGCACACCTTTTAAGAGATAATTCCCTTATTTTGAGGCCTTTTTCACTCTTTCGTTCGTACGAAGGAGCGCTTTCTCATGTCTGCGGGGAATTATGCTTTGATCTTAGACCCCTTTTACATGGAGAGCTTATATGAAAAAAACAAACTTCTTGCTCTTTTTTCTCTTTTCAGCCGCTTTGATGTTTCCTTTAACGTCTCAGGCGGCAATGGCATATATGGAACAGGACCGCCTTGTTGTGGACGGCGGTGGCGGCGGTGGCGGCGGTGGCGGCGGCTGTGTCTCTTCCTGCCCGTCCGGACAGTATAAAAACGGCTGTTATTGCTCCAGCTGTCCGTCAACGTGCAGCAGCTGTACCGGATCGTCCAGCTGCACCGCCTGTAAATCCGGTTATTATCTGTCCGGCGGATCATGCCTTTGCGCCTACAAGGACGGCACAAACTGCACCGCGTGCGACACCGCCGGCTACTGCACGGCCTGCAAAAGCGGATTTACACTGGTCTCCAACCGGCTGTACTGCATAAAAAACTGTGACAGCAACTGTGCGTCATGCAATACGATGGCCGGCACATGCAATTCATGCAAATCGGGCTATTTCCTGTCCGGCGGAACGTGCAGTGCCTGCCCATCCAACTGCAGCGCCTGTTCAAACGGTTCCTCATGCACGACATGTGCGTCGGGTTATACCCTGATCGCCGGACAGTGCTATTCCGGCAGCGTCACCTGTCCTTCCGGTCAAAGACTGGTTGACGGGTGTTGTACCTATTAATGAAAGGAAAAGACAATGAAAAAAATAATATTTCTGTTTCTTGCCTTTCTGTCCGTTGCCGCAACAGCCCATGCTTTCGGGGCGTTTAAGGAGAACGAAGCGTTCAAGACGGCACGCGCGGTCAAGCTGGGCCGCCAAAGCGAAGCGGAAGCCAGCCGCGCCGTCAAAGGCCGAAGCGCTTCCGAGAAAGAGTCTCATGAGTGCTTTTCCGACGATAACTGCGGAAGCGCGGAAAAATGCGTCAATAACGAATGCGTTGACGCCTGCTCACTGATCAGCTGCACAGGAACAACGCCTTCGTGCGCCGCTTCGGGACATACGGCTTCGTGCCGCTGTACCTCCTCTTCCTGCGGCGCCGGAAAGCAGTGCGGCGGAACAACATGCTCAAATTGTTCGGCCGGTTCCTACTGCGGCTGTCCCGGTGCGGCGCCCTATGCCGACGGTTCTGGCGGATGCGTTGCCTGTACGACAGCCTCTCACTGTGTGGCGGGAACGAAATGCTCCGGCGGACAGTGCTCCGCATGCGCCGACGGTGAAGCGTGCGGATGTCCCGCGAACCAGACTTCGGACGGCTCCGGCGGATGCCGCGCGGCCTGTACCGTTGGTCAGACAAACTGCTCCATGTGTACATCCGGACAGATCTGGGACGGAACCAAATGCCGCATGCCCTGCGACGGCATGCAGTGTCCGTCCGCGACTCACTGTGTGAACGGAACAGGCAAAGGGTGCTGTGTCGCCGATCCGGTTTACTCCTGCAGTGCGGGATGCACAAACTGTGACACATCAACGGGAACCTGCCGCGGGTGTGCTTCGGGGAGTTACCTTTCGGGCGGAAGCTGTTCGCCCTGCCCGACCGGATGCACCTCATGCACCAGTGCTTCAAACTGCACGGCCTGCGCAGCCAAGTATGAACTGAGCGGCGGGAGATGCTCCTACAACGCCTGCGCCGGTGTCAGCTGTCCCAGCGGACAGATCTGTCAGAACGGAGCGTGCGGAAAAATGTGTCTGGGGCGCAACTGTACAAGCGCGGCTTTCTGCAATTATGCGTCAAGCGTCTGTACGTCCGACGGATGTTGCATCAAAGGCTACACCAACGCCGCCACGCAATGTTTCATGTGTCATTCTCTGGCCCCCACGACCGACAGCTGTTCGGGCGGCACGTATTGTGAGTGTACGGGTAAAACGACGACATATGCGCATGCAGCCCATTTGTGTGTTGAATACTGACCTCTCTGAAGGAAAACGCCCCCCGCGATGGGGGGCGTTTTTCGTTTCTGTGAATCGGCAACAAAAAAACCGTCCGGCAGAACCGGACGGTTTTTCCTGTGCTCAAAAAACTAGATCAGTTTCAGTTCTTCGGCGGACGTGCGGCCTTTGTTGGTGACCAGCTCATAGCTGACCGCCTGCCCTTCGTTCAGGGTCTTCAGACCGGCACGCTCAACAGCGCTGATGTGCACAAAGACGTCTTTCGCGCCGCCTTCCGGCTGAATGAATCCGTAACCTTTAGTGCTGTTGAACCATTTGACGATACCGTTAGCCATTTTAAAAGCCTCCTTATAGAACGTTACGTAACCGTTTTTTCCGAATGAAAAACCGGAAGAGTTTTAACTTTTGACCCGCAGGGCCGCCTCTCCTAGTTAACGCTAATAAGTCGAACTTCTTAGTACCGCCCGCCGTTTCCGGCAAAGCCAACATCGCAGAGAAAGTATAAAATCTTGTGTAAGACTTTACGCCTTTTCCTGATGATTACAAGAAAATAATTCGCTCTTTTTCGCTTCTTTTAAAAATTATAGCGCAATTTTGCCGTAACCGAATGATTCGTATAATCTTTTCTGAACTCGCCTTTGTAATTGACCGCGAATTCAAACGAGTTATCGAACAAAAGGGTCACACCTGCACCCGCTTCGGCCGCAAACTTGTCCAGCTCGCGTCCCTCGATCGTATAGGATGTCGCGTTCGGCAGGAAAACAGTCGCCCCGCCCTTGTCGCGCGAAAAATCATACGTCGCGGCCAGGGAAACTTCTGGACGGAAGCGGAAATTGGCTCCCAGATAGTACTGTTCGGAAAGACGCCCTTCCAGAACGCCCGTAAACGTCTTGTAATCGTTTGATTTGATTTCCTGACCGATGCTGTCCTCGTGGCGTTCCGCATTGACGTAGGAGTAACGCAGACCAACCGACGGCGTAAACACGCCCATTTCGTAACCGCCCATCACCTGTGCGGCAAAGAAATTGGATTTGTAGTCATCATTCACAAACGTCCCGGCGACGTTTTTCTCTTCCTTGACCTTTGACTGGCCGCCGCTGAACACGCCATTGATGAAAAAGCGGTTCGGCTTGTAGAAGCCATACAGGAAACCGGAATTGCTCGTGATTTTCGTCTGGCGCAGATAGCCCGAAATGTCCGAAGTCGTATAAGCATACCCCAACCCCAAAACAAGCCCTTCCGCCACTTCGGAATCCGCGCCCATTGTCACGCCCGAGGTATTGCCGTCAAAGCCGGGTTTGCCCACCCCGTCGGCCTTCAGTTCGGTTTTATTGTACAGCCCCTGAATCCACACGCCGTAATGCTTCGGATTCTTTTCCCACGGGCGGTAAGGCGTCGTGGGACGATTCGGCGCACGGCGGTAATAGGAGCTTGCCGGATAACCGTAGTCATATCCGGAGCCGCCCGAACGGCCGTACATGCCGCTGTTCATCATGGAAACGACTTCGCCCATGCGGTTGCCGATGGAACCGATAATTCTGTTCTGTGCCTCGGCGACCGTATTGATGCCTGCATCATCCGGATCCGGCGCGATTGCAGCCAGAGCTTCTGTATACTGACCCCATTCATGCTGGGAAAGGGCTTCGATTTTATCCGTCACCGCACGCAGAGGTGTGCCTTCCTGGAACAGAGCGCCGTCCAGAAGCGCCGTGGCCGTCGCCGCTTCGTTCGCCGAACCGCCGGCAACATAAACCACGTCCGCCGCGCCCAAAATCATTTCGACGTCGTAACACAGGTCATTCGGACAGTCCGTTCCGGGTTTGAAGGAATAACGGTTATTGGAAATCGTGAACTGATCCGCGTTCAAAGCGCTCGACGTTTCAATGAAGGTGAACCGCCGCACGACGTCCTTGATGGCCGCGCCGCGCACCAGCGTGACGGACAGATTGACCTTATCCGACGTCCCGTTACCCACGGTCACTTTATTGGCGACGATCTTGCCGTTAGAGTTTTCCGAAGCCATGGTCAGAGCATAGGTCGATCCGCCGGCAAACGTCATGTCGCCGCCGACCGTCAGGGTGCTCGCCTTTGTATCGACAGTGCCCGACGCCGTGAAATCCTGCGCAAAGCTGACATTGCTGTTGAAGGTCATCAAACCGCCGGACAACACGGCGCTGCCGCCCCATGTCGTCGCGGCATCAAAGACCGCTCCCGCGCCGTCCTTGAAATTCAGAAGCCCGGAGCCTTCCAGAACCGCGCTGCCGCTGACTTTAAGGATACCGTTGATGTTCAGGGTGTCATTGGCCGTAATTTTACCGCCGGAAAAATTGATTGTCTGGCCGCCGTCGGCGAAAATGCCCGTATTGTTCCCGGCGAAGGAATATGTCCCGCCCGAAATATTGACAGCGCCCTGATTCTGGGCCCCCATGATGATTTTGGCGTCATCGGCGAACGTCCATGTTCCGCCGGTCAGATTGATGTCCCCCGAAGAAGAAGACGTCGTCATCGAATCGGGGCTCAGACCGTTGACGCCGCCCTTGTAAACGCCGGCTCCCGCGCCGGTGAGCTGGAAGGTTCCGGCCGAAACGTCAATATTGCCGCTGGAACCGCCGTGGACGAAGCCGGTATTGATGGGAAAGCCTTCGGACGCCGGCGCAACCGCGCTGGAGATTACAAAGGTGGGAACGGTTGCTTCTTCGGTGTTTTCCGAAATGGAAAGACTGCCGCTTCCCTGTTGCAGAAACAGAGCCGAATCCGTCAGTGTCAAAGCGCCGCCCGAAATATTGATGTTGCTTTCGCTACGCAGGATACTGGAATTTTTTGCCTGAACCGTGCCCGCGGAAATATTCAGATCCCCTTTTGCAGAAAGCATCGCGTACGCGTTCAGACGGACATCTGCCGTTCCCGAAACAGCGACAGTCCCCGTCCCGCGGTTATTCAAAGACGAAATGCTCGCTTCATCCGCGCCCGCCAGAGTGATGCTGCCCGCCGAGACCGCAAAATCGCCGGTGTTGGAAGCATCCAGGACAATCGAAGCTCCGTTGTTCAGCGTAATGGAACTGCTGGATCCCGAAAGCGTGATGTTACCCGTCGTGGTCTGAGAGGCCTCCTCACGTCCCCTGTATATGCCCGCGCCGGCTCCGGTGAAGGTCAGATTGGCCGCCTTGATTTCAATATCGCCCGAACCGCCGGTATGCCGGATGCCGGTTGAAATCGCTCCGGTATCGGGCGTTTTATCCGTGGCTGTCGCCGAAATGGAAATCAGGCCGGACATGGAGGAACCTTCCTTCAGGATAATACTGCCCGCGCCTTCCTGAACGATGGATGAGGAATCCGAAAGCACAAAACGGCCGTTGGAAATCGTCACGTCGCCGACTTCGTCCGTGTAGGCATTTTCAGCGCCGAAAATGCCGCCGATCGATGAAGCACCGTCCAGAGTGAACGTGCCCCCGCTGATGTTCATTTCGGCTTTGTCAACCGTAAAAACGTTCGCGTTCGTCAGATTAACCGTTGCCCCCTCGCCGAAACTGAGAATCCCCTCGCCTTTATGGAGGACCGCGTTGAACGGAACGGCTTCATCTTCCGGCGGTGTCGTCGTCCGGGCCGTCAGATTGGCGTTGGTGAATTTGATGTCGCCCTTGTTCGCTTTCTGCATCACCATCGAAGCGCCGTCTTCAAAAATCAGGGAGCCGCCCGAAACGGTAATGCTACCTTCCGTCACGTTCTGTTCGTCGGTCTGGCCTTTGGAAATGCCGCCGCTCTGCTGGAATGTGAAAGTGCCGCCCTTGATCAGGATGTCGCCGGAAGCCCCCGAATGAAGAATGCCCCCTGAACTGGTTGAATCAAAGTCCAGCGCTCCGGACGGCTGAAAAAGCAGATCGCCCTTGCCTTTCTGAACGATGGCCGCCTGGTCGCTTAAATGAAACGTCCCGCCGCTGATCGTCACGAGGCCGCCCGTTTCCTGATAGGATTTGCCGGTGCCGTAAGAACCGCCGATCTGTGACGTTCCGGACATGTTGAACGTTCCGCCCTGGATGTCCAGCGCGCCTTTGTTCGTCGCTTCGCTTTCCGAAGAACCGCTCGGCGCGCCCTGGCTCAGAATCTGGGCGCCGTTGCTGAGATTAAGGGTTGTGTCACTGCCTTTGATCGTCAGGACGCCGCTGCCTTCGTTGATGATGGAGCCGCCCGTCATGTTCAAATTGCCGTCCCGGACAAAATTCCATGTTTCCGTCGCGGTTGTTTCCTGGCGCGCGTATTTTTCAATCGACATGCTCGCGGTGCCGACCATACGGATACTGCCCAAAGTCTCGCCCGAATTGGCCACACCAAGAATATACGATCCGATCGACTGTTCCAGCGGGATGTGTTCTGCGTCATTTGTATAACCCATGAGGTATTTTCTGTCCGATTCCGTCTGAACCCGTTCGGCGTTAATAACGAGCTCGGACCCCGTTCCGTTGACGGTCACAACCGCCCGGGCCGGATTGAAAACGCCCGAAAAAGTCAGGACGGCGTAGGAAACGGAACAAAGCAGCATATTTCTTTTTTTCATGGGAGTGCTTCTTTACTGTCGGAGAAAACAAAACTTTTTACGGCTAGTCTAAAAGCATAAGGTTAACAATCCCTAAAAAAGGCCGCTTTTCATGCTCTTCCCTTGACTTGAGGAAACAGGACTGCAAGAATTCGGGATATCTTTTCCACAAAGGACAACCGCCATGCTTTCTGCCGATTTTGTTGAGATCCGATCCGATGACCTTTTTATCGTTCATCTGATGTATGCCACGACCGAAAATATGCCCCGGAGAAACGCCTACCATGAAATTGGTCTGGGCAACCGCTGTTTTGCCCATCGGCATGTCGTGGAAAATCTGGAAAAATTAAGGCCGGAACTGGTCAAAAGAGATTTGAAGCTGAAAATTTTCGATGCCTACCGGCCGCCGCTGGCGCATCAGCTGCTGATGGATCGCGTCCCGGTCAGGGGGCTGTTCGCCGAAACACCCTTCCGTTCCCAGCATTGCCACGGAACCGCCGTTGATGTCTGTCTGACGGACAGGGAGGGGAAGGAACTGCCCTATCCGACCCGCGTTGACGCCTATACAGCCGAGTTCGCCCAGCAGCTGACAGCCGGGAACTTTGCCCCTTATCAGGAAGAGCTCCGGAAGGCGGCGTACTCTTATCATCCGCCGTATGAAGATGAAAAAACAGCGAACCGGGCTCTGCTCCGTCAGCTGATGGAAGACGCCGGATTTGAAGCATTTTCCGACGAATGGTGGCATTTCAATCTGCCCGACGGCGCGAAGTATCCGCTTATCGATTTCGCCGTGGATTCCGAAACCGGAGAGTTTATTTTTACGCCTCTGCCCGATCCCGCGTAAGAAAGGCGTTTCATCCGTCACGGCGCGGAAAGCGCAGGACGGTATTTTTCCACCGCCCGATATATTCGGCCGCCGGATCAAAGCGTTTTTCCTGGCGGGTCGGACTGAAGGGTCGCACCGGAGAACCGTTCGCGCCGCACCCGGCCGCCCATTGCCAGTTCGCCGGATTATTGGCTTCGTCCGCGTCCAGAAGCGTCCGCATGAACCATTCCTCACCCCGCCGCCAGGGTTGGCGCATATTGTGAATCAGCCAGGACGCCGCAACCATGCGCACCCGGTTATGCATGTATCCCGTTTCCCAAAGCTCCCTCATGCCGGCATCAACGATCGCCTCTCCTGTTTCTCCGCGTTTCCAGCGTTCAAGGAGTTCGTCGTCTTCCGCCTCATGGAAATACCAGGTGCTTTTAATCTGATTCCGGCGCAGATCCTTGAAAGAAGCGAGCAGATGGGCGTTGAATTCCCGCCAGATCAGCTGGCGCCGGAAAGAGGCATCCTCCGCCGTGGCCCAAAGGCGCCGAATCGAAACCAGACCGAAAGACAGATACGGCGACAGGCGCGACGTTTCAAGTGCCGGAAAGTCTCTCGTTCGTTCATATGCCGAAAAGTCAAACCGGCGGAGTCGTTTCAGTGCCTCGTTTTCATCCAGCGTCCAGATGCCGGCGAACTTTTTCGCCCAGTCCGGAACGGACGGCGGTGTAAAAGAACCAGGCGGAATGAAAAAGGACACGGCCGCCGTCGCCGGCAAAGGTCGGTCAATCGGGAATTCAGATGTCCGCCGGTAAAAAGGCGTGAAGCGGCGGTAATGTCCGCCGGTTCGGGTCAGAAGTGCCGAAGGCGCGAACAGCAGATTCCCTTCAAAATCAAAAATCTTCAGGCCGTGCCTTTTCAACACCTTTTTCAGACGCGCATCTTCTTCCTGTTCCGCGGGAACGTAACGCCGGTTCATATAGACTCCAGCCAGCGGATACCGCTTCGCGATTTCAAAGATTTCCTCCGCCGGATCCCCGCTTCGAAGGCACAGAGGCCGGAAGCGGCGGACAGCCTCAAGGCGTCCCCAGTCTGCCGCCCGTCGGATCGCAAAGCCCTTTTCAAAAACATAAAGGGGAATGATGTCCAACCCCTCCCGCGCCGCCGCCGCCAACGCCGGATTGTCGTCCGTTCGCAGATCATTCCGGAATAAAACAAGAGTATACATTACAAAAAAATGACTCTTTTCCGACCGGTTTTTCCATCTCTCAATGATGCTATAAAACGATTTGATAATACGCGGAAAAGCGAAAATCACGTATCATGGCTGTAAAGCAACAGGAAGGATTCATCCATGCACCCCATTTTTGAAAATGCCGCCGCTTTTTTTGTTATTTCCGGTTTCATTGCCGCCCTTCTCATCAAGTCGGACATCTCTTCCGGGCATCCGCAGAAAATGAAAATCATGTGTCCCGTATGGGTGCTGAGCGGCTTATGGGGAAACTGGGCGGCTCTTTACGCCTATTTCAAAATCGGCCGGATCCCGGCGGGGAATCCGCAGATGAATGTTCAGATGTCTTCCATGGAAGGCATGAGCATGACTCCGGCCAGACCTTTGTGGCAAAGGGTTCTCCTGTCAACCCTGCACTGCGGTGCGGGATGTACTCTGGCGGATATTGCCGGCGAATGGTTTACTTATTTCGTTCCGGTTTCGGCTTTCGGCAGTTATCTGGCGGGTCAGTGGATTCTGGACTATGTTCTCGCCCTGATCTTTGGCGCGGGATTCCAGTATGCGGCCATTCGTCCGATGGAAAGCCTGTCTGTGTTTCAAACGGCAGTCAAAGCCCTGAAAATCGATTTTATGTCCCTGACCGCGTGGCAGATCGGCATGTATGGCTTCATGGCCGTCGTTATCTTCGGCTTCGGCGGCGGAGCGGCGCCCTCAAAAACAGGATGGGAATTCTGGTTCATGATGCAGTTGGCCATGTTTTGCGGTTTTGCGGTGTCTTATCCCGTCAACGGTTTTCTGGTAAAGTACGGCATCAAAAAAGCCATGTAGGTATGATTGAAAGAAAGGAATGATCCATTGAAAAAAGTCTTGAAAATCGCGGCCTGGTTTCTGGTCGCCGTGATTGTCCTTCTGGGAGCGGGGCTTTATTATTTCGACTCCATCCTGAAGGATACCGTCAATAAATACGGCCCCGAAGTCACCCGAACGGATGTCCGTCTGGAAAATGTTTCGACGTCCCTGGTAAACACATCCGTCGTCCTTGAAAACCTCGATATCGGCAGTCCGAAAGGTTTCAGCGAGCCGTATGTCCTGACCCTGGGCCGGATTGCCGTGGACGTTGACCGGGACAGTCTGTTCACGGACACGATCATCATCAACAGTATCGATATTTCGGACGTGAATGTGATCTATGAGCTGGTCGGCAAAAAAAGCAACCTGGCCGTCCTGAGTGAAAACATCTCCTCCTATTTCCAGAAAACGTCCCCAAAAGCTTCCCCCAAAACCGCCCCGAAAGCTTCCGAACCGGCCGGCAAAGGCGAACCCGGAAAAAAAGTCGTCATACGCCGCCTTTCGGTTCGCAACGCCGAGGTCGGCCTGGCGGCTTCAATTGCCTCTCTGACGGATCAGAAGCTGTCAACAACCGTGCGTCTGCCGGATCTGACGCTGACGAATATCGGCGATAACGGCGGGATGACGTATGCCGAAGCGGCGGCCTATATCCTGAACCTGATTTCGATGAATTCCGTTGAAGCTCTGTCCAAAACGGCATTGAAAGGCGTGCTTTACATTTCGGAAAATGCCCTGAAGCTGACGAAAAGTGCGGCAAATACAGCACTGGGAGCAGCGGCCGCAGCCTTTGAAACAACAACGGACATTGCCAAAGGGACGATCGGCACGGCTCTGGACATCACGGCGGGAACCATCGGCGTGGCCAAAGACGTGGCCGAAGGAACCGTCGGAACGGCTCTGGACATTACGGGAAAAGCCGCCGGAACCGTCAAGGATGCCGGAGAAGCTGTCGGGAATTCCATCCGGAATCTGTTCTCAAAATAACATTCATGCCGAAAAGCGCCCGGACGGTCAACCGGGGCGCTTTTTGTTTTTGTGTATCGGGAAACGGATGAAGACGGCGGGCGGTTTTACATCATCTGGCGCCGGATCCATTCCATGTACGCCCGCTGTTCAGCCGTCAGTTCAACTCCGGGCGGAATGCCATGCCATTTGCGTAAACAGCGGCGACAGCATGTCGCGGTGGCGTGCTGAGCCGTAAAAACAGGATGGTTCCGCATGGGTGTCTGGCGGCCGTCGTTTTCAATCACGGCCGGAGCAAGACGTCGGGCAATAAACTCTGCGGCGTGGATGCGAAGAACCTCTTCCCCCCTGGCCGCGGCATAGGCCCTGTCCTTTTCGGAAAGCCTGAACCGCCGCCGGAAGTCCGACTTTGACAGTTCCGTTAACTTGTTCAGGATTTTCTCGTCGATACCGATCTTTCCGATATCATGAAGGGCGGGGGCTACCGTGATCAGATACTGATCCTCCCCATAAGTCTCATATGTACGTCCCCATCTCGGATCTCTGGAAACATCAATTACCGGACTCATTGCAGATGTGATGCCAACTGCTCTTGATTCCTGACCAATGATGGAACTCATTTCTTCTGCCAGCTCTGGTTCCCATGTAGCCCCCACATTGATCTGTGCTGGGAAAAGTGTTCCCCCTGCTCCCGGATATCCACACAGATTTTCTGACTGTAATGCTACCGGAATTCCAAGTCTTGTTTCATTTACAAAAAAATCCTGAAGCTGATTGGTGATCTCTGCAATCTGTTTTGGGCTTACAAGACCGACAAGGGAATATTGGGTAATTCTTCCGTGTCCATCTTTGAATTTTTCCACTAATGCCTCATGACTTAATTTACCATCTACAATAAAGGATGCTGCCAGATCTCCGCACAACTGTGCTGCCTTTTCTTCTAATGTCATTCTGGAAAGTAAATCTTCCACACGTGCTTCCACCGGCTGACTTGCATCTTTGTATAACATCTTTTCTTCCATCTTTTTTCTCCTTTTAATCTTTCTGTCCGGCAGATCCGTTCAGAAAATCTGTATGCTGTATTTGCACTGACCGATATGTTAGGGCATATCTGATTACTTTCAGCACTTTATTAAAAGTTTTAACTTAATGGTTAATTTATATTTATCACTACTTTTTATATTTGTCCAGTGAAAAATATATTTTTGACATATGTTACAATCTTTTCATTTGCATTTTATTGAATTTCACCAATAATTGTGTGTGTTTACCTAAAAAATCTGATTTTACATGTAAAAAACCTTCCATGTGAAAAATATATTCCTAATATTTTTTCACACGGAAGGTTTCCTTTAAAATACGTTTTATTTGTATTTTATCTGAATGACACATATTGTGGAAGTTTTTCACCAATAAGCGGTCTGCACCACTGAATAAATTCCTGTGTAACTCCATTTTCTGATGGATTGATATACTTATCTGGGAGACAATTTTCATACATCATTACATTTTCGATTGGAATCTCAATTGGTTTTACCTGATAGATTATATCATTTGTTCGTTGGAATCCGATCATAATACCTGTTTTTTCTTCCATGGCTGCACATACGGCTTCTTTTCCTGCTAATATAGCTTCCTCTCTATCAACACTGCTCTGAAACATTGCCGAAGCTCTTCCACATATACCTGGCTTTTCACTTCTGGCCTTGATTCCAAGCTTCTGAATTACCACATTAGCAAGATGCGCACTTACATCTCCATAATATGTTGCCCTGCCCATTGTAAAAATAGGCTCTACGATTGGCGTACCGTCTTTTGTTTTCAATCCTTCACTTGCTACTACAACTACGCCACCCTTTTTTTCATGGATTCTTTGTACATCTTCCAGAAAAGCATCTTCATCAAATGCTCGTTCCGGCACATAAATCAAATCTGGTCCATTTTCATCTTTGCCAGCAGCAAGTGCACTCGCTGCTGCAATCCATCCAGCATTACGTCCCATTGCCTCTATCACACAGACATGAATTGGAAGTGCCCGTATGTCCTGACAAATTTCATTCACTGTTCCTGCAATATATCTTGCAGCACTTCCAAAACCGGGTGAATGATCCGTAATCGCAAGATCATTATCTATTGTTTTTGGAATTCCAACTACAATCACGTCATATTTTTTTTCTTTGCATGCATGGTAAATTTTTCCACAAGTATCCATGCTTCCATTTCCACCATTCATAAAAACATAGCGAATTTTATTTTTTTGGATCACATCTGCTATTTGTTCATAATCTTCTTTTTCCAGTGCATCTCTGCTTGTTCCGATTGCAGACGCCGGAGTATATGGAAGACTTTCTATTTTATCTTTCTCAATCGTCTTAAGATCCAGAAAATGTTCTTTTAAAATTCCTCCACTTCCACCAATTGCCGCATAAATATGGTCAATATTCGGATATTTTTCCGCTTCCCTAATTACACCATATAAGGAAGCGTTCATAACAGCCGTTGGTGCCCCGCCATGTACAACT
>USCC01000030.1 GCA_900553035.1 uncultured Rhodospirillaceae bacterium | reverse complement strand
AAACGTATCGCTTCGTCACCCGGCATCTGCTAAAGTCTTTTTTGCTTAGCAATAAGAACGAAAACGATAAACACGGCTGTGCGACAGGCCGCTTGCCGGGATATTTTTCGCATGGTTTTTCCGCTTTTACCCGGACTGAGCCACCGGAGGCTGCTACGGAGTTTTTCTTTTCTCAGAACCGGAAATAGATGAACGGATTATATGTCGATCCCGCCAGGCACAGGAACGTCAGAAGATACAGTGCAATCAGGTAAATGTTCACAATCCATGTCCTGAGCGTCGTGCGGTTGCCCCATTCCAGGATATTTTTGAAAAGCCCGATACTCGCCGGCGCCCCGACCAGAAAAGCCGCAATGAAAAAGTTGTCCGCATAGTATCCGATGCCGTTTTCCGCCGATGTTTCAAGCCCTCCCAGCATAAGACGCAGGTATCCCCATGCGTATGGCAGGTCGTCTGCCCGGAAAATAACCAGTCCGAGCGTAAAAATGACATATCCGTAAACATGCTTCAGTGCGTTGACAAGCCGGCTTTCCGTTTCGCGCGTGAAATTCGTCAGCTTTTCCAAAATGATGAAAATACCGTTCCATACGCCCCACAGGACAAACGACCAGCTCGCTCCGTGCCAGAAACCTGTCGCCAGAAAAACAATGAACAGGTTCAGGTACTGCCTCGGTTTGGAAACCCGATTCCCGCCCAGAGGAATGTATAGATACTGTTTAAACCATGTCGACAGGGAAATATGCCACCGCCGCCAAAATTCCGTAACCGATTTGGAAACATACGGGTAATTGAAGTTTTCCAGAAACCGAAACCCGAACATATGCCCAAGCCCGATTGCCATGTCAGAATAGCCGCTGAAATCGAAATAAAGCTGAAGCGTATAGGAAATGATCCCCATCCATGCAACGGATGCGGACAGTTCTTCCACGGGAAGGGCAAAAATGACATCCACGACCGCTCCAATCGTGTTCGCCAGCAGAACCTTCTTCGCCAGCCCAATGATGAAACGCTTCAATCCCATGACAAAACGGTCAAAGCTCTCCCGGCGGCTGTTGATCTCCTCGTAAACGTCGTGATACTTCACAATCGGCCCGGCAACCAGCTGGGGAAACAGGGAAATATACAGCGCCAGTTTGTAAAAATCCCGCTGCGCCCTCACTTCTCCCCGGTAAACGTCAATCAGGTAGGACATCGCCTGAAACGTATAAAATGAAATGCCGATCGGCATGATGACTTCAATGAAGGGGATATCGAACACCTCCATCCGGTTCAGATTGCTGACAAAAAAATTAAAGTATTTGAAATAAAACAGAAATCCCAAGTCAACAATGACCGCCAGCCACAGCGCCGCCTTTTTCCCGCCGGGCGTCCGCATCGATTCAATGGCAATCGCCCCGGCATAATTCGCCGTGATCGTAAACAGCATCATCGCCAGGTAAAGCGGCTCGCCCCAAGCATAAAAAATGATGCTTGCGACCAGAAGAATATAGTTCCGCGCTTCACGGGACGACAGAAAATAAAAAACGAGGACAGACGGCAGGAAAATGTGCAGAAACGTTAATGAACTGAATAGCATGGCTTAATCCTCGTACAGCGTTTTGAACGCCGGCATGTAGCCGTCATACGTCCCAAGAATCAGAATGTCGGGTTTGTATTCCAAAATATCGTTTTCATAAAAAGACATGTATATGTCTTCATTTTTCCTTTTGGCCTTGATTTCCGCATTGTAGCGGCGCTTCTGGATATCCCTGAACGTATACGCCAGAAAGCCCATGAAGTTTTCGCCCATGCTGTCCGTAACGTAAAAGACCTTTTTATCCGCTCCTTTTTCATAGTGCGAAAAGGTTTTCGGGCGGCACGGTTCCCTGAAATCCAGTTTCTTCCGATCCTTGTGGTCATAGAACGAAAAATCGATATTGAAAATACTTTCATCCTTCAGATGCAGAAGAGAGTACTGCGTCCCATCATAAAAGCTCCGGTCGCATTCAGCCCGGACTTTCCGTCCGTGCGTTATGTCATAGTCCTCTTCCTTCACCGGGCGGACATCCGGGAAGTCGCGGACAATGTATTTCATCAGCTCCCGGTAAGCCGTAAAAGCCCCTTTATCGGTCCAGTGATGGTCGGTTTTGAAGTAGAGATACTCTTCTTTTCTCGTTTTTCGTTCTTTCATCAGAGCATGTTTGATGTAAATAAAGTTCAAACCGGGCATTTCCCGCTTCAGATACGCTTCGACTTCCTCCATCCGGCCGGTCTCCCGCGAACGCTTGACAGCGTCGGGGTACAGTTCGGGATACACATGATGCTTGTAGGGCGTGACCATGATATAAAGTTTGATGCCGTGTTCGTCACAGAACTGCTGCAGACGGGCAAGATTATCACGGATCTGCTCCATTTCTCTTTCCGAAAAGCCGTCCGTTCCCCTGAAATTCCGGATGCGTCCGTGAAACAGCCAGTTATCCTTTCCAATGATGACCCCCTGACGTTCAAATTTGCGGTTCAGCGTGTTCTGGAAAGCATTGTACAGGTCAATCACCTTATCCCGTCCGGCGAAGCGGTCTTTGAACCATTCGTCGAAATCCCGGCCGAATGAATTGTTGACTCGTCCGTTGATCGTCAGGCGCGCCGGTGCGGCCAGCTTTCTGTTTTCACGGCTGACGACCGAATGAAAATCAATTTTTGTCGAAGGAATCAGCAGCAGAGCAAATACAGCAATCAGAAAGACCAGGTTCTTTTTATCCGGGAAAGCGCTCCATCCGGTTCCCATTTTTTGCAGAAAGCCCGGAACAGAAGCGGAAATCTTGTAGAACAGAAGAAAAGACAGGAGAAACAGACTGAAGAACAGAGAGAAAACGAAATACACCCTTCCCTTCAGCGGTGCGGGAAGTATGACGGTCAGGGAACCGACTTTCCCAACACGGCCGCTGACTGTTTCTGCGGTTTGTTTAAAGTCCTTCATCCCTTCCGCGCCCATGCGAACGTTCTGATCCGAAAGCGACAGTTTCCGCGTTCCGGACAAAAGAAGGCGCCGGAGTTCAAAAACGCCTTCCGTTAAAGAAACAGACAGCTTCACACCGGTCAGCCGTTCAACCGGCAGAATGAAATCGACCTTCTGAAAACGCGTGTCCGGAGCCAGTTTCCGGACAGCTTCATTTTCCCGGGCGTTCTTTCCGGAAAAGGAAACATGAAATTCCGTCGGCTGTGTCACTTTGGCTTCAAATGAAAAAGCGACTTCCCGTGAATAATAAAACGACCGGCACGCGAACACGGAAAGAACAGCCAGAAACAGCGAAAGCAAAAGGCGTTTGGTATGAATCATAAAGGACCTATCTGCGGGTTAAGTCGGTGATGACGCCGTGAAGCGTCCGTATTTCCTGCGACGTCAGGCGGGCGCGTGCCAGAAGGTTGCGGAGATTGCGCACCATCCGCGGTTTTTTTTCGGGCACATGAAAATATCCGGCGCGATCCAGCTCTGTTTCCAGATGAGAAAACAGGTGCTCCATTTCGACTTTGCTGGCCGGTTCGGTATTGGGCATCGCCAGATAAGAAGGCGCCGTATCGTCCGACATCCGGAACAGTTCATAACCGACCAGCAGGACAGCCTGCGCCAGGTTCAGCGAGCAGTGTTTCGGATTCAGGGGAATGGTGATAAGTGCGTCGGCAAACGCCACATCGTCGTTTTCCAATCCCGTCCGTTCCGGCCCGAACAGAACGCCGCAGCGGCTGCCGCCGACGGAATTATCCCGGATGTCCTGCGCCATTCCCGTACCGGTGAATACGGGTTTGATCATGTCCCGGGGACGTCCTGTCGTTGCGTAAACCTTGTTCAGGTCTGCGATGGCTTCGGGGATGGTTTTGTACACCCTCGCATGGCGGAGGATTTCCTCCGCGCCGGAAGAAGCAGCCACAGCCCGCGGTCCGAGGTGGTCTTCGTCAGGATCGACCAGCCGCATGTCCGACAGGGCGCAGTTCATCATCGCCCGCGCGGCTGTACCGACGTTTTCGGCCAGCTGCGGACGAACCAGGATAAAAGCCGGTTCCGCTTTCAATATCTTTTCGTCAGTCACTTGAAAATCCGTTTAATCTTTGAAAGTCATCATTTTTTTCTGCTGTTTCAGCAGTTCCTTGAATTCAATCCCGGTACTTTCCTCGGCCGCGCGGATGGCATTGCGGCGATACTTGTCAATATCTTCTTTGGATTTAATCTCCGGAGCGGGGATTTTCTGAAAGGCCTCAAACATGATTTTCGACATTTGATCCGGATTTTTGCGGATGTCCTCCTCCAGATTCTCAGGCAGTTCAACCCCCTGCCCGCGCATGATCTGGATGCTGGTGATTGCCTGTCCCATTGTCATGAAATCAAAGGCTTCGTCTGTCCGGTACAGGGCATCGGCGGAAACGGGATCCAGACCGTCAGGAACGGCTTCCAGCTCCAGAAAATCGTCAATGGAAAGAGAACCCAGGTCATTGATTGTCTGTCCGGTTTTGACGGCGTCCTTTTCCAGCTCGGCCTTTTTATCTCGGATAGAGGCAAGCTTTTCGGCGGCCTGGGATATGGATGTATTCTGGGCCTGCGCCATGGCGGCCGCCAGGAAAGAGACGAGAAAAGAGCACAGGGCAATCTTGAAAAAATGCATCGGACACCATCCTTCCCAAAAGTCGTTTCTTTCTTTCAACATATCTCAAGTGGCCCGGTATTGCGATAAAAAAAACACATAAAAGCGCGGAGGCAGAAGATGAGGCAAAAAGACGCTCACACACGCACCGACACATTCCGGCAGCAGAATAAGGCCGCAGTTTCCCGGGTCGGAAAAGATTTCATAATATCCCGCCGTATCCGTTCACTCATCACATCCCGCCGGATTATGCCTTTCCCCCTCTTTGCTGAGTCAAAAAGCACCGGAAAAGGGCGGCGAAAAATTTCCCCGCCGCCGCAGATTCATCTGCTCCGTTCGGAAAAAAGAACCCCCGGCCGCCGTAAAAAGGCACAAAAAACGCCGGCATGAACCGCCGGCGTTTCCCTGAATGAAGACGTTTATTTGGAGGACAGCAGATCAAGAGAATTACCCAGCAGGTTGTCAAATGTCATGCCGGTTTCGTTCTCAAAATGCTTCATGATAAACTGGCTGGATTTTGAAATCGGGTCAGAACCGCGTTCCAAGCCGACCAGAGCACTGTTGATGCGTTGCTTGACCGCGGCCGGAGCCTTGCCGACGCGTTCTTCAAAGCCTGCCGGAATCTGGTAACCCATATTGCGCAGATGCTGTGTAATCGCCAGAATGTTATGCATGTTGACTTCCGGAGCCGTCGCACGCTGGCCGTAATCGGTTCCCCATGTCGTCAATTCACCCGTGAATTCAGGCATTTTCGTGTTCCATACGTTCGCGTCGCCGCCTTCATACGTCGGCTGGTACGGCTGTGCACCGTAATAAATCGGAGCACCCTGACCCGGCAGATTCGTCGGCTGAGGGAACACCTGCTGTTGCTGCTGATACGGCTGTGCCTGCTGGACAGGTTGCGTCGGCTGAGCCGCCCATGGATTTGTCGGCAGGTTCTGCGCCCGGGCGCCGAAAGGCGCCAAAACGGCCACAGCGGCTAAAACGGCGCATAAACGGCAAGAAATTTTCTGTACGGTGTTCATTGCATCCTCACCAGGTAATTTACGACTTAATTACAGAATACTCCTTTTTGCCAAAAAGGAATAGTTACAAATATATGTCGCTTTTGCGACATCGCGCCCTTTTCGGGATTTTTCCCGTAAATTCAAAGCGTTGATACCGTATCACACCCGTTTCCACTGCGTGCCGGAGGGCGTGTCTTCAATCATAACTCCCTTGTCCGACAGCTCTTTGCGCACAGCGTCCGCCGTCGCAAAATCACGAGCCTTCCGTGCTTCTGCACGTTTCCGAATCAAAGCTTCAATCGCCTCTTCCGTCAGACCGTCATCCGCCGCCGACGCCGGATGCCAGCGGAACCATTCTTCCGGTTCCTGATACAGAAGACCCATCAGACGCCCCGAAGCGACAAGAAGCTTTTTAAAGGAATCCCGCTCCTCCGGCGTTGCCGCCTTGTTCATCTCGGTCACCAGGTAATGCAGGCGCGCAATCGCTTTCGGCGTATTCAGATCATCCTGCAGAGCGTCCACGACTTCGGCACAGGGCAAAGCGTCGCTCATGTCGATTTCGGGCGTATTGCGTAGCGCCGTGTAAAAACGATCCATCGTCTGTCTGGCCTGTTTCAGACCGTCGGCCATCCAGTTCAGCGGCTGGTGGTAATGCGTTGACAGAACGTACAGACGGATGGCTTCGCCCGGAACCTGATCCAGAATTTCCCGAACAGTAAAGAAATTCCCAAGCGATTTGGACATCTTTTCGCCGTTCACCATCAGATGCCCGTTGTGCACCCAGTACTTGGCGTAAAAATCATGCCCGAATGCACAGCACGACTGCGCGATTTCGTTTTCATGATGCGGAAAGATCAAATCCTGCCCGCCGCCATGGATATCGAACGTTTCCCCCAGGTACCGGCTGCTCATGGCCGAACATTCCAGATGCCAGCCCGGACGGCCGAATCCCCACGGGCTGTCCCATCCCGGCTGGTCGTCCGAAGACGGCTTCCACAAAACAAAATCCGCCGGATCCTTTTTATACGGAGCCACTTCGACACGCGCGCCGGCAACCATCTCGTCCATTGACCGGCCCGACAGACTGCCGTACGCCGGCATTTTCGAGACACTGAACAGAACGTGCCCCCCGGCTTCGTATGCGTAGCCCCGTTCCACAAGGCGCCGAACCAGATCAATCATTTCCTCAATATGCTCTGTCGCGCGCGGCTCCACGTCCGGCGGCAGAGCGTTCAAGGCGGCGATATCCTCATGGAACAGATCCGTCGTGCGGTGCGTGATTGACGAAATAGGCTCGCCGCTTTCCTGAGAACGCCGGATGATTTTATCGTCCACATCCGTAATATTCCGGACGTACGTCACCCGCGGATATAAGAATTTCAGCAGACGGTACAGCGTATCAAAAACAATGATCGGCCGGGCGTTCCCGATATGGGCGCGGTCGTACACCGTAGGGCCGCACACATACATGCGGACATGGTCGGGGTTCAGCGGCACGAATTTTTCTTTCCTGCGCGTCAGCGTATTAAATACCGATAAAGTCATTGTTCCTCATCCCTGAAGTCTTGCGATCGTTCTCTCGCGGCCCAGAAGGGGCAGCAGCGTTTTCAATTCCGGGCCGTCCTCGCGTCCCGTCAGCGCCAGACGCAACGGATGGAACAGATCCCGCCCTTTGCGTCCCGTTGCTTTTTTAATATCCGCCGTCCATGCGGCAAACGTTGTTTCATCAAACGGCTCGGACGGCAGAAAGGGAATCGTCCGGCGGCAGAAGTCACGGTCTTCTGCGGGAATATCATACGTTTCATCCCCCCTCAGAATGTCCCGCCATCCGCGGATATCACCGATTTCAGCCACATTCGCCGACACCGCCGCCCAAAAAGCGGCGTCTACCGGCGGTTCTCCCCGTTTTTCCAGACGCGCGTTCACCTCTTCCATACGGAGGGCATGAAGGACGCGCGGGTTCAGTTTGAAAAGCTCTGCGGGATCGAAGTGCGGCTGGGCGCGTCCGAAATGAGACAGCTCAAACGTTTCAGCCAACTCTTTCAGACTGCGGCACACGACAATCGGATCCGGAGTCCCCAGACGAGCCAAAAGACACGCGATCGTCATCGCTTCAATGCCTTCGCCGCGCAACTCGCGGGAACTCAGGCTCCCGAGGCGCTTTGAAAGTTTTCCCTCCCTGCCCGTCAGAAGCGGGGGATGACCGAAGAGGGGAACTTTTCCTCCCAGAACCTCAAACATCTGGATCTGAACTGCCGTATTGGTCACGTGGTCTTCGCCGCGGATGATGTGCGTTATGCCGAAATCCATGTCGTCAATCACTGAAGGAAGCATATAGGGAAACGTTCCGTCTTCGCGCACGACAACGGGGTCGCTCAGATGTGCGCCGTTATACGCGCACGCCCCGCGCACCAGATCATCCCAGGATGTTTCGCAGTGCTCCAGAACAAAACGGTAATGAGGCCGCCGCCCTTCGGCTTCATATTCGCGCTTCCGTGCATCTGTCAGTGTCATGCCTTCCCGGTCATAAACCGGCGGAAGGCCGCGTGAACGCTGCCGGCGACGCTTGTATTCCAGCTCTTCAGCCGTCTCGTAGCAGGCATAAATCCGACCCCGTGCCTTCAGCTCATCCACCACCTGCCGGTAACGGTCAAGGCGTTCGGACTGATGTTCCAGGCGATCCCATGAAATGCCCATCCATTCCAGGTCTTCATAAACGGATTGTTCGTATTCGGGCTTTGATCTTTCTCGGTCTGTATCATCCATGCGCAGGACGAAGGAAACCTCCTCTCCTGTCAGAAAATGTGCATGATCAGCATACAGACGGTTCAAAAGCGCCGTGCGCAGATTCCCGATGTGCATATACCCCGTCGGGCTGGGCGCGAAACGAACAGTGAGCACGCTGATTATACCTTTTTCGTAATCGGATAGTTCCAGTCTTCGTCGAACGAACGGCGAGACAATTTGACGCCGGGCGCTCCCTGAAGGCGTTTGTACTCGGAACCGTGAAGCAGTTCAAATACTTTCTGAACCGTTTCAATGGGATGGCCGGCCGCGGCAATTTCTTCGACGCCCGCATCCTGTTCAATCATCATTTTCAGTATGGCGTCCAGCTCCGGATACGGCGGCAGGCTGTCCTCGTCCTTCTGATTCGGACGCAGTTCAGCCGTCGGCGCTTTTGTCAGCAGCTCTTCGGGCATGATCGTCGTGATTTCATTCTGAATCCAGCGCGGATGATTCGCGTTGCGCCACCGAACCAACGCATAGGCATCCGTCTTGTACAGATCTTTCAGGGGCGCGTACCCGCCGCAGGAATCTCCGTAAAGCGTTGCATATCCTGTCGCATCTTCGGATTTATTGCACGTATTCAGAAGCAGATCCCCGAACTTGTTCGACAGCGACATCAGAAGGACAGCACGCAGGCGAGCCTGGATGTTTTCTTCGGTCGTATCGGCCGGCCGCCCGTCAAATACGGGTTTCAGCAGTTCGTCAAAAGCCTTCATCGGTTCAAGAATCGGCAGGACGTCGTAACGGATCCCCAGCAGACGGGCGACGTTTTCCGCATCACGCAGGCTTTCGGCCGACGTATAGGGCGACGGCATCATGACGGCACGCACCTTATCCGCGCCCAGAGCGTCCACGGCGATCGCCGCCGTCAGAGCACTGTCAAAACCGCCTGAAAGTCCCAGAACGACGCCTTTGAAACCGTTTTTGCGGACATAATCGCCGACACCCGTTGTCAGAGCACGCCACGTATTCTCAGGCTCGCCCGTCCACGGGAAGGACACCTGATCCACGCTGGCTACTCCGGCTTCCCACAAAGGCAGGCATTCGACAAAGCCGCCGTCCATGTCCAACATGAACGAACCGCCCGCGTAAACCGAGCTGTCATTCCCGCCGATCAGGTTCGTATAAACCAGAGGCAGACGGATGCGCGACGCAAAGTTCCGGGCATGTTCCAGCGTATCGGTCGCCGTGCCGGAACGGTACGGACGGGCGTCAAGGATGATGAGCTTGTCGGTACCTTCGACGTTGACCGGTTCAAAACCAACCGAAATCGCGACGGTTCGTCCCGCGATTGTAAAGCGGTTCCCGTAATGAACGCCTTTCGCGTTGACCAGAACGGGAGTTGCCCCGCCCGCGCCGTCGGGAATCGCCGTAATGATTTCACGGTCATTGTGATACATGGACGCCAGCATGCCGTGAACCTTTGCCATGAACGATTTGGAGAACGCCAGATCGCCCAGCGGCCAGCCTGTCAGCGCATACGCCGGAAGCACCAGGGTTTCGCCCTTGGCCTGCGGGCACTGTTCCGCCGCCCAGTGAATGAGTTTCAGATTGCCTTCCAAATCGCCGGAGGTCGGATTTATTTGTGCGATAAGCATTTTTACCTCTGCCAAAAAACCTGTTTTCAAAATTGAATTGGAAACAGTTTATATCTGTTTTGTTTCCAACACCATAATAAAATTATGTGATGTGTATCCCTTCGAGACGTTCCTCTATTTCCTTCAGGCACGGCTGGCCTTCCTGCGCACCGACCTTCAGGCAGGCCAGTCCCGCACCCGCCGACGCGTACTGCAAAGCCTTTTCGAGGGAGAAGCCCCTGTCCGTCATGGCTGCGAAAATACCGACGAAAGCGTCGCCCGCCCCGGTCGTATCCACCGGGCGGATGGTCAGGCCGCACGCCCGGAGTACTTCGCCGTTGCGGGACGCGACAGCGCCTTTGCTGCCCAGCGTTACGATGCAGGTCCCGCCCGTCTTCTCGGCCAGAGCACGCGCGGCTTCCCCGGCGTCAGCGGGCATTTCCGTTTCATACAGACTGCCCCAGATCATGGCCGCCTCGATTTCGTTGACGATCAGGTAATCAATCAGCGGCAGAACATCCGCCGGTACAGGATGAACCGGAGCGGCATTCAGAATCGTCACCGTGCCTTTTGCCTTTGCCCGCCGCAGAAGGCTGAAGCTTTCGGCCGGGGGGACTTCCATCTGTGTGACAAGGGTGTGTCCCCTGCCGAGAAGGTCTTCGGGAACAGCGTCGGCAGACAGCTTTCCGTTGGCACCGCCGGCGACGACAATCGAGTTTTCACCCGCCGCATCCACCATGATGACGGCCATTCCGGTCGGGACTTCGGACATCTGCATCCGGGAACAATCCACGCCGGCCGCCTTCAAAGCCCCGACAGGGATTTCGGCGACTTCGTCTTTTCCGACAGCACCGATAAAGACGACCTCCGCTCCGGCCTTTGCCGCCGCCGCCGCCTGATTGGCTCCCTTGCCGCCCGGCTTGACCCGATAGCCGGGGGTCAGCACCGTTTCACCGGGTCGCGGAAAATTTTTGACATTCAGGAAAAAATCGCCGTTCAGCGATCCGAATACAAGTATCATGGAAAAATCCCTTCAGTTGAACGGATACAAAGATACCAAACCCGCCGGAAAACGACAAGTTTGGATTTTATTTTGTATTTCGGTCAAAACGATATACCATCACTTTAAAATCCCGAATAAATCAGGAAAAGACAATGACGGAACCCAAGCAGTTTGAAGACCTTTTCGTTCATGACGGCGATATTCCCCCGGAGGAAGAAGAAGAAGACCTCGGCCGTGATGACGAATTTGTCGGCCGCCCGCGCCCCTCTTATCGTAAAAAGCGCGATATTGCACCGCCGAAACCGGCAGGCGGGTGCCTGAAGCCTCTTTTTTTCCTTTTTATTATTGCCGTCTGTCTGATCTATGTTTTCCGTCCCGATTTATGGAACAACATGACTGTGCGCCTGCGTGCCGCCCTGAATATGCCGGCCGCCGCGCCCGAACCCGGGAATGTCCGTTACACCCTTGAAACACCACCGAAAACGGTTCAGATCGTTCTGCCGCCTTCTCCGCCCGTCCGGGAAGAGGAGGACAACGGATACGATCCGCTTCTTCCGGCAGAGATGTATTATGATTTTCCGGAGACGGATCCGGTCGCGTTGCCCAACCGGCAGGATGTTCCGCTTCCGCCGTCTCCCCCGCCTTCTGCCCGGAAACAGGCCGCTCCCCGTCCGCTCCCCCCGCCGCGACCCGAAGAGTCTCCTCTGCCGCCGCCGCTGCCCCGGCTGAACGGAGAGGGAGAAGTGCCCGACCTGCTCAGCGCCGTACGACGCAATGAGACTCTGAAGAAAAAAGTACAGGAACTGAATGATATGCCGGCCGCCCGGATGGCCGGGTTCCGGTCGGCGGTCGAAGAAATCGTTTTTCTGTGGACACGGACGAACAGCCTGCCGGACGGCCCGGGTCTTTCTGCGCGCAAGACGGCCGTCCTGGCCAGGACGGGTCGTCTTCCCGCGTCGGAGGAAGAAGCTCTGAAGGCCTGGAACAACTACATCGGGGGCATTTCGTTTGACTTGTTCGCCCAGATTTTCGCCGAACAGTCCGGCGTCCCCGTCTCATACGACAAGAACAACGGTCATGCCGTCATTTTGGAAGGCCCGATCAAAACGATGGCCCTTCTTTTTCCCAAAGTAAACGCCGCCGTCGAAAGTCAGGCGTCCGAAGCCGGAAAGCTTCAGGCCATTGAACCGGCCTCTTCGTTTTTCCTCCGGCTGTGCCGTGGCGATATTGAATGTCTGGCGTCCTATGACGTCCTGATTGAAGCGCTGGGACTGAAGGAATATCTGACCCTGCTTCAGACCGAGCCCGAAAAGGTTTACGATTTTCAGGAAATACAGCCATGAAAATAAAGGACAGACTTCTCGAAACAGCGAACCGGATGAAAGAGCGGTTCAAAAAGCTTCCGGAAAAAAACCGGACGTTTTTCCGATCATTGAAGGAACGTCTGAAAAGCGTCCGTATGGGGGATGTCAAAACGGTTCTGCAATCGTTCCCGGCGCGGATAAAGCCGTTCATCCTTGAAACGCCGGGCGACCTGAAAGCGTGGCATTTTTCGGGAAAAGCCGCCCTTGTGCGCGCGGTTTTGCTTGTCTTTCTCCTGTGCCTCTGTTTCGGCGCCGCCTCTTCACTGTTTTATTTTCAGGCCAATGACGCGTTTGTGTCTTTCCGTTATGTCTCAAACGCTGTCAAAGGGTGGGGATACGTCTGGAATCCGCCGCCGTTTTTGCCGGTTGACGGGTACACGAGTTTTTCATGGCTTCTTTTGTTGCATTTCTTCTGGAGTGTTTTTGGGCTGCTTCCGCCGGAATCTGCGGATATTCTGAGCTTTATTTTCTCGATGGGTGTCGTCGGTCTGTGTTTTGCCTTTATCCGCCGGATGGATATGCCCGAAACGGTGGGCGGAAAGAGCCTGTGGATTTTTGCGGCGGTCTGTTTCATCCTGCTGACGAACCGGACTTTTCTGGCGTTCATGTCGTCGGGAACCGAGGCGGCGTTTTTCAATTTCCTGGCGGTCTGGTGGGCGTACGAGGCAACGTCGGACACACGGAATCCGCTCTGGATGTCGTGCGCCGCGCTTCTTCTGGCGCTGACGCGGCTTGAAGGTTTTGTTTTCGTTCCGGCGACGGCGTTTCTGTTGTTGATGTTCATGTTTCAGAAGCGCGGCATTCTGAAATGTCTGGCCGCTTTTGTTCCGCTTGCGGCGTTGAAATATTATTTCGATTGGCGAGCCGCGTATTACGGTGAAGTACAGCAGAACCTCTACCTGATGCTGTTCGACGATTTCTTTCCGTCGTTCGGGTGGGATTACCTATGTTCGTTCATTGTGGAATACGGGCTGTATTTCTGGGGTTTCATTCTGATTGTCTGGATGCTGTTCAAATGTCTGATGAAACGGACGAAAGACCTTATCCGCCCGGCTCTTGTTTTTCTGACGTTTGCGGCCTATGCCGGATATTATGTCGTGTTTACGGGGGGAGACATTCTTGAATTCCGGCCGTTCGGCATGTTCATTCCGCTCTGTGTCCTGGGAGGGATACGGATGATTACACAGAATATCAGCCGCCGGTTCCGGTTTCTGGCGGGCGCTCTGATTCTTTATCTGGCCTGTGCACTTCCCATTCCCTGGACTCATTATATCCTGACCCGAGATCTGACGACGCGGAAGCAGACGACGTTCCTGTACCGTCCGGTCGGGGACACGATCGGTTTTCTGGGGTATCCCGTCCGCTATTGGGACAGGGCGCAGAAAAACCTGATTTATCAGGGGGTCGGCCTGCGCCATCAGGAACACAGGGTCATGACAGAGGAACTGCTGGCGAGCTTTCCGCCACGCGAGGTCGGAGAACGGATAAAAACGGCTCACCGGCGTTTGTTTGCCTGGGATTTCGCCGGTGTTGCCGGATGGGTTCTTCCGGAAACCTATATCCTTGATACATCGGGACAGAACGACTGGATCATCGCGCGGACATACCTGCGTAATCCACAGCGCCGCCTGATGGGGCACGACCGCACGGTTCCGCCGGGCTACATCACATGCTTTAACGGAGGGACGAACCTGCGCATCACACCTTTTGACAGGACACAGGACGCGACGTTCCTTCCCTCGGCCTACCTGAAGGATTCGGATATAAAAGGATGCGAGGCCTTCTGGCGCTCACAGGCACACATCCGCCATTACAAGGAAATCGAGCTGAGAGACCGAACGCGCAGTAAACAGAAAAAGTAACGAGCGGCCGCCGCGAAAGTGATTTCCGTTTCACGGCGCAGCACGTGTTCCCCGTCTTTATTGCTTAGCAAAAAAAGGAGACGAAGCCTCGGCACAGAGATTGTCCCTCCTTCTCGGGAACGGTACCCCGTCGTTTCCGATGCCGCGAAAGTGATTTCCGTTTCACGGTGCAGCACGTGTTTCCCGTCTTTATTGCTTAGCAAAAAAAGGAGACGAAGCCTCGGCACAGAGATCGTCCCTCCTTCTCAGGAACGGCGTTCTTCCGGAGGGCGCGGCGAAGCCTGTGGTTATATCTGCGGTTCGTTCCATGTCATCTGTTTTTCCGCGCAGCCCGTCTCTGTATCCGTTCTTTCTGCCGTGACTTTAAAGCCGTTCTTCAGGTAAAAATTCACGGCGTTTGTATTTTCGGCGTATACGTTCAGGCAAAGCGTCTTTCGTCCGTCCCGGGCATATGTCAGCAGAGCCCGTCCGATACCACGCCGTTGAAAATCCGGATCAACGAACAGAGCTCCGATGAACTTTTCCTCGATCAGGCTGATAAATCCCGCAAGACGGCCTTCGTCTTCAAAAACAAAGGTGCGGGATGACGGCAGGTAAACATCGCGCACCGCGCCGCTGTTTTTATCCCAGTAAGAGACGTCGATAAAAGGATGTCCCAAAACCGCCGCCCGGTACCATATGTCCATCACAGCCGTTTCGTCGTCCCCGGAATAAAGGCGGATCACCCGATTCCATCCAGTTTGTCAAGCAGGAATTCACGTCCGACTTTGACACGTTTTTCATTGCCGTAGCGGATGATGTCAGCCGTTCCGTAAGTCTCGGTCCATTTTTCCGGCAGGTACGATCCCGTTCCCACAATGTCAATCGGCGCGTGAGCCAATGCCATGACATGACATTTTTCAGCCGAAAAACCGCTTGAAACCACAATTTTAACCTTGTCGAAACCCGCCGCGTCCAGGCTGTCCCGCATATGCCAGATGGCCGCCGCCGAAACGCCCGTTCCGATCAGCAGGCGAAGCTCGCGTTCCTTACGGTAACCGCGGATGCTTTCAGGCGCGTTCTTTTCCAGAACAGCATAGGATTTCGGCGTATCAAGCCCCTCAATAAACCGGCCCCCGTGCGTGTCCAGGCGAAGAGCAATCCGCCCCGCCGCCGCCAGTTCCGGAAACCGGCGGCAGACTTCAAGACCGTCCGTCACTTCACGTCCGAAGTAATCAACCAGAACCGTCAGCCCCTGCTCCGGAAATGTTTCGTGATACATCTCCGCCGCCCGGACTGTCGACCCCGCATAACCGATCAGCGCGTGCGGCATCGTCCCCAACCCTTCTTTCAGGTCAAAGAAAATCGCCGTCGCATCGTTCGCCGTACCGATAAAACCTTTTGCTCCGGTCTTTTTCGCAGCCTCAGAACCGACCGCCGCCGCATAGGCCATCAGCTCGGCCATTTCCGATCCGGCGCAGTGGCGCGCGTCCATCGCCAGAAATTCGACATGAGGAAGTTCCTGACACATGGACGAGGCGTTATAGGCCGCAACACACGCCGCGCCAAGCTTCTGGAGCAGAATGGTCTCCTTTTCGACCAGCGCCGTAAAAGAACCGGTGATGTACATCATCGGCTCGCCCGCGCCGACCCAGTCGCCTTCGCGGTAATTGTACTTGATGTCAACGGCGTGGCCTTCCTGTTTCAGGATATTTTCCAGCCATGACACCGCCAGACGCGGGGCAAACAGAACCGGACGGCGCAGAAACACCGCATAAGTAACCGGACGGTCGCCGAACTTTGAAACGATTTCTTTCGTCCGGGTGAAATATTTGTCCGTATACGCCGGGACGTCTTCAACCGTCGGAATGAATACAGTGGAAGGATGATGGGTTTCAGTCATGTATCAATTAAACTCCATAAGCCGGAGAAGGTTTTCTTACGTCTCCGGTTTCTTTTTTCAGAATTTCCGCAACCAGAAAAGCCAGTTCCAAAGACTGGTTGGCGTTCAGGCGCGGGTCGCACAGCGTGTTGTAGCGCTCTGCCAGAATTTCCTCGGTGATATCCTGTGATCCGCCGACACATTCGGTCACATCCTGCCCGGTCATTTCAAAATGCAGGCCGCCGGCATATGTCCCTTCGGCCTTGTGAACCGCGAAGAAATTCTTCACTTCCTCTAAAATCCGGTTGAAATCACGGGTCTTGTAACCGTTTGAAGCGACCTGTGTGTTGGCGTGCATCGGGTCGCAGGACCAAACGACCCTGTACCCTTCCTTTTCGACGGCACGAATCAGCGGCGGCAGGCAGTCGCCGACTTTCTGTGCCCCCATACGGACAATGACGGTCAGCCGCCCCGCTTCGTTCAGCGGGTTCAGAATATCGCACAGACGCAGAAGGGAGTCCGGCTCCGTCGACGGACCGACCTTGACACCGACCGGATTGCAGATGCCGCGGGCAAACTCAACATGTGCCCCCGCCGGATCGCGCGTCCGTTCCCCGATCCAGAGCATGTGAGCCGAACAGTCGTACCAGTCGCCGCTGGTTGAATCAACGCGGGTCATCGCCTCCTCAAACGGCAGGAGAAGAGCTTCATGCGACGTGTAAAAGGGCGTTTCACGGACAATGGGAACCGCTTCGGCCGTAATACCGCACGCCGCCATGAAATCCAGCGTTTCGCTGATGCGAGCCGCAAAACGGCGGTAATGTTCACCCTGCAGCGAATTTTCAACAAAGCCCAAATTCCATTCCTGGACTTTGTTCAGATCCGCAAAGCCGCCCTGTGAAAAGGCACGAAGAAGGTTCAGGGTCGCCGATGCCCGGTGATAGGCCTGCAACATACGGTCAGGATTGGGCGTCCGGGATTCGGACGTAAAGTCAATCCCGTTAATATTGTCGCCGCGATAAGACGGCAACGTCACTCCGTCCAGCGTTTCCGTCGCCGAAGAACGCGGCTTGGCGAACTGCCCGGCCAAGCGCCCGACTTTGACCACGGGACGGGAAGCCCCGAACATCAGAACAACAGCCATCTGCAAAAGGATGCGGAACATGTCCCGAATGTTGTTCGCGCCGAATTCCGCAAAACTTTCGGCACAGTCGCCGCCCTGAAGCAAAAACGCGCGGCCGTTGGCCACCTCTGCCAGCGACCGTTTCAGGCGCAGAGCTTCCTCCGCAAAGACCAGAGGCGGATATCTGCGCAGCTTTCCCTCGACAGCTTTCAGATGCGCTTCATCGACGTATTCCGGCAAATGCAACGCCGGTTTGGAACGCCAGCTGTCGGGCATCCATTCATCCATCTGCATCTTTCTTTCCCGTCATATAAAACCAACAGCGTTTATATGCTTTATTTCTCTTTTTGACCAGATAAAATATCGGAATCGGCTCCCGCGTCTCCGTGCGCCTTTACCGCTTCTCCCAGCAGACGGCGGAATTCCTCCTGTTCCGCTTCAAACGCTTTTCGTTCCTCCGCCAGACGCTTCATTTCATCTTTCAGTTCCTGCGGACTCATCTGTTCCAGACTGTCGGCTTCCTGCCGTATTTCCCGCTGAACCTGTTCCGAACGTTCGTTCAGAACCTCTTCCGAAGTCAGGTATTTCATAATTTCGGCCTGCTTTTCGCGGTATTCCTCTTCGGATACGGAAGACGTCTGTGCCCCCGTGGAAAGAACCGACGCCGGCTCACGCCCTGTCGCCTTGCCCCACAGAATACGGATATCGCACCAAGCCGTCCGGTACGAACACTTTGTCATTTTCCAAAGCCTGGCCGGTCCCGCCGGCGCATCAAGGTCATCCCCCATGCATGAAACCAGCTCGTCAAAACAGGGGCGGAAGGAACCGTCCTTTGACGTGGCCACCGCGAGCATCAGGCCGCCGACCAGAAGGACAACGACAGCCGCCGGCACGAGAAAGGCAAAAGCCCCCCTGAACATGTTTCTGAATGCACGCGCGTAACGCCGCAGACGATCCTTCCACATGCCTTATTCCACCGTCACGCTTTTCGCCAGATTGCGCGGCTGATCAACGTCGGTGCCTTTGGAAACCGCCGTATGATAAGCCAGAAGCTGTACGGGCACGGCGTACAGGATCGGAGCGACGAACGGATCGACCGCCGGCAGGGCGATTGTCGCAGCCGAACGATCGCATACCTTTCCGATGCCTTCCTTATCGCCGAAGAAAACGACGCGCCCTCCGCGAGCAATGACTTCCTGCATGTTGGACACCGTTTTATCGAACAGTTCGTCCGTCGGCGCAACAACAACAACGGGCACCGTTTCGTCAATCAGGGCGATCGGGCCGTGCTTCATTTCGCCGGCGGCATAACCTTCCGCATGAATATAGGAAATTTCCTTGAGCTTCAGCGCGCCTTCCAGAGCAATCGGAAAACTGCTTCCGCGACCCAGATAAAGGACGTCGCGCGCGTCGGCAACAATATCCTGAGCGATTTTTTCAATTTTTTCGTCGTTATTCAGGACATCGGCAACACGGGACGGCACTTCGACCAGGGCACGGGACAGCCGGCCTTCCTCTTCGCGGGACAGCGTCCCTTTTTCGCGCCCCAGCGCAATGGCAAAACACGCCAGAAGCGTCAGCTGCGTCGTAAATGCCTTGGTGGAAGCAACCCCGATTTCCGGCCCCGCAAGCGTTTTTAAAACACAGTCGGACTCACGTGCCATTGAGCTTTCCGGCACATTGACAATGGAAACGATTTTCTGGCCGTTTTCCTTGCAGTAACGGAGCGCCGCAAGCGTATCCGCCGTTTCGCCCGACTGGGAAATGAAAAGAGCCAGACCGCCTTTTTCCAGAACAGGACGCCGATAACGGAATTCCGACGCCACGTCAATATCGACCGGTACGCGGGCGACCGATTCAATCCAGTATTTTCCGACCAGTCCGGCATAATAGGATGTCCCGCACGCGACAATCGTCATGCGCGTCACATCTTTCAAATCAAACGGAATTTCCGGCAGGGTGATCGTATCCATATCCTGATTGATCATCGTGTTCAGAGTGTCTCCGATCACCTGCGGCTGTTCATAAATTTCCTTCAGCATGAAATGCCGGTAGCCGCCTTTGCCGATCATCGCGCCCGACGTGGCCGACAGAACGACCTTGCGTTCAACCTTGGAACCGTTTTCGTCAAAAACCGTCACGCCGTCGCGGGTCAGGACAGCCCAGTCCCCATCTTCCAGATACGAAATTTTCTGGGTCAGCGGCGCCAGTGCCAGAGCGTCAGATCCCAGGAACATCTCGCCGTCCCCGTATCCGACGGCCAAAGGAGAGCCTTTGCGCGCGCCGATCATCATGTCCTGATGCCCGGCGAACAGAATGGCCAGCGCGAAAGCCCCTTTCAAACGCTTCAATGACGCGAAGACCGCTTCCTGCGGCGTGCATCCTTCCTCGATTTTCTGGGAAATCAGGTGAACGACGACTTCCGTGTCCGTTTCGCTTTCAAAAACGTGCCCCTGCCCGGTCAGTTCGTCGCGGAGTTCGCGATAGTTTTCGATGATGCCGTTATGGACGACGGCAACGTGCTTTGTCGCGTGCGGGTGGGCGTTCGCCTCATTGGGAACGCCGTGCGTCGCCCAGCGCGTATGGCCGATTCCGATTGTACCCGGCAGAGGATGTTCCTCAATCTTGTGTTCCAGATTGACGATTTTTCCCTTTGCCCGGCGACGTTCAATTCTGTCTCCGACCAGAGTCGCCACCCCCGCAGAGTCATATCCCCGATATTCCAGACGTTTCAATCCGTTGATCAGCAAAGGGGTCACTTCCCGGTTGCTGATGATGCCGACAATACCGCACATTGTATAACGCTCCTTATTTTGAGAGTTTGCTTTTCCGTTCGTGTTTCTGGGCGCGGAAACGTTCCGCCCACCCGTCGAAAACCGTCTGTTTTCCCCGGGCAACGGCCAAAGCGTCTGCCGGGATATTCTTTGTCACGGTTGAACCGGCGGCGACCATTGCGCCGTCACCGACGGTCACCGGTGCGACCAGAGCCGTGTTCGACCCGATGAATGCCCCGGCGCCGATATCTGTCCGGCTTTTGAAATAACCGTCATAATTACAGGTGATCGTCCCCGCGCCGATGTTTGTTTTTGTTCCGATACGCGCGTCGCCGATATAAGACAGATGGTTGACTTTTGCTCCTTTTTCCACCGACGCGTTTTTAATCTCAACGAAATTTCCGATATGGCAGTCTTCGCCGACCTCTGCTCCGGGGCGCAGCCGGGCGAACGGTCCGATTTTGGCGCCGTCATGCACGGATGCGCCTTCCAGATGCGAAAAGGCTCTGATTTCCACATTGTTCCCCACCGTCATGCCGGCGCCGAAAAACACGGAAGGTTCAATGACGACGTCACGACCCAGTACGGTATCATAGCTGAAATAGACCGTTTCCGGGTCAATCAGAGTGACGCCCTGTGCCATGAATTTCTCGCGCAGACGCTTCTGGGCGATTTTTTCGATGAAAGCCAGATCCGTCCGGGAATTCACGCCGGCGACTTCCTCGGCATCCCCTTCAACGACAGCGACGAAAAAACCATCCTGGCGCGCCAGAGCGACAACGTCTGTCAGGTAGAACTCTCCGGCCGCGTTGTTGTTCTTCAACCGATCCAGCCACCCGAACAGCTTTTCACCGTCAATACACATGACGCCCGAATTGCACAGCGTGATTTTACGCTGTTCTTCGGTGGCGTCTTTGAATTCGACAATTTCCTTCAGGCCGGATTCATCGGTCACCAGACGTCCGTAACGTGCGGGGTCTTTGGGACGGAACCCCAGAACCACGACTGACGCGCCTTCTTCGCGGCGCCGGATCATTTCCTGAAGCGTTTCCTTTTTAATCAGAGGCGTGTCGCCATACAGTACCAGGACGCTGCCTTTGAATCCTTCCAATTCGGCACGGGCGGCCTTGACGGCATCCCCGGTTCCCTGCTGTTTTGTCTGCACGGCCGTCGGATGCGGCGCGACAGCGG
>USCC01000029.1 GCA_900553035.1 uncultured Rhodospirillaceae bacterium | reverse complement strand
TGAAGTTCTGGAAATACGGCAGGCCGTACTTCGCCGTCATTTCAAACAGAATTTCCGCGTTTTCGCTTTCCCACGGGAAATCCGGCGTGATGTTATAGGTCGGGATCGGGAACGTGAACAGGCGACCCTTGGCGTCACCCTGCGTCATGACTTCGATGTAGGCACGGTTGATCATGTCCATTTCCGTCTGGAGATCGCCGTAGCAGAAATCCATTTCCTCACCGGCGATGACCGGAATCTGTTCCTTCAGGTCTTCCGGGCACACCCAGTCGAACGTCAGGTTCGTAAAGGGCGTCTGCGTTCCCCAGCGGGACGGAACGTTCAGGTTATAAATGAACTCCTGGATATGCTGGCGGACGCGTTCGTATGTCAGGCCGTCCTTGCGGATGAACGGCGCCAGATAGGTATCGACCGAGCTGAACGCCTGTGCACCGGCCCATTCGTTCTGGAGCGTGCCCAGAAAGTTGACCATCTGCCCCAAAGCACTTCCCAGATGACGGGGCGCACCGGATTCGACCTTTCCCGGAACGCCGTTCAGTCCTTCCTGCAGCAACATGCGCAGCGACCAGCCCGCGCAGTACCCGGACAGCATGTCCAGATCGTGGATATGGAAATCGCCGTTGCGGTGGGCTTCCCCGGCCGCCTGAGGATAAACATGGCTCAGCCAGTAGTTCGCGATGATTTTGCCCGAAACATTTAAAATCAGGCCGCCCAGAGAATACCCCTGATTCGCATTCGCATTGACGCGCCAGTCCGCCTTTTCCAGATATTCGTTCACGGAAGAGGCAACATCAACCAGCGTCTTGTGATCCTGGCGCAGCTTGCCCCGCTGTTCACGGTAAACGATATAGGCACGCGCCGTCTTGTAATAGTTGGCAGAAATCAGAACCTGTTCGACGACATCCTGAATCTGTTCAATTGCCGGCAGGACTCCCTTGGAAAAACGGTGGCGCAGAACCTTTGTCACCTGGTTGGTCAGCAAAGAGGCCTCTTCACCGTCAAATTCGCCGGTTGCTTCGCCGGCGCGGCGGATTGCCGACATGATTCGCTCCGAATTGAAAACGACCTGTGTCCCGTCACGCTTGACGATCCGGGAAAGATCGTTTTCCTCTTCATTGGAGACCACTTCCAGTTTCGGGGTGTTTTCCGACATTGATAACTCCGTGTTTTTTTAACAAAATTCCCAAATGGCCGCAATACAACAGGTGGTGTGTTTTCTGCGGCATCAGCAACAATATATGGGGCTGTTTTGAATAAGCAACCCAAAAAAAATAATTTTTAGATTGACAGATGGAACGCTTTGAAACTCCGTCATTTTTATCCGAAAAGCCGTAAAATTAGAACTACTCTAATCTTGAAAAAGATTAATGAAGCGTTAACGCGCTACCCTATACATTTTTCATCCGCTGTCAAAATAAAAAGGAAATACCGCACAGAACGGGCTTTTTCGCACGGACGGAAAAAACGAATCAGATTCGTCCGGAGCCGGCCGGAAACGGTTTCAGATTTTCCGCTCCGCCTTTGTAAAAACGACTCCTGCCTCTTTTAAGGAAGGCGCATGATTCGGGTATCGGCTTTCCGGGAGCAATTGAATATGTCTGTTTTTCCGGACCGAGCGCTTCTGCCGGGCGGTTGTTTTGTCGAACACGTCTCCGGCATTGAGGCGGGCGCACCCGCTCCGGCCGTCGACTGTGCGGATTCGGTCGGCGGCCTCATGCTGCCACGGCCGGTTTCCTGTTTTTCATGAAGCATGTCCGCCTCGCCGCAAAACACTCGGACGGCACGGGAATAATAAAAAACGGCGTCCCTTTTTTTCAGAACGCCGTTTTCGGTCAACGCTGAATAAAGCTTACTTCCCGGCGTCAATCAGGCGCTGGTACAGCTCCTTTGTCTGCAGAGCGATACTCTGCCAGCTGAAATATTTCTCGACACGGCGGCGGCCTTCCTGTCCCATTTTCCTTGCCAGAGACGGATCACGGATCAGCGTGTTGATCGCGTCGGCCAGACGGGCGGCAAAAGCGTCGCCGTCCTTCGGATCATGAGGCGGCTTGTCAGACAGATCCGGTTCGACCAGATATCCGGTTTCGCCGTTGACGACGACTTCCCTGATTCCGCCGACAGCGCTGGCAACAACGGGCGTCCCGCAGGCCATGGCTTCCAGATTGATGATGCCGAACGGTTCGTAAATCGACGGGCAACAGAAAACGGCCGCCTGAGAATACAGCGCAATCGTCTCTTCACGGGACAGCATTTCGGGAATCCAGACGACCCCTGAACGCGACTGTTTCAGTGAAGCAACCAGCCCTTCCAGTTCGGCCTTCATTTCGGGCGTGTCAGCATCGCCGGCGCACAGAACCAGCTGAGCGTCCGTATCAAGCTTTGCCGCAGCCTTCAGGAGATACAGCAACCCTTTCTGGCGCGTCATGCGTCCGACGAACAGCACGTACGGCTTGTCGGTGCGGATGCCGTATTTCTGAAGGACGGCAGGGTCTTCGACTTCCTTGTACTGGTTGACGTCAATTCCGTTATAAATGATTGACACGCGCGCGGGATCAATCTTCGGGAACAGACGCAACACATCGTCCTTTGTGCTCTGAGACACGGCGATAACGGCGTCGGCCATTTCCAAAGCCGTTTTTTCCACCCAGCTCGACACATCGTAGCCGCGGCCCAGCTGTTCCCGCTTCCACGGACGCAACGGTTCAAGCGAATGCACCGTAATCACCAGGGGAATACCGTACAGCATCTTGGCCAGAATCCCGGCAAAATGGGCGTACCACGTATGGCAATGCGCAATATCGGCTGTAATGCCTTCACCGGAAAACACCAGACCGTCGTAAAAAGCTTTCAGCGGGGAAGCCAGCTCTTTCGGGCATCCCTTGAACAGAGAGGCATCCGGAGTGGTTCCGTCGACCGTCAGATTCCCTTCCTTGAAATGCTGGTCGTGAAAACTGCGGACTTCGACTTCCATCAACCGGGCCAGTTCCCGGGACAGATATTCGACATGAACGCCCGCGCCGCCGTAAATATGCGGCGGATATTCATTCGTCACAAACATTACTTTCATATAATTTAAAGCCTCCGACTTTACTCTTATTTGTCTTATAGCATTACCTTTTGGCGGGATTTCGTCAATCTTTTATCGTTTTCACGCCATTAATTTTACGAATCAAACGCTTATCCCGCTTTCCCGGAGGCGCCGGACAGGATATTTCGACGGGAAAAGCGCTAAATTCTGGATATTTTTCGGACATGATTGTATAAAGGGAACATATCTTGTTTTCATCAAAGGAATCGTCATGCTTAAAAGCGCTTACGAACAGAATTTCCTGCAGAAAATGCCCGACGGAACCGTCAAACAGGTCAACCCCTTTACAGGGACACAGGTCTGGACCGTTCCCGGACGGGGCAAACGCCCGCATGTGAACAAGGCGGACGAACCTGCGCCGACCGCGGTCGAAACAAAGGAAATAGAGGATTTCTGTCATTTCTGCCCGTCGAATTATTTGAAAACGCCGCCGGAAAAGGCGCGCCTGGTGAAAACGCCCGACGATGAATACAAAGTCCTCAAAGAACTCAATGCTTCCCAGCTGTTTGACACAACGGCCGAATTTCGCCGAATCCCGAATCTGTTTGAAATCATTTCGTTTGATTACTGGGAAAAGAACTACGGCTATGTCATGAGTGACCATGCCGCCGCACGGAAGGAAGCTTACCTGGCCGACCCTCTGGGCCGTGAACACGTTCTGGACGTCATTCAGACAAAGCTGAAAATGTCGGGCATGAGCCGAGAGGAAATCGACAGCCTGTCTTCGGGACGCAAGCTGAAAATGGCAAACAGCTTTTTCGCCGGCGGCCATGAACTGATCATCGGGAAACGCCACTATATCGAAGGCGCAACCGAAGACAATGCCAAGGCCTCCTCGGGCAGCATGAGTCCCGAAACGCATTACCAGTACATGAATTTCACGATCGCAGCCCTGAAGGATATTTACCTCAACAACCGCTATGTCCGCTACGTCACCGTGTTCCAGAACTGGCTGAATCAGGCGGGAGCCTCCTTTGATCACCTGCACAAACAGCTGGTCGCCATTGACGGCATCAGCGCCAGCAACGAAAACGAGTTCCAGCTGGCTCGCGAAAACCCCAACATATACAATGACTTCGCCGTTAATTACGCCGGATACCAGAATCTGGTCTTTGCGGAAAACGAACATGCCGTCGCCTTTGCCGACTTCGGACACCGCTATCCGACGCTCGCCATTTTTTCCAAAGCCGAAAAAAATCAGCCTTGGAACCAGACTCCGGAACAAATCCGCGGTATGTCGGACATTGTTCACGCCTGCCACGCTTCCATGGGCAGCGAAATTCCGTGCAATGAGGAATGGTATTACCGCCCGCCCGCAATCGATGTCGCCATGCCGTGGCATATCCTGATCAAATGGCGCATCAGCAATCCCGCCGGGTTTGAAGCGGTGACGAAGATCTTCGTCAACACGATTGATCCCTGGACTCTGCGCGACCGGATCGTCCAGAACCTGTTCGCCCTGCGCACGGAAGGCAAAATCGCCAAAGGCATTAAGATTGCGGCGGAATGCGACTGCACGCCGAACTGTCTGATGTACAATCCGGCGCTTCAGATTGCCTCTGCCAATCCGTTTGCCGCCCGCGGCCGCGGGTCAACGATGGATATGTAGCTTTCTAAAGAACCGGCCGAAGCGTATGGTGCAAGAGGTCTGACCGCCGACCCCACGCTGAAGGCGGGACAGGTGTTTTACGGCCGCTTATGCGAAATCGGACGGCTCCTGCGACGAAGCCTGAAAAGCGATTTATCCGTATGTTTCCGTTCTGGCTCACGGCGCGGAGAAAGGCGTGTTTTATTACGGCGACGGGCTCCGCAAATCGAGGGGCGCCATATGCAACTGCAACGACGACCCGCGTCCCGTGGTTTTCAAACCGGAGGCCGCGGACAAAGAATCCGAAATTCCGCCGTTCACGGAGGGACGGATTTCCGCCTCTGTGGTTAAAAAACGGAGCTTAAAAGCTTCGTTTTTATTCCGACCCCCTTTTTTTGCGGATACGATGTGATGGCCGGGCTGTTCGTTATCCGGAGTCCGAATGCTTTCAAAAAATTCCTCATCGCATCATCCGCACGGTGAACCGGCGGGCTTCATGCCTCTCCGGGCTTTGCGGCATTTTGCCCGGCATGTGACGGATTGAAAAAGGAGATTAAAAGCACTCTGTGTGCACAAGCGGCAAAATTTTCAGGAATCCCGACCCGCATGCTTTTCCGGATTATAAAAACGCCCCGCGGGAACGGGGCGTTTTCCGGTATCCGCCTTACATGACGGAAGGTTCCGACGGCGGTTGTATCTGAGCCGCATGCCCCCGGTTTTTGGAGCCTGTATGGAAAATAACCGCGCCCCACAAAGCCGACAGAATGGAACCGCAGATGACCCCGACCTTGATTTCCTGCTGCATCACGGGATCCGGCAAAGCCAGGAAGCCGACGAAAAGGCTCATGGTGAAACCAATTCCCGCCACGACCGAAACGCCGTACAGATCCCGCCATGTCACAATGGAAGGCATCTTGGCAATGCGCAGTTTCAGCATCGCGTAGGTCACGGAGAAAATACCGATCTGTTTACCTATGAACAACGCCAGGATGATGCCGATGGTCAGCGTGTGCTGGAACGTTTCGACCGTTACCGTGCGCAGGAAAATCCCCGAACTGGTAAACGCGAAAATCGGCAGGATCAGGAAATCGACCCAGGGTTTCAGAACCTTCATCAGCGAATTCAGCGGCGATTTCTTTTCTCCGCTCACATGCATGGGATAGGCCATTGCGACAACAACGCCTGCGATCGTGGTGTGAATACCGCCCTTCAGGAAGCAGAACCACAGGACAATCCCCAGAAGCAGATACGGCAGAAAGTACGTGATGCGCATCTTGTTGACCAGATAAAGCGCGCCCGTTGCAACAATCGCCCATCCGATCAGGGGAAGCTCGACCCCCTGACTGTAAAAAAGAGCAATAATGAGAATCGCCCCAAGGTCGTCAAAAATGGCAATTGCGAGCAGAAAAACCTTGACCGACGAAGGGATATTCTTGCCAACCAGCGTCAGGACGCACAGGGCGAAAGCGATATCCGTCGCCGTCGGGATGGCCCAACCGCGGGAATATTCCGGATGTTGCATATTAATAAGCGTGAAGATCAGTGCCGGACACAAAATCCCGCCGATCGCCGCCAGACAGGGCAGAAGAACCTGCTTGAAATCCGACAGGAATCCTTCCAGCATCTCACGCTTCAGCTCCAGCCCGACCTGCAGAAAGAAGAAAACCATGAAAACATCCTTGACCCACCATTCAAACGGTTCGTCCAGACGGTAACTGCCGATACCGACGCTGACCGACACGTCCATCGCGCGGTGAAACATGGACTGCAGACCTGTGTTTTCACAAATGATCGCCAGGAACATCGCCGCGATCATGACCAAACCGCTCGTGGTTTCCTTGTTTAAAAAATCTTCAATCCATTCTCTTGAAAAAATACGTGTTACTTTTGCCATAGAAAAAACCTTCCCTTGCGGCTTTTTGGATTTATAAAGGCATTATTATAGGCGATTATAAAAAAATTCAAGTGATTAAATTTTAAGGCATATGACTAAAAGTCCAGCAACATTTTCTCCCATTTCCTTGCGCAGTTCGACACGGCGCACGGTTTTAAAGACAAGATTGTTCTTATCGAGTTCCGAGGTCACGTATTTCTCGCCGTGAACGAAACGTCCCGAAGGTTCCAGTGCGTATGTTTCCCGGTCGGCCGTATTCTCGCTGACCGTGAAAACAGCACTTCCTCCGCGGGTCAGGGCACCGGCCACCCCGGCAAACAGCTCTGAGAGATCCCCCAGATACGTAAAGACATCACCGGACACGATCAGGTCAAACGCTTCGCGCCGGTTCGGAAGAAAAGAAAGGATATCCTCCTGATGCAGGTGTGTGTAAACGCCGCGGGCGCGAGCCTTTTCAAGCATGGCTTCGGAAAGATCAACCCCCGTCAAAGACGCATGGGGAATCCGTGCGTGCAGATGCATTCCGCACAATCCCGTGCCGCACCCCAGATCCAGGATCCGCACCGTTTCCGGCGGCCGGACAATCTGTTCGACCGCCTCGGCAATCAGCGCGGGCGCTTTATAATCCAGACTTTCCAGAACGGAATCAAATGAATCCGCAAATGTATCAAACAGCTCACGCACATACTCTCCGGACGCGCGGCGTATCCCGGCCGCATTGTTCAGGGTTTCCAGCGTGTGCCGGGCAACCGGTTCGTCCGGGAACAGCGTCGTCCAGCGATCCAGAAACGACAGCACGCCGTCATCCTGTCCGTACATCCGCATGCTGTACAGGCACCCGGCCAGACTGATATGCCCGACGGGTGTCGGTTTTAATTCCAGAATATGCAGGTATGTGTCGGCGGCTCCGGCGAAATCCTCTCTTTTTTCCTGGATCAGTGCCAGGCCGCTCAGATAATCCGTATTGTCCGGATCCGTCTCCAGCAGAGCGGCATAACAGGCCTGCGCCTCGTCATAACGCTCCATCATCACCAGAGGCTGCGCTTTGTTGTACAGGACAAGAATATCCTCCGGCGCCCTTTTCCCGGCCTCTTCATAAGCATCCAGCGCTTCCGCATAACGGCCAAGCTCGGTCAGGATATTCCCCCGGTGCAGGTAGGCATTGACATATTCCGCATCGCGCTCCAAAGCCGTCCGGCAGGCGTCCAACCCTTCCTCAAACCGACGCTCTTCATAATACAGTCCGGCCAGATTTGCGGGCGCGACAGCGTCTGCGGGCATCAATCCGGCTGCTTTGCGATAAGCCTCTTCCGCCTTTTTCATTTCCTTCAGGCCGTACAGCGCGTTTCCCGCACCGATCCAGAAAGAACCGTTCTCCGCATCTGCCGCCAGAGCCTCTTCCGCGACCGCCAGAGCTTCCGCACAGCGCCCTTCTTCGGTCAGTTCGTTAATCCGCCGTATTGTTGCCGAAACATCCGTCATGCTTTTTTCCGTACCAGGAAAACATACGCCGAAACCGGCGCATTCATTTCACGGCGCAGGATATGCTCCTGTTCCTCAAGCGTTTCAAAACCCGCCTTTTCAAGAACCGCCCGCACATACGGCAACGCATGCGCATACTGCCCCGAAAGCTGCAAAGAAAAGGAATCCGCTTCCGGGTCTTTGTCCTTCAGGACACTGAACACGGCAAGCCCCCTGTCCTTCAACGTCCGGGCAAAGGCTTCCAGCGGCACTGCGAGATCTCCGAAATAACTGAACACATCCATGCACGCGACCAGGTCAAACGCTTCGGGATGAGCATTCATGTACGTCACGATATCCGCACGTTCCAGAACGTCATAGACGACCTTCTGCCGCGCCATGTCAAGCATCCGACCCGAAATGTCCACACCGGTCAGCTTCCCCTGCGCTCCGGCATAGGGGCGCAGCGACGAAGCCAGAAGACCCGTTCCGCAGCCGGCGTCAAGCAGGCTTCGGTTTTCTTCCGGACTTACTCCGGCGTCCTTCAATATTTTTGCCGCCAGAAAAGGCCCCTGATAATCCAGACGTTCCAACGATCGGTCGAACTCTGCCGAGAAAGCATCAAAGAACTCTTCGGCATAAGCCGGCGGCGGGGTCGGTGTTTTCCGGCGTTCCAGAACCGCCGCGCACGCATGCGCCACCCCCACGTTGCCGGGGCATTCCGCCGCCCATTCTGCGGCACGTTTCTCCGCCGCCGCCGAAGCCCCGGAGACTTTCAGGAAATAAAGCATCTTGCGCTGGAACAGGAACAGTCCGTCACGATATTCATACTCGGGCGAAATGCGCCGCGCCGTATCAAAGGCTCGCGCGTAATCCTTCATGCCCGCCAGAGCGTCCGCCCACATGGACAACAGCCGATCCGGCAGCTTTCCGCCGTACTGTTCCGACAGCCGTCCGAACATGCCGTCCGCTTCGGCGCATTTCCCGCTCAAGGCATAGGCCGCCGCCGCCGCCCGCAGGACAGGACGGCTGTCCGGCTGATACTCCAGAGCCTCCAGCGCATGGGGAATGATCTTTTTTTCCTCTTCGTTTGAAATGAAGTAATCGTAAAAACGTTCGTTCTGCAACACATAGGGACGGTTGATTTTCATGGCCCGCCGCAGCAGGTAGCGCGCCTGCCGCAGGTTTCCGAAGTCCGCCGCGTACCCGGCCGCAAAGCACAGGACGCGCTCGTCGTCCTTAAAGCGCGGAAAAACGTCACGCATCAAGGCCAGCAGTTCATCCCCTTCTCCGGTTTCTTCCAGGATTTCGCCTTTCAGCAGATAGGCCGTCACATTCCGTTCGTCCAAAGCAATCACCGCATCCGCCAGGCGCAGAGCGTCCGAAGTGCGTTTTTCAGCCCAAGACGCCTCTGCCAGAAAAAGAAGCGTTTCGGCCGGAACCTCTTCAATATGTTCCAGAAAAAAGGACAACACGCCGTCATCCAACCGTTCCAGTTCAGCCAGACACAGGGCTCGGTTTGTCATCAGAACCAGATCACCGGGCATTTTTTCCAGAAGCGCGTCGTAAACGGCCAAAGCGTCGTCGTATCGTCCGGACAGGAAAAACCCGGCGGCACGGGCTTTTTCCGCACCGCCGGGAATTTTCTCATATTGTTCCCGCGCCGCCGTCATCAGCCGCACATGGCCAGCAGAATGCCCGCCGCCGCCGCTGAACCGATGACACCGGAAACGTTCGGCCCCATCGCGTGCATCAGCAGGAAATTCGTCGGATCCTCCTCGCGCGCCACCTTATCGGCAACACGAGCCGCCATCGGCACAGCCGAAACACCGGCCGCACCAATCAGCGGATTGACTTTATCCCGGCACAACAGGTTCATCAGTTTCGCCATCAAAACGCCGGCGGCCGTTGCAATGGAAAAAGCAATAAGACCCAGCACCAGAATACCCAGCGTTTCCTTGGCCAGGAATTTATCCGCGGACAGCTTGGATCCGACCGTCAATCCAATGAAAATCGTCACGATATTGATGATTTCATTGGCGGCGGATTTGGCCAGGCGGTCAACAACCCTGCATTCCTTCAGAAGGTTGCCGAACATCAGCATACCCATCAGAGGCGTCGCCGAAGGAACAACCAGAATGCACAGTAGGAGAACCAGAAAAACGAAGAACATTTTTTCCCGACGCGAAACCTCACGCATCTGCTTCATGTGGATTTTGCGTTCTTCCGACGTTGTCAGAGCTTTCATAATCGGCGGCTGGATAATCGGCACCAGCGCCATATACGAATAGGCGGCCACGACGATTGCTCCCATCAGATCCGGCGCCAGACGGCCGGTCAGGAAAATGGCCGTCGGGCCGTCCGCGCCGCCGATGATGCCGATGGACGCGGCCTGTCTGACCGAAAAATCGACCCATCCGGCATCCGTCATGGCCAACGCGCCGATAATCGTCGCGAAAATGCCGAACTGTGCCGCGCCGCCCAGGAAAGCAACCTTCGGATTTGCAATCATCGGGCCGAAATCGGTCAGCGCGCCGATGCCCATAAAGATCAGCAACGGGAAAATACTCGGCGGCGCAATGCCCAGATTGTAGATGTACAGCAGAAACCCGGTCGTCCCGTCCAGGACTTCGGCAATACCGGCTCCGGGCGCGTTGGAAAGGATACCGCCAAAACCGATCGGGATCAGCAGAAGCGGTTCAAACCCCTTCGCAATGCCCAGATAAATCAGCAGCAGGCCGATGCCAATCATAATGAACTGCCCCATCCCCATAGAGACGAGCATGTGCCCGAATTCTTCGGACGGCCCGCGTTCCGCCAGAAACTGGTACAGCCCCGTGGACTGAACCAGCTGTCGGAAAGCCTCGTGGCTGTCCATAAATCCGAGGAACCAGGCTTCCAGACGTCCCTGACTGATATGCCCGACAATATTGAACAGGGCGATCACGGCCAGAAAGCCGATCACAGACCACATCAGAAACTTATGGCGTCTTTCCGCCTTGCAAATCTGCATTGTGCTCATATCCGTCATCCTTAATTCAATGTCATCAGAGTCTGGCCCGTTGTCACCTGTTCACCCTGGCGGACGGTGATTTTCGTCACCTTTCCGGAAACGGGCGCGGGAATCGGGCTTTCCATCTTCATGACCTCAATCATGGCGACGGGTTCGCCTTCCTTCACAGCAGCGCCTTCCGCGACCAGAACCTTCATGATTGTTCCGGGAACCGGCGCTTCAACCTTTACAGACGAACCGGAAGCAACGGCCGGAGCAGACGCCGCCGAAGCAGCGGCCTCAACGACCGCGACGTCAAACACCTTGCCGCCGACGGAAACCCTGTCCCCGTCCAGAGCGACCTGATACGGCTTGCCGTTGACCGTCACATTGAAGCTGCCGGAGGACACTTTCGCCGCCGGTTTTTCCCTGTAGCGGACGCCGACTTTACCTTCGCCTTTGAGGAAAGCGATCCCCTTGTCGCCGCAGGCCGCCGCGATAAAGATGTTTTCATCGGTTTCGGGCAGGCTGTTTTCCTGCAGTTTCTGGCGGAAGAAGGCAATCTGCTTCTTCGGATTTTCATCGTTGATTTCAAGCGGCGAACGCGTCGTCGGCACCAACCCCAGCTGTTCGGAAGCCTCCTTCACCACTTCGGGATCGGGCGGAACCGGCGTTTTGCCGAAATACCCCAGAACCATCTTGCCGTACCCTTCGGCGATTTTCTTCCATTTGCCCTGCATGACATTGTTGAAGGCCTGCTGGAAATAGAACTGAGACACCGGCGTCACGGATGTGCCGAAACCGCCCTTGCGGACGACTTCCTCCATCGCCTTCACGATTTCGGGGAACTTGTCCATGATGCCGTTGTCGCGCAACATCTGCGTGTTTGCGGTCAGAGCGCCGCCGGGCAGCGGGCTCCAGGGCACGCGCGGTTCGACCTTCATCGCTTCGGGCGGCAGCAGGTAATCCTTCAGCAGATCCTTCAGCAGTTCTTCGGTGGCCAGCACCTTGTCAACGTCAATGTCCATGACATAATCCGTCCCGCGCAGGGCGTGCCACATCGTCAGGATGTCCGGCTGACAGGTGCCCCCGGAAACCGGAGCCATTGACAGGTCAAGCGTATCCGCGCCGGCTTCCAGAGCCGCCATGGAGCACAAAACACTGCATCCCGCCGTTTCATGGGTATGGAATGTCAGGGGTTTTTCATTTCCGATCAGCCGACGGATGCGCTTGATCGTTTCATGAACGATGGCGGGCGTCGTGGTGCCCGATGCGTCTTTCAGACACAGGGAATCGAAGGGAACATCGGCTTCCAGCACCTTGCGCAGGGTCTGTTCGTAAAAGTCCGGGTCGTGCGCGCCGGTGCATCCGGGCGGCAGAGACATGATTGTAATTGTCATCTGGTGTTTCAGTCCGGCTTCGACGATGGCTTTGCCGCTGGCAATCATGTTCTGCGGGTCATTGAGGGCATCAAAGTTGCGGATGGTCGTCATACCGTGTTTTTTAAACAGGCGGGCATGCATCCGGATCAGATCGGTCGACATGGAATCCAGTCCGACGACATTAATGCCGCGAGCCAGCGTCTGCAGGTTTGCATCGGGACCGGCAACCCGGCGGAATTCGTCCATGACATCAAAGGCGTTCTGGTTGCAGTAGAAGAACGCGGACTGGAAAGCCGCACCGCCGCCGGCTTCAAAGTAGCGGATTCCGGCGTCCCGTGCGGCCTCGACGGCCGGGAAATAATCTTTGGGAAGAACACGCATGCCGAATACGGACTGGAATCCGTCGCGGAATGCGGTGCACATAAAGTTAACGACTTTTTTTGCCATTTTTTTCTATCCTTGTTTTCAACTGTTCTTCAGCTTCACGGCGACGACGGCCGCGATCAGGGCTTCATCGTCTTCGTTTTCCTGCTGTGCCGGGGCTTCATCTTCTATGCCCAAATACCTGAATGCCGCCGCCAATAAATTCATTGACACGACCAAAAGCAGCAGGAACAGGAAGACGCTTGTCATCCCGACCGCCGTTATTTCCAAACCTTCTGTAATCATGCTGACTCTTTCCCGAACGAAAATAATAAGGGGCCCCTGGATCCGGAGCCAAAGGAATCGGACGTAAGAATCCGACTTTCTTAGTTATATAATATTCAGGCGCGCTTTTCCAAGCAATTCACCGTCCCTGCGCGTATTTTTTCAGAAGAGAGGAAAAGCGGGCCGAACCGGCGTTAACTTTTTGCGGACGGCTGAAAGCAAGGCGGATTTTAGGCTTATCGTTTTTTTCTGGACAAGCCGGGCGGATGCGGGCACTTTCAATTTTTCAAAATCGAGACGGTGAGGAGAAAGACAAGGATGAAACGCGGAAAACTGGAAGTGATTGCCGGCCCCATGTTTGCCGGGAAAACGTCGGCTCTGCTGGCGAAGGCTCGGGCGGCCGAAGGCGAAATCCTTCTGATCAAGCCTTCTTTCGACACCCGTTACGGTATCTGTGAAATCAAGACGCATGACGGTGTTTCCGCGGCGGCGTTCAATCTGTCGAACACGGACGAAATCCTGGCCGCGCCTGAAGTCAGCAATGCCGAAGCCGTTTATTTTGACGAAATCCAGTTTTTCACCGAACCTTTTTTCGGGGGCGACATTATCGCCTGCATCGACACTCTTCTGGCTCGGGGGATTAACGTTATCTGTTGCGGCCTTGACTTGAACTGGAAAAACGAACCGTTTGCCATTGTTTCGGCGCTGAGAAAGGCGGCCGACAAATATACGCCGCTTTATGCCCGCTGTGCGGTCTGCAATGAACCGGCCATGCATACTTACCGGCGTTCGGGCAAGGGCGCCAGCATTGAGCTGGGCGCCGAAGACCTGTACGAACCGCGTTGTGCCCGTCACTATCCGTTCAGCCCCGTCTATGAACCTGAACTCCCGGATCAGGCGGACGACGAAAAGCAGGGCGACCTGTTCAACATTGCTTAACCGAACGCCGCCGTATCCGACCTCTCAGAGGCTCAGCAGGGCTTTCCTGATCAGACGCCGAACGCCCCCTTTACCGCCTCATCCTCAAAAGCCCGTTTCAGCTGTCCGCTTGCTCAGCAGAACATTATCGTTCCGCACGACTGACCGGTAAACGCCTGATTATTTCCTGCTTGGCAAGCAAAAGCCCGTTTCACCCGCCCGACTGACCGGCAGAGCGTTACCGTTCCGCACGGATGACCGGTAAACGCCTGATTATTTCCTGCTTGGCAAGCAAAAGCCCGTTTCATCCGCCCGACTGACCGGCAGAGCGTTACCGTTCCGCACGGATGACCGGAAGCCGGACGAACCGCTTTGTTATCTTTTCATCAGCAGAACCCCGTTTCCGTCGGCCAGTCCGCTCAGAACGGCGTCTCCGTTCCGGCCGATATCAAGAACGGCATACCTGACCGTCCATTTTTTCCGATCGGACAACAGATCCCTGTCCGCTTCCGTCAGAGGTGCCGTGAAAACATCAGCGGCAAATTTGACCCGGGAGGTTTCCGTTTTCAGCGACAGACCACCGTCATACGCGACACGGTATTTCAGCAGATGCTCCCGCGGACGGAGCGGTTCTCCCGGCCGGTAAGAGCGCACAAAAACAATGCGGCCGGAAGGACGGCGGCGCACCACAATCATGCCCCCCTTCCCCGAAACCTGTGTCGCCGGAACAACCGTGTGATAGCGGAAGCGCACTCTGACGGTCTTCCCCGCCGGTTCCACCGACTGGACATAAACCGGAACCAGTATCCGGTCTCCGTGATCTGCCGCGGCTTCAAGAAGCAGGCGTCGGCTTCCGGCAACACTTAAAATCAGCAGTACCGCCGCAATGAAAATCAGCGCCCGCCGCATGCCCCCTCCTTCCGCTCCGCATGGTGTTGCAGGAACAGAGCCCCAAGTCCCGCCGCGCCGCAGGTAAGAGCCGCTCCGCCGAACCCCACGGATCCCGAAAGCAGTCCAACTCCGGCAAAACAGGTCAGAAGCACCGCGCCCGCCACGGCCAGCGGAACCGAATCAATAAAAAAGGCCAACAGCATAATAAGTGCCGAGCCGACCGCGCCGGGCAATCCCCACAGAGCCGCCGCTCCCGCAAGTATTCCCAGAAAAACGGCGCAAACGCGCTCCCCGCCGTCCATATCCTGCCACAGCCAGAAGGCCAGGAGAAAAGTTTCAATACAGAAAACCAACGATACCCCAACGCCCGCAGAACAGAGAAAAGACCCGTCCAACGCGGCCGAGCAACAAAAAAGAAGCAGTCCCGGGGGCAACACCAGGAGAATCGAGGATGCCGCTTTTCCACACGCCCGGCGGGTCGGCCTTGCCAAAAACACAAAGCCCGGAACGGACAGGACGGCAAATCCGTCGACAGCATGCCCCGGAACGGCTGTATAAAGAGCCGCTCCCCAGAAAAAGCAGAAAATCAGTGTTGAAAAGATCTGACGGTACGTTTCAGCCCCTTCCCGTCCGGCCCATACGAAAACGGCAAAAGCCAGAAACGCCGCTCCGAACGGTGAAATGGCCGACAGCGCTGTCACCGCCGAAAGTTCAAAGGCCGTAAAACACGCCCACAGAAAAAGACGGAGCATTTTCCCCTTTGCGAAAACAAAGGCCGCGCCGGCAAGAACCGCACCGGCTCCTCCGACCGCCAGAGCGTACGGCAGGGAACGCAGGGCCGCAAACAGGCACAGCGCCATCACCGCCGCAGCCCCATGGAGAACAGCCCGGACTGAAAAAGGCATCCCGTCCTCCCGTTCGCAAACAAAAGCCTCCGCCCTTTTCCGCAGACCCGGAACAATGCTTTCCGAAAAAACGGAAACGTTCAGACAGGCCAGCATCCGACGTATGTTCAGCTCTGAGGACATGCAATCATCCTTTCGCGAATAAACAGGGAAATCCGGCGCATCGTCCGGCAGAAAATACCCGCCGCGCCAAACACCGCCAGCCCGAAAAGAGCCCACCGCCCCGCCGCCGGAAAAGGCGTCAGAGACAGCAGGCGGTACACAAAAAGAAGAAAGGCAAGCAGGCTGAACAGACCGTTCAGGCGTTCCATCTTTTCATCCGGGACGAAAAAGGCATAAAAGATTCCCCAGAAAACGCCGCACACGGCACTCCAGACGAAAAACCAGTCCGACGGCGACAAAGCCCCCCTTCCCCGCCGTTCCGAACCGGAAGCAGCAGAGCCGGAACAAAGCAGAACGACAGGAAAAGCATGCTCAGCCCCCCTGAATGCCAGACCGGTCGATCCGACACCTTCGCGGCCGTCTCCTTCACCACCAGGAAAACTCCGTTCAGATAGGACAGCAACCATAAGAACGCCGCCGGAGATAAAAGCCCCGCCGGCAAAAGAGAGTGCCATGCCAGAAGGAACGCCGCAACGTTCAGAAAAACAAAAAACAGAATTTTCATCCCCGGCCGCGCCGACGCAGACGCCCATACAAAAAGCAGAAGCGTCCAGACAGCAAAGGAACGCCAGAAGGCCAGCCCCGTACCAAAAGACAGCTCCGGCAGAAAAACCAGCAGGCCGATCATCAGGACGGCTCCGTATTCCGCCAGCCTTCCTGAAAATGAGGAAAAGCGGGAGACAAGCGCCGCCACCGCAAAAAGCGCACATAAGACCGCGTATCCCTCGCGCCCCTGCAGGAATGTCCATTCATAAAGCGTCAGAAAAAAAGCCGCTCCGCACAAAAACAGAACCGCCCATCCCCTCAGCAGAAGGACAAAAAGGCGGCGCCATTTTCCGTTGTCACGGATCAGAGCCGCGGCTTTCAATCCCTGACAGGGGGGCAGAACGCCGACCCGGCACAAATCCGCGGCTTCCCCCGGACAGGGAGAAGAATCCAGATAATTTTCGACTTTCCGGTCGGGTACAATCACCGGCAGACCTCTTCAGCTGATGTGAAATTCATTTTCGTTTATATATAAACTATAATTTCTGAAAAATATATTTTATAGTTCCGTTATGATGATCCGTATTTTATTCGCCCTGTTCGCCCTTTTCCCGGCCGCAGCTTCCGTCCGCGCCGAAACGTTCGATGCGGGCGCGGGGCATGAAATGAAGAGAATCGCCTATTCTTCCAAGGCGGGGGTCGAAATCTTTGCGGAAACGACGGGCGGCGTATGGTGCGAAGACATTCTGGAACTGAAAATCTTCGCGCATGACGAAACGGCGTTTGATGTTCCCCTTCTGACCAAGCTGATGTCCAAAGTCGGCCTGGTTCTGGAAAAGGAATGCCCCGCAGCACGTCAGGCGATCCTGGACGGTTACAACAACAATACACTTGTGTATCAGGGGGCCGCCGCCCGGGACGACGGCTGGAAGCCCGAAAAAGGAACGCTCAAGGTCAAAATTCGCCAGCTTCAGGCCGCCGCCGCACGCCTCAGCGCCGGAGACGATTTTTCGGTTGAACAGTGGACGCCGCCGTCCGGCAGGCAGAAAATCATCGCCCGCGTCGATTCACGGACGGCTTTGGAACACCGGATTTATTCAAAGGATCGGCGCTGTTCCATTCTCTACACCACGGATATGCCCGCGGAGAGAATCAAAAAATGGTCAATCCGGGTTGAAAACAACTCGTGTTCGGAAAACCTGGTTTACGGCCGTGCAAAGGTATCAATCATCAACGAAAAAGGCCGCGTTGATTCCGTTGCCGACGGTTATTTCACCGAAGGACGTTTTACCGGCGGGCGGAACCTGAACATGGTTCTGCTGAACCGGTACGGCTACAATAAAAATCTTCAGAACCTGAGCTATCTGATCGAATCTGATCCCGAACTGAAAATCCATTATCTGGGATATATGAAAAGCACGCTCAATTCCCGCTCCGGCCGGTATTCCGCATGGCAGGTCTGCAACCCGTTCACAATTGCCGCCGTCACGGAAAATGAAGAACTGTTTCTGGAAAGCGCCGTAACAGACAACATTCTGCGGACGGCGCAAAGCTATGCCGATATTTTCTGCCCGGGTACAAAAAAAATGAAATTCTTTGCGACACGTGTGCCGCAGGGACTTCCCGGGATGGATCAGCCCGAAACACCGAAAAAAGAAGAAAGCGATGATGACCCGCGCCTGATTTACACGGCCGTTCTGGAACGCAAAAGCGGCGGAAAATGGCGCTTTACATCAGACCGAGCCCAGAATCTGGCTCGTCTGCGCGAACTGGCACGCCGCAACGAGGAAGCCCGCGAACATCAGCTGATGATGGCGGATTACAACGAACTCATCAAATCGGATTATCTGGGGCGCCTGGCTTACATGCACGGAACGGATCGTGTGGACAATGCGACGGCCGCGCTGGTTCTGAGCTCTCTTCTGAAAAAACCGGTGCCGGTCAGCATTCTGGTTCGTCTGTCCGCCCTGGGACGCAACAAAGCGTGGGCGGACTGGCCTATGCCTCTGGAAATACGGGGAACGAACGACCTTTTGAACCGGACGGGATGGCACATTGTCAGCGGCGACCTCAGTCCGCTGTCAGACGCCGACCGCAAAGAGCGCGGCATCCCTGCGGAGGATTTTGCCGGGACGCTTGATCTGACGGCCGCGACTGCCTGTGAAGAGGAAGGATGCGGCGAAGTGTCCGACATTGTGAATCTTGTCCGTCGCCGTCATGACAGGCCCGTGTGGCTGCCGTATCATGCCCCTTATCGGGAAGGAGCCGGGAAATGACAAGAAATATGTACATCGCCATTGCTGTCCTGCTTCTTCTGTTTGCGGGATGCGGCTTTTTCATCATCCTTCTGCAGAAGGACGAACTGCATAAGGACGTTCAGTATTTCCTGGTTCGGCACAAGCTTCAGAAATACATTAATTATGAAAGTGTCTCTGTGACCCTTTCGGACATTGCCCGCATCAACGGAGTCCGGATAAAGGATTCGCCGACGCTGGATTTTCCAAACGAAACTGATTCCGTGACGGTGCGGGCCTATGCGGAACAGGCGAGCATTCCGTCCCATCTTTCGCTTGCGCTGAGGGGCGTCCGGTTCAGCCTGCGTGACGTTGTCCGGAATCTGGGCGACGACGAAACACTGACAGAGGACTTCACGTCCTTCAATCCCGTTTCCGACCTGTTTGCACGGCCGTTACATGCTTTCCTGCTGGCCGGATGCGACCGGGTCAACGCCGACGCCGACCTCAGGTATTCCTACTTCCCCTCGTCCCGAAAGCTTGGCATTCAGCTGGATATTCGGGACAAATGTCTGGGCCGCTGGAGCCTTTCCGTTTCCTTCGGCAGTATCACAAACGCCCAGCAGGGGCGCCTGGTGATCGGGCTTCAGAAATTCCTGACAAAGGGGTATCCGGCTTTTGAGATTTCCGAATTTCTGAACGGCGCTGTTGTGACAGAGCTGACATTTTCATACACGGAAACGCGTCTGGTCAAAGGGTATAAAAAATTCGTCGATATGCTCTATCTGCGTCTGCCCGGACGGCCGAGCCCCGCTGAACCGGATCACGCCGGCATGCGGGAGATTGTCACCTATCTGTCGTTTTCCAGCCCCCATCGCCAGCGCAACGCCGATATGGCTCGGACGATTGCCGATTTCATCCGGGCTCCGGATAAAATCACCTTTCGGAGCCGCCCCGGGAAACAGGCTGTTCTGAACAGCCTTCCCGGTGAATCCTACCGCCGTCTGATTGAAATGCTGATGCGGCTGGATATGTCAGTGACGCTCCAGAGCTCTGCTTTTGAACTGTGAACAAGGAAATACAGGAATGCTTCCCGTTTGGAATTTATCCGATTTATATACTGGCACCGATGATCCGCGTGTCGCCTCTGACCTGAAAAGGCTGAAGACCGGGTGTTGCGATTTTGCCCGGCGTTTCAAAGGAAAAACCGCGTTGCTTGAACCGGCGGAATTCGGTCAGGCTCTTCAGTTTTATGAAGCGCTGTGCGAGCTGGACGGCCGTTTATCGTCATATGCCCAGCTTCTGCAGGCGGAAAACATATCGGATGAACACAGCGCCCGTTTTGCGCAGGAAATCCGCGAAAAATCAGCGGAAGCCGGCGCGGAAATTCTTTTTTTCCCTCTGGAAACGGCGGCGCTGAATGATCTGGAAACGGCGCGTCTTCTGTCGGATGAAACGGTCGCACGGTACCGTCCTTATCTGGAAAACCTGCGCCTTTACCGGCCGCATAATCTGAATCAGGATGTCGAGCAGATTCTGATGGAAAAGGATACTGTTTCCAATTCGGCTTTTGTCCGCGTGTTTGATGAAACAATGGCGGCTGTTTCTGTCCCGATCCGGGATGAAAAGTTGACTTTGGCACAGGCGCTGAACCTGTTCAACTCTGCGGACAGAGAACTGCGGCGTGAAGCGGGCGCGGCGACGGCGGCAGAACTGAATGCCCGCCTGCCGCTGATTACGCTGACCTACAACACACTTGTCAAGGACAAGCAGCTGGAAGACAAATGGCGCCGTTACGAAACGCCGGCGTCTTTCCGGCATCTGAGCAATCGTCTGGAGCCCGAAGTCGTCGAAGCGATGACCGGAGCCGTCCGGGAAAGTTACGCTTCAACGGCGCATCGGTATTACCGTCTGAAGGCCAAATGGCTGAAGCTTGACCGGTTGGAGCATTTCGACCGCAATGCGCCGGCCTTTCCGCATGTCCGGGAGCGCACCTATACATGGGATGAAGCGGTTGAGACCGTTTCAGGAGCCTACCGCGGCTTTTCCGAAACGTTTTATGAAACGGCTCTTCCGTTTTTTGAACAGGGCTGGATTGACGCCGCGCCCCGTCCCGGAAAAGCGCAGGGAGCCTTTGCCCATTCAACAGTACCGTCGGTTCATCCTTATCTGCTGATGTCGTTTCTGGGAAAGACGCGGGATGTCATGACTCTGGCGCACGAGCTTGGGCACGGGATTCACCAGCGTCTTTCCGCCCGTCAGGGATACTTGATGGCGCACAGTCCTCTGACTTTTGCGGAGACGGCTTCAGTTTTCGGGGAAATGCTGACTTTCCGAGCTCTTCTGGATCAGGAAAAGGATCCGGAGATCCGCCGGATGCTGACGGCGCAGAAGGTCGAAGACATGATCAATACCGTTGTCCGCCAGACCGCGTTCCATCAGTTTGAAACAACGGTTCACAACGAACGGCGGAACGGCGAGCTTTCCAGCGGAAGGCTGGCGGAAATATGGCACACCGTGCAGCAGGAAAGCCTGGGAGACGCATTCCGTTTCACGCCGGAATACGATCCGTACTGGTCGTACATTTCCCACTTTTTCCATTCGCCGTTTTATGTTTACGCCTATGCCTTTGGGGACTGTCTGGTCAACGCGCTGTACACGGTTTACCAGGAAACCGACGACAAAGCCGGGTTTGTCGAAAAATACACGCATATGCTGACACTGGGCGGGACACAGACACACCGCGATATGCTGGCTCCGTTCGGGCTGGACGCGACGGACAGGAATTTCTGGAAAAAAGGCCTGAAAGTACTGGAAGACTTCATTGACGAACTGGAAGAATAAAGCGGATATACCGGTCTGAACCTCACCGGACGCGGCAGGCAGGAATTCCTGCTTCAACGGCTGAAAATATGTGAAGCTTTCATTGCTTAGCAAAAAAACAGGGAAAATAATATCTCTCACCGTGGAATGGACGATGGCGCTCGCTTTTCTCAACGACGGACGCGGCAGGCAGGAATTCCTGCTTCAACGGCTGAAAATATGTGAAGCTTTC
>USCC01000028.1 GCA_900553035.1 uncultured Rhodospirillaceae bacterium | reverse complement strand
CTGACCGGTATTCTGGTGACGGCGCCGCCGGCTTTGACGATTTATCTGGCCATCCTGTTTGTCAGCTTCATTGACAACAATGTCCGGAAACTCATTCCGGCCGAATACAACCCCGAACAATACCTTCCTTTCGCCATTCCGGGGTTGGGCGTTTTAATCGTTTTGGTGACAATGGTTCTGCTGGGGGCCTTTACAACCGGTTATCTGGGGCGGCTTCTTGTCCGTCTGTGGGAAGCCGTGTGGGCTCGGTTGCCTTTCGTTTCCGGTGTGTACAGCACTTTTAAACAGATCTTTGAAACTGTTTTTTCCCAGAAATCAAATGCTTTCCGCCAGGTCGTCCTGGTCGAGTTCCCGCGCAAGGATGCCTGGACCGTCGGTTTTATTACGGCAGATGCTCCCGATGAAATCAAAGATGTTTTAAATAAACAGGATATGATTTCCGTTTACGTGCCGACAACGCCGAATCCGACGTCCGGCTATCTGATTATGTATGCTCAAAAAGACATCATCCCGCTTGACATGTCTGTCGAAGACGGGTTGAAAATGGTTATTTCCCTGGGGATTGTCGTTAAAAAGAAGGGGGATGATTCCATTTCTCTTTCCGGTATTTTCAAACATCATTCTTCGTAATTCACAAACGTTCTGTCTTCCGAACATTTGTCAGGTACGATTTTTCGGAATGAAAGTTTGAATGTTTCCAGAAGGTTATTTTGCCTGTGCCGGGGCGGATATTTCCAAGCGGGAATTATTCAACAAATTATAATATTTGCGTTTCGGCATTCATGCTACCATTGCTTATGTGGGCGTGTGTCGTAATCTGGAGAAGGGGGCTCCTCATGAAACACAATTGTTTTATATTAACGCGTGCCGGGGATGAAGCGCATGTATTTTGGGCAAAATATAGGATTGATAAGTTAAACCATAAAAGAATACTGGCGGAAATACACATGCCGTCTTTGTGCACTTCCGTCCGGCTGGATGGAATGGATGCCGCTGAAATGACGGTTTTCATGTCGTTGCAGGATATTCTGGTGTTTGTGGAAAATATGACGAATTTCTGCCGTCTGTGTGCTTCCTGTGCGACACAGTGCCTGGAATGGAAAAAGACCGGCAGACCGGATATCGGAAATGATGCCGCCGTCCTGATAACGGCACCTTCTTTCATCTGGGAACGGGCGGGGCTGCCGGGGAAGAACTTCTTTTTCAGCCGGATTTTTCTTTCTTCTCGTCCCACGTTTGAAAAAGCGGCGGAATGAAAAGGCTGGGGGCGTTTTTTTGAAACAGCCGCCGGAAAACCCGCGGCGTTCCCGGTATTTTTCCGATCCCGGGCAGAGAGGTTCTCCAATGCTTTGAAAGAATTTATTCTTTCGTCCGAAGCAGAAGCGGCATTGCAAATGCTGTCTTCAAAAGCAGGGGGAGGCGAACATCAAGCGCGAACTGGGGCATTTTCGGAGTTTTTTGCCGTTTTCCGGGAAGAGGCACCCAATATTTTGAAAGCATTCTTCGGCCGGATTATACCGTTTTCATGTTAAACGCAGGGGCCGGACGTCTGAAGCGCGTTTCGGGTATTTTCACAGCTTCCATATTTTTTTTACGGCTTTGAGGATGGCTTCATTTGCATGGGGCAGAGGCGGCATCATAAACGTCGTATCAAAAACGCGGGGATCTTTCAGATCCAGAACATATTTATCCCGGCATGAAAGAAACAGACGACGGCAGTCCGGACGTTTGAGCGGGTCAATCTCCATGTCCGTATAAACGGCCGTTTTGATGCCAAGGGCTGCTGTATCAGAAGCATATGAAAAGCTGTCCATTGTGGCGGCAACAATGCTGCTTACCGCAAGGATGGCCGGATAGATGTTCCCGAGCTTTGCCTCCTGTTCCCGGAATTCCGTCCGGTATTTTCCAGAATACAGGCGGAAATCAGCCTCTCCACGATTTGACGCTGCGATTTTTTTGGAGTTGTAAAAAGGAATTTCGGCGTCGCGGCATTTTTCAAACAGATAATCCGTAACATCGGACGGTGTGCGCGCGCTGTTCCCGAACGCGGCATTAAAGCCCTCACGCCGGAATTTTTCAGCATATTCCCAAAGGTTTCGGGCATCTTTCAACGTGAATTTAATTTCCGGTCCTTCAACACGTCCGCCCAATGAAAAGAAAACCGTCGGGCGTCCGTTTCTGAAACGCCGCAGTTCCTCTGCCTGTTTCGGAGAGCGGGCGGCCTGCATGATCCGGGCTTTGCTCAGAATGCCCGCAATCCCGAGTGTGGGAACGATTCGGCCATTTTCCTGTTCTTTCAGTGCGCGAGCCTGTTCCCGGTTCATCAGATGGAAAGGAACGTTTGCAATATCGACATTTTCATATTCATAATATGCGGACGTCAGAACAAGAACCGTCGGGACTTTCATCTTCCGGCTTTTGTGGTAATCCTTGATGAAGGCGGCAAGTTCATCGGTTTCTCTGCCGGCGCGTTCCATCCGGCCGTGGTCGAACGGCAGTACAAAGACGTCCGGATCCGGATTTCCCGAACGATAAAAGTCCAATGCTTCGTCAACCGCTTTTTTCAGAGACAGCCCGTCGGGGAAATTCACTCTGTTCAGGACGGCGCCGCCGACACTTAAAATCATTTTGTTCCTTGTGACGGGAACCTTCTCATCGGCTTCGGCATCCAAAATCAATCCCCTTGTCTGGCTGTCAGACCCCGGACGGCCGCTTGCAAAACCGCAGTATTCCAAGATATATTTTCCTTTTTCCTTCAGCCTGAAGGTAAGTCAATGTCCGGACAGAGTCAATTTTTTTGAAAACGCGAGCCTGAAGGCCGTCCCATCGGAAGGAAGGCGAAAAGACGGTTTCCTGTATCACCGGCATCATTCCCCGTTTTGAACAGGGCGGCTTTCCGGAATGAAAAAAATTCAGACGCGCCATAAAACCGAGGGAAGGGTGATTAAAGGGCATAAAAAATCCCCCGTTTCCGGGGGATTTTCTGATTGGCTCCGCGAGTAGGATTCGAACCTACGACCGATCGGTTAACAGCCGATTGCTCTACCGCTGAGCTATCGCGGAATAGGCTCTTTGGAGGCCGAGACCGGAATCGAACCGATATCAAAGGATTTGCAGTCCTCTGCATAACCATTCTGCCACTCGGCCTTAGCCGCCTTGTCCGAAGCGTTGCCGCTCAGAACAGAACCTTTATACAGAGGCTTTAAAATGACGTCAATAAAAAAATTAAACTTTTTTGACGAACTTGTTTGGTTCTTTGGACGGACGCCATTATAATGGAAAAACTTATTGGAAAAGAGAGTGTGCATGCTGCTTTCGCAAACGGAAATCGCTTTTCAGACAGCCCGGGGGAACATGGTGCTGGGACAGCTTGTCCCGAATCGAATCCATGAAACCGAAATTCTGGACGCCATGGGCGCCGTGCCCCGCGAAAAATTCCTGCCTCCGCGTCTGCAGGGGCGGGCGTATGCGGACGAATCCATTCTGATCCAGAGGAACTGTTTCCTTTTTGAACCGCTGGTGACGGCGCGTCTGCTTCAGCTGGCCGCCGCAAAGAAAACCGATTTCGTCCTTAACCTGAAGGCCGCAACGGGCTATACGGCCGCTTTGCTGGCTCGGATGTCAATGGCCGTCGTCGCCCTTGAAAGCGATTCGGGACTGTGTGACGCGGCGCAGGAACGTTTTATCGAAATGGAAATCGACAATGCGGCGGTTCTGAATATAAATCCGGAGGCCGGCTTCCCTTCCCAGGCGCCGTACAACCTGATCTTTATCGACGGGATCGTTCCGAACATTCCGGAAACACTGACGGATCAACTGGCCGAGGGGGGAAGTCTTGTCTGTGTCACCGTAAAGCCGTTTTCCCCGGAAGGCAAAGCGACGAAAGTCTCTAAAAACAACGGCGTTCTGTCCTATTTGAACGCTTTTGACGTCGCTCTGGACGATTTTATCCGACCTCGGATTGACAAAAATTTTATTTTTGAATCCGTTTCGTAAACTTATCTGTTGATATCCGCTGTGATTTAACTGTAAAAAAGGAAGAGTTTTTATATCCGTATTTAAATATATCCTGTTTCGGTGTTTTTCCGAAAGATAATGGGGGGCTTAAATGGTTCTGAACCGACAAAGTTTGAAAAGAGTGCTGTCAGGGGTTTCTCTGTCCGTTATGATGATTGCGGGCGGAAGCCTCCGGGCGGAAACTTTGGAAGAAGCTTTGGCCTATACGTATGTGGCGAATCCGTCCGTACTGGCGCAGAGGGCGTATGTCCGATCCGTTTATGAAAAGATCACGCAGAGCCAGTCGGGATACAAGCCGACGATCTCCGGCGAGGCCAGCTACGGTTACCAGTACAACCGCCTGCATGCCCGTCCGAATTTCGTGGAAACGGAAGACAAACCGTATAATCTGGGCGCGAACGCCGTTCAGCCATTGTTTTCCGGGTTTGAAACCATGTCATCGGTAAAGGCTGCCCGTGAACAGTTTGAAGCCGAACGCGCCAATCTGAAAAATATCGAGCAGCAGACGCTTATGAACGCGGTTGTCGCATATACCGACGTGATCCGCGCTCTGGCCGTTTTAAAACTGAACCAGAACAACGAAGCCGTCCTACAGCGCCAGCTGGAATACACAAAGGATCGTTTCCGCGTCGGCGAGCTGACCAAAACGGACGTCGCGCAGTCGGAAGCCCGCCTGGCCGGGGCGGTCGCCGCGCGAATCGACGCGGAAGGCAGCCTGAAGGTCGCGTATGCCTCTTATCGTGAAGTCATCGGCAAAATGCCCGAAAAGATTTATGAGCCTGAGGTTCCGGCGGCAAAACTGCCGCAGACGCTGAACGATGCTCTGGAACTTGCGGAAAAACGCAATCCCGTTCTGCAGGCCGCCGAGCTTTCCGCCAAAAGCGCCATGAGTTCCGTTGACGTGGCCAAAGCCGGTTATTACCCGACGGTTGAACTGCGCGGCAGCTATGCGCATTCCAAGGCAAAGGCACAGTTTGACGATATTATCCTGAACGGGAAGACGGACAGCTCCAATGTCATGCTGGTGATGGATGTTCCTCTGTACATGGCGGGAAATATCGCTTCGCGCGTCCGTGAGACCAAGCATCTGGCCGGACAGGCTCGCATCAACGTAGATACGACGCGCCGTGACGTTGTTCGCGCGACGACCGAGGCCTGGGAAAATTACCAATCCGCTGTCGCCAGTCTGGCGTCTCTGGAGGAACAGGTGAAGGCTTCAGAGCTGGCTCTGGAAGGCGTGAAGTATGAGGAACAGGCCGGAGAACGCACGATTCTTGACGTTCTGAACGCCGAACAGGAACTTCTGGACGCGCGCGTCAGCGTCGTTACCGCCAAAAAGAATCAGGTCGTCGCATCGTATCAGCTGATTGCCGCGATGGGCATGATGACTCCTTCGGGGCTGGGGCTGGATGTGGCGCGGTACCAGAAAAAGAAGGAAGAGCCGGCCGTCGTCAAGACAGGCGAGCCCGCTTCCGCCGGTGAGGATGCCCGCGGGGAGGAAACGCCTGCCGAAAAGGAAAACGGCGCCGAAGAAAGCGCTCAGTCCTGACCTGTTTGAAAAAAAAGGGCTTTTCGGGGATAAAATGTTATTCTCGGCTTGCCCCGCCGGATTCAAATGATATAGTAAACATAATGGTTTATGTGAAAATCGGATAAAGAATGACTGATCAGAACGAACCTTCAATGGAAGATATCCTGGCCTCCATCCGCAATATTCTGGCGGACGGAGAAGGCACCGCTCCGGCGCCCGAGGCGAAAAAGGACGCGCCGGCCGTCAACGAAAATGTTCCGGCCGCTCCTGTTCCTTCGGAAGAGGCTCCGGCGGAAGACGTGATGGAACTGACGTCCGAAATGATCGTTCATGACGCGCCGGAGGAAGAGGATGATTTCAAGCCTGAACCGGTCGTAAAACCCGAAGAAATCGAAACCATCGCCCTTGAAGAGGAATTGCCGGATCTGCCCGCCGAATCCGGAGAGGACGCTTTTTCCGAACGGGCTACCGTTGCCCCCGTCTCTGCGGATGACGGAGAGGCTCTGCTGTCCGCCCCGGCCGTTGAGGCCGCCGCCGCTTCCCTGAGCCATCTGACGAAGATGTTTTCTTCGGATCGTCAGGCGTCCGTCGGAAACGGCGCACTGACCCTGGAAGCGATGGTACGCGCCTTGTTGCGCCCGCTTCTGAAGGAATGGCTGGACAGGAATCTGCCGGATGTGGTTGAACGTGTCGTTAAAAAGGAAGTCGCCCGTGTCATGGACAGACTTGAGAAGTAAATCCGTTGTCTGTATACGTTTCCTCAAGTCCTGAAAAAACTTGAGGAATATTTTTTTGTGAAACTTGAAAAGGAGGGTCGGCGATGCTGGATAAGAACTACAGCCCTGCCGCAGTTGAAAAAACGTGTTACGAAGAATGGGAAAAATCAGGTGTTTTTGCCTGTCATCCCGAATCGAAATCGGATGCTTTCTGTATTATGATTCCGCCTCCGAACGTAACGGGTAACCTCCATATCGGTCACGCGCTGACTTTTACGATTCAGGATATTCTTGTCCGTTACAAACGGATGAAGGGTTTCGATACACTGTGGCAGCCGGGGACGGATCATGCCGGCATCGCGACCCAGATGGTTGTCGAACGCCTGCTGGCTCGCGACGGCGTATCCCGCCATGATTTGGGGCGCGATAAATTCGTTGAAAAAGTCTGGGAATGGAAAGCAAAATCCAGCGGACAGATTCAGAATCAGCTGCGCCGCCTGGGGGCTTCTCTGGACTGGCCGCGGGAACGTTTCACAATGGATGAAGGCCTGTCAAAGGCCGTCCGCAAGGTGTTTGTGTCCTTGTACCGTGAAGGATTGATTTATCGGGATAAACGCCTTGTGAACTGGGATCCGAAGCTCCAGACGGCCATTTCCGATCTGGAAGTCGAACAGCGTGAAACCGTGGGCAGGATGTGGTACTTCAATTATCCGATTGAAAACCAGCCCGGGCGTTTTATCACAATTGCGACGACGCGTCCGGAAACACTTCTGGGCGATACGGCCGTTGCTGTTTCGGCTGAAGACGAGCGCTACAGGGATTTGATCGGAAAGAATTGCGTGCTTCCGGTCGTGAACCGCCTCATTCCGATTGTGGCGGATGAACATGCCGATCCTGAAAAAGGGACGGGCGCGGTGAAAATTACGCCGGCGCATGACTTCAACGACTTTGAAGTCGGGAAACGCCATAATCTGCCGATGATTAATATCCTGGATATTGAAGCGCGCCTGAATGAAAATACGCCGGAGCGTTACCGCGGCTTGACTTGCGCCGAAGCCCGAGAAAAGATTGTAAATGAAATCAAAGAGTTGGGGTTATTTGTTAAAGTAGAGGATAATCCCATGACGGTGCCGTACGGCGACCGGTCAGGCGTGGTGATTGAACCGTGGTTGACCGACCAATGGTTCGTTGATGCGCCGAAGCTGGCTCCGGATGCGATCCGGGTCGTTGAAGACGGTCGTCTGAAATTCGTTCCGAAGAACTGGGAAAAAACCTACTTTGAATGGATGCGCAACATTCAGCCGTGGTGTATTTCGCGCCAGCTGTGGTGGGGACACCGGATCCCGGTCTGGTACGGTCCCGATGGTCATTACTTTGTCGAGGAAAACGAAGACGAGGCGCAGAAGGCCGCCGACGCTCATTATGGCAAAAAGGTGGAATTGACACGCGATCCCGATGTCCTTGATACTTGGTTCTCATCAGGCCTGTGGCCTTTTTCGACATTGGGATGGCCCGAGGAGACGGACGCGTTGAAGAAATATTATCCGACGGACGTGTTGGTAACCGGTTTTGACATCATCTTTTTCTGGGTGGCCCGGATGGTGATGATGGGCATGCATTTCATGAAGGACGTTCCGTTCCGCACGGTTTACATTCACGCACTTGTCCGCGATGAAAAAGGCCAGAAAATGTCGAAATCAAAGGGGAACGTGGTTGACCCGCTGGTGCTGGCAGACAAGTACGGTGTGGACGCCCTGCGCTTTACGATGGCGGCCATGGCGGCTCAGGGACGTGATGTCCTGATGAGCGAAAGCCGCGTTGAGGGCTATCGCAATTTTGTGACGAAGCTGTGGAACGCGGCGCGTTTCTGCGAAATGAACGAATGCCGCCCTGTGCCGGGATTTGATCCGAAGGCGGTCAAGGCGGCGCTGAACAAGTGGATTATTTCCAAGGCGGCCGCCGCCGCGCACAAAGTCACGGAAGGTCTGGAAGAATACAAGTTCAACGAAGCGGCCAACGCAGCGTATCAGTTTACGTGGGGCAGCTTCTGTGACTGGTATCTTGAATTTGCCAAACCGGTATTTTACGGCGATGACGAAGCTTTGAAGGCCGAAACTCGGGCGACGGCCGCGTGGATTCTGGATCAGATTTTAATTCTTCTGCATCCGTTCATGCCCTATGTGACCGAAGAGCTGTGGGCCAAAACGTCGGACAGCCGGGCACAGAAGCTGGTCGTTACGGCATGGCCGGAGCTGGATGCTTTTGCCGATCCCGCGGCGGAGGCAGAGCTGGACTGGGTTGTTGACCTGGTGACGGCCATCCGTTCGTTGCGTTCGGAAATGAATGTGCCGCCCGCGGCCAAAATCACGATGTTCCTGAAGGACGCCTCAGCGGCCGAGGAGAAAAGGCTGGAAACCTTCAATACGCTGATCCGGACACTGGCTCGTCTGGAAAAGGCTGAAACTTCGCATTCGTCCGACGATGCCAAAGGTGCGGCGCAGGCCGTTTTCGGAACAGCGACCGTGCTTCTGCCGCTGTCCGGTGTCATTGACGTCGCAAAGGAAACGGAACGTCTGGGAAAAGAGAAGGCGAAACTGGAAAAGGAAATCGCCTCCCTTTCGAGCCGTCTGGGCAATGAGGGGTTTGTCGCCAAGGCGCCGGCCGCTGTTGTTGAAGAACAGAAAAAGCGTCTGGCGGAAGCACAGGAAGCCGCCGTCAAAATTGACGAGGCTTTGAAACGATTGAAAGAACTCTGATTTTACGCAGGAGGTGCGCATGAAAACGATCTCTTTCTTGAAACGGGCGGCGGGGATGGCCTGCTGTGCGTACGGATTGACATTTCCGGCTTTTGCCGCCGCGCCTCTTGCCGTAAAGACCCTGCCGCCTGTTGCATCGGCCGAAGCTCCGGAACCGACGGCGACCGAAACGATGCGGGATTTTATGCGTTCCGAGGAATCCCGGACATGTTCCGAACTGCGTCTGTTCGCCATGAATACGATTTTCAAGGATCCGCTGTTCATTGAAGCGACGCGGAGCCGCAGTACGAGCGACGTCATGGATGTGACGGACAAATACGGGACGATTCTGGAAAAGGATTTCGATGTCGAATACCTGTTCTATCATCCGAATACGCGTTTTTTTGTCCGCATCCGTGATAAGAACTATCGGGGCCGCATGCGGTTGCCGGCAGATGTTTCCGCGTCTTCTTCGGCCTGTTTCTGGGAACGCCTGCCTTCCGACGATGTCGTGTACAGCGTTCTTCTGAAAATCGATGGGGAGAAGACCGGGTATCTGAAAATGTCGAAAACGCTTCCGCGCATGATTTCAAATGTGCCGGACGTTTTGTCGAAATACGGCAAAGTCCGCGTTTATACCGCGTTGGACAAGATCGGCCTGAATAAAATGGCGTGGTTCAAAATGCGCCGCAAAGAACCGAACCCGGCCGTCGGAGCCGGATGGTGCACGACGGAGAATCTGGCCTTCCTGAGTGCGATCGGTCCCGGGCAGAAGCTTCCCAAGAAGACACAGAAAAAAATTCTGTCCCTGATTGACAGGAGTACGGATTTCAAATGGGAAGAATTGAATTTGCAGGGCGGTGCTCTGCCGATTATCGGTCTGGATCGCCAGAGGCTGGGCGCCGTGGTTTATACGCTGGAAGTGCCGCCCGTCCTTCCGGATGCGCAGGAAGAATAATGCTTCAAGAAAGCTTCCGGAAAAAAACGGAAGCTTTTTTTTGTGTTTCCCGGAGGATGAGCGGCCGGTAAAATCAGAGGTTTCTCTGATGGCCGGTTCGCCAATGTTCTGTGGGATGTTTCAGGGGACGTTTATTTTCCGGAATCGGGCTTTGCAATAAGAGGAGCGGAGGAGGCCTTTCCCTGCTTTCTGTTGTTTCCGTACTCTTTTTATGTATGGAAAAAAGCCGGCGATACGTTAAAATGAAAGCGGAGCAGGGAGGATAAAAATGCTGAAACGGGTTGGTTTGTTTCTGGGGATAAATTTTGCCGTTCTGATGACGATCGGTGTTGTGACAAAGTTGCTGGGCGTTGACCGTTACCTGACGGAAAACGGCGTGGATTATGTTCAGCTTCTGATTTTTTCGGCCATATTCGGTTTTGCGGGTTCCTTCATTTCACTTCTGATGTCGAAAAGCATTGCAAAAATGTCTACCGGCGCCGTGGTCATCTCTGCACCGCGTACGTCCGAAGAAGCGTGGCTTCTGTCCGTTGTACAGGATCTGGCGCGGCGGGCGGACGTCCGTATGCCCGAAGTCGCGATTTATCAGGGAACGGCCAATGCTTTTGCGACGGGAGCTTTTCGCGACGAATCTCTTGTGGCGGTTTCAACCGGTCTTCTGGAAACGATGACAAAACCGCAGATTCGCGCTGTTTTGGCGCATGAAATGTCTCATGTAAAGAACGGCGATATGGTGACGATGACACTTCTGCAGGGTGTTTTGAATACGTTTGTTTTCTTTTTCGCCCGGGTTATTGCAATATTCCTGCACAATCGCGGCGAAAGCCGGGATGATCGGCGTCAGGGGGCCGGGTTCGGCTATTACATAACGGTGCAGGTGTGTGAAGTGCTGTTCGGGATTCTGGCCAGCATTGTGGCCTGTGGTTTTTCCCGCCACCGTGAATACCGCGCCGATGCCGGAGCCGCCGAGCTTTTGGGCGGTCCCGAAGATATGATCCGCGCGCTTCAGGCACTGGGCGGTGTTGAAAAAGCCTCTCTTCCTTCGGAAATGAAAGCGTTCGGCATTGTGGATCTGCCGTCGCTGACGGAATTGTTCTCGACACATCCTCCGCTGGAGGATCGCATTCGTGCTCTGGCCGCAGACGCCGGGAAGAGCCGCCCGCAGAAGAGGACGGGCGGCCTGTTCGGAACAATCGAATAGTACCCTCCGCCTTTTTAAGGGCTTTGGAAAAAAAGGGAGAAGGGTGAGGAACCTCATGCGAGGCCGCCGGAAACTGTAGGACGGCTTATGAAGCACCGTCGTGCATAGATTGCCCTTGTCCATTAAGCCTACTCGGACGTCTTGCTAAGCAAAAATTCCATAAGGGAACACCGTGTCCGTCATTTACGGCAAGGCCGGGGAACATGGGGTGGCAATAAACGAATATATTCACGCAAAGCTTAAAGCGTCATTCCTTCACAGCCCTGTCAACATTCCGGAACATTTCCAGAAACATCTCCGGCGTCAGCTTTCCCGTATTGGCGTTGTAGCGCGAACTGTGATAGCTGTCGATCAGGATGATTTTGCGCCCTTCCCATATCAGGTCGTGACGCACGTTATGCCCGAATTTGAAAAGGCTTTTTTTCTGGCCAAGGGCGGACAGAAGCGCTCCGTGAGCGACAGTACCCAGAGCCATCACGACTTTCAGGTTCGGCATGGCACGTATTTCGTTAATCAGGAATTGTCCGCATGTTTTTGTTTCTGCGCCTGTCACCTTGTTTTCCGGAGGGACGCACCGCACCGCGTTTGTCAGGCGCGCGCCGCACAGTTCCAGGCCGTCGTCGGGTCGGGCTTTGTATGTTCCGCGTGCGTATCCGAAATCGGTCAGAGTCTGATAAAGCAGGTCGCCCGCGAAGTCGCCGGTAAAAGGCCGTCCGGATTTATTCGCGCCTTTCAGCCCGGGCGCCAGCCCCAAAATCAGCAACTTTGCGTCAAGCGTTCCAAAAGACGGAACGGGCGCGTTCCAGAAGTCGGGATACAGACGCCGGTTCACATCAAGAAAAGCGGCCAACCGCGGACACAGCCGGCACGCTTTTCCGGGAAGAACGGGAAAGTCAGGGGACATAATCAGAATTTTCACCCATTTCGCCGAACAGAGCATTCTGCGCCTTTAAAAAAGCCGGATCCGGCTTTCCGCTTTGAGGGGTGCGCGAAATATTGGGTACCAGATCGGACAAATCCGTGAAGTGGTCGGCCTGGCGGCGCAGTTCATCGGCCACCATCGGCGGCTGTGACTGAACCGTGCTGACGACGGTGACGCGGACGCCTTTTCGCTGAACGGCCTCCACAAGGCCACGGAAATCCCCGTCGCCCGAAAACAGGATGGCATGGTCAATGTTTTCGGCCATTTCCATCAGGTCCACGGCCAGCTCTATGTCCATATTTCCCTTGATTTTACGGCGTCCCATGGCGTCGGTGAACTCTTTGGTCGGCTTGGTCACCATCGTGTAGCCGTTGTAGTCCAGCCAGTCTACCAAAGGCCGAATCGGCGAGTATTCCTGATCTTCGACCAAGGCCGTATAATAAAAGGCGCGAATCAGACGCCCTTTGGTCGAAAAGAAATCCAGAAGCTTTTTGTAATCAATGTCAAACCCAAGCGCCCGGGCGGCCGCATACAGGTTTGATCCGTCGATGAACAAAGCGATCTTTTCCCCGGCATAACAGCGCATAAATTTATTCCTTTCAATATGTTACTTTACACGTATGTTTTTATTCTCTACATTGCCAGAATAGTGCGAAAAAAGGAAAAAACCAAGATGATTCTCGTGGGAATGGGTGGCAATTTGGATAGTGTTTTCGGCTCGGTGTACCAGACGGCCGAGCAGGCTTTCGTGTTGCTGGAACAGAAGGAATGCCGCGTCGGACGCCGTTCGGGATGGTATAAGACGGCTCCGGTTCCCGTTTCCGACCAGCCCTGGTACCGCAACCGGGTTTTTACGATTGAAACGGAAAAAACAGCCCGGGAAGTCCTGGAGATCCTGCTGTCCGTTGAAGCCGAGCTGGGACGCGTCCGCACGGTTCGGAATGCGCCGCGGGTGTTGGATCTGGATCTGCTGGCGTATCACGACGAAATTATTGATGCGCCTCCGGAACTGATCGTTCCCCATCCGCGGATGCACCTGCGGGCTTTTGTCCTGTATCCCCTGCAGGAAATCGCGCCGAACTGGGTTCATCCCAAACGGGGGCAGAATATCGCGGAAATGATTGAAAATTTACCGCCGGAACAGGAAATCCTGAAAGAATAGACTTGCATTTCCGGACGGAAAAACGATATAACAGTAAACCTTAAGGTTTTTGTGCACACACTCTAAATAAGAGAGAGAAAAATGGCTCGCGTCACAGTAGAAGATTGCGTCTTGAAAGTTCCCAACCGTTTTGAACTCGTTTTGCTGGCGGCCCAGCGCGCGAAGAACATCAGCGCCGGTTCCGCCCCGACGATCGACCGCGATCGTGATAAAAATCCGGTCATCGCTCTGCGCGAAATCGCCGATGAAACCATTAACCTGGATGAACTTGAAAACACGCTGGTTTCCGGCATGCAGAAATTCGTCAAGGTCGAAGAAGTCTCTGCCGAAGAAGACGAGATCAAGGCCGCCGAGGCTGAACTGGCCGCTCTGGATACCGAATTTTCCTATTTGAACGACAGTGAACAGGTCGCCGAATCCGGTTCTTTTGAAGTTTCCGAAGAACCTTAATCCTTTTCAGGCAAAGGATGAGCGTCCATGCTGCGGCAGTTTGAACTGGTCGAAAGGGTTCGCTCCTATGATCCCGATGTGGATGAAGAGGGGCTGGATCGGGCGTATGTCTTCGCCCTGAAAATGCACGGGTCCCAGAAGCGCGCTTCCGGTGACCCGTATTTTTCGCATCCGGTCGAAGTCGCCGGCATTCTGACAGAATACAAGCTGGATTACGCGTCAATCGTGACGGCTCTGTTGCACGATACGATTGAGGATACCGCAGCTTCGTACGAGGATCTCAAGGATCTGTTCGGCGAGGAAGTCGCCAAGCTGGTGGAAGGCGTGACAAAGCTGAGCCGTATCCAGCTGCAGTCCGACCAGACAAAGCAGGCGGAGAATTTCCGCAAGCTCCTTCTGGCCATGTCGGACGACATTCGCGTTCTTCTGGTTAAACTGGCCGACCGCGTCCACAACATGCGGACGCTTCATTTCTTTAAAAATCCTGAAAAACGGCGGCGCATCGCGACGGAAACGATGGAAATCTATGCGCCGCTGGCCGAACGTATCGGCATGCAGGAAATGAAAAACGAGCTGGAAGAGCTGTCGTTCAAGGAACTGCATCCCGAAGCCTATGAATCAATCAAGGCGCGTCTGTCCTTCCTGCGTGAGCAGGGAGGCGACCTGGTATCCCGCATCATCAAATCCCTGTATGAGGATCTGAAGGATTCCGGTTTGGACATCGAAATCACCGGCCGTGAAAAGACGCCGTACTCCATCTGGCGCAAAATGCAGCGGCAGAATGCGACGTTTGAACAACTGTCCGACATCATGGCCTTCCGGGTCATTGTGCCGACAATTGCGGACTGCTATCACGTTCTGGGCATCATCCACACGAAATATCCCATGGTGCCCGGGCGGTACAAGGATTATATCTCGACGCCGAAGCCGAACGGGTACAAATCTCTGCACACCGGCGTCATCGGGCCGGAAAAGCACCGCATTGAAATCCAGATCCGTACCCGTGAAATGCACGAGGTCGCGGAAATCGGTCTGGCCGCACACTGGCGTTATAAACAGGGCGACTACAAGACCGACGGGCGTCAGTTCCGCTGGGTGCGCGAACTCTTGGACATTATGGAGCAGGCCGATAATCCCGAGGAATTTCTGGAACATACAAAGCTGGAAATGTTTCAGGATCAGGTGTTCTGTTTTTCCCCGAAAGGCGATTTAATCACACTGCCCAAAAACGCGACACCGGTCGATTTCGCGTATGCCGTTCATTCCGGGGTCGGAAACCGGTGTGTCGGCGCGAAGATCAACGGAAAAATCCGGCCACTACGGACGCCTCTGAATAACGGCGATCAGGTAGAGATCCTGACCTCAAAGGGACAGACGCCTTCTCCGGAATGGGAACGCTTTGTCGTCACCGGAAAGGCTCGAGCCGCCATCCGGCGGTTTGTCCGCGCCCAGAAAAGGGAACAGTACCTTGAAGCCGGGCGGCAGATTCTGCAAAGGGCGTATAAGGCCGAAGGATACGAATATACGGATAAAAGCCTGGAAAACGTTCTGACGAACTTCAAACAGGCAACCGTCGAGGATCTGATATCTTCGGTCGGAGAGGGAACCATTCAGGCTTCCGACGTTGTCGATTCCGTGTTCCCGGGACAGAAATCGCGTTTTGTCCGTGTCGTGGACGCCATCCGACGCGGGGCAAAGAAAATCAGCGACAAGGCCTCTGACCATAAAAAACAAACGCAGATCAACGGCCTGATCCCCGGGATGGCCGTCAATTTCGCCAAATGTTGCCATCCTCTGCCGGGGGATCGCATCGTCGGTATCGTCACAACGGGCAAGGGCGTTACGGTTCATACCATCGACTGTGTGACGCTGGAAAAATTTTCTGCCGAACCGGAACGCTGGCTGGACATTTCATGGAACGAAGACGTCGTGGCCGGCGAAAATCACGTTTCACGCATCCGGCTTGTCCTTGTTAACCAGCCGGGAAGCCTGGGGACGCTTTCGACCGTCATTGCCAAGAACCATGGCAATATCAGCAATCTGAACATCCTGACAAAGACAGCGGGCTTTTTTGAGTTGACCGTTGACATTGAAGTGCAGGATGTCCGCCACCTGAACGACATTATGGCGGCGTTGCGGGCGTGTCCCGGCATCAGCAATGTCCGCCGGTCGCAGGATTAACCATGATTATCGGTATTGGAACGGATCTGATTGATATCCGCCGGGTGGAACGTTCACTGGAACGGTTCGGCGACGCTTTCTGTGCCCGGATTTATACCCCGCATGAAATCGCCGCATGCGAGGCAAGGGGCGAAAAATCAGCACGCCGTCGGGCTTCGGCCTATGCCATGCGCTTTGCCGCGAAGGAAGCTTGCTCAAAGGCACTCGGGACAGGGCTCCGGCTGGGCGTTTTCTGGAAGGATATGGAGAACTCAAACCTGCCGACCGGACAGCCTGTCATGAAATTAACGGGCGGGGCGCTAAAGCGTTTGCAGAGTCGGGTACCGGCTGATATGGTAGCCCGCATAGACGTTTCCCTGACCGATGAATACCCGATGGCGCAGGCCGTCGTCATCATCAGCGCGGAAAAGAAATAAGAGGATGTGAGGATTATGGAAGAAAAAACAAATGCCGGCGGTTTCTGGGATACGGTAAAAACGGTTTTGTACGCCGTTCTGATTGCGCTTTTTGTCCGCACCGTTTTTGCCGAACCGTTCAGCATTCCCTCAGGATCGATGATACCGTCTCTGCTGGTCGGTGATTATCTTTTTGTTTCAAAGCTCTCCTATGGTTACAGCCGCCATTCTCTGCCGTTGAGCATGCCGCTGATCGGCGGGCGCGTTTTCTATACCGAACCCGAACGGGGCGATGTTATTGTGTTCAAGTTGCCCTCTGACAACCGCACGGATTACATCAAGCGCCTCATCGGGTTGCCGGGCGACCGGATACAGGTGAAGGAAGGCCGTCTTTACATCAACGGCAAAGTGACAGAGCGCGTTCCGGAAGGCGAGTATGTCCTGCGCAATGAAAACGGAAAGGCCGTCCGTTTCGAACGCTATACCGAAACGCTTCCGAACGGTGTGAAGCATCCGATCATTGAAATGTCGGACGCCGGCCCGTTCGACAATACAGAGGAATTTGTCGTTCCCGAGGATCATTTCTTCATGATGGGGGATAACCGTGATAATTCTCTGGACAGCCGTTCGGTTCGCGTCGGCTTTGTGCCGAAGGTCAATCTGGTCGGGCGGGCGAAATTCCTGTTCTTCTCGAATGACGGATCCGCGCGATTGTGGGAAATCTGGAGATGGCCGATGGCAGTGCGGTGGTCACGCCTGTTCAACGGGATACATTGATGGCGCGTCCGTTTAAAGAGCTTTACGGCCCGCTGGGGCATGATTTTAAGAAGCCTGAACTTTTGAAACAGGCGGTGACGCTGGGGTTCGGAAATTATTTCGTGGGATATGAACGTCTGGAATTTCTGGGTGACCGGGTGCTTGGCCTGATCGTTGCGGAGATGCTGTTCACGAATTTTCCCAAAGAAGCCGAAGGCGACCTGGCGCGCCGGCATTCGGATCTGGTACGCGCGGAAACACTCGCGGTTGTGGCGGAAAAACTGGATCTCGGCGCGTATTTTGTTTTCCCGAAACATGAAGAGCCGTCGGTCGACCGGCATTCAAAAACGCTTCTGTCAGATGTCTGTGAAGCCGTGATTGCGGCGCTGTTTCTGGACGGAGGTCTGGACGCGGCGGCGTCTTTTGTCCGCCGGTACTGGGAACCGCTGATGAAGGAATTCAAGGCGCCTCCGGTGGACGCCAAGACGCGTTTGCAGGAATGGGCGCAGGGAAGGGGGCTGCCTCTGCCCGTTTATTCCGTGATTAACATGTCCGGGCCGGATCACGAACCGACATTCATCATCCGGGTGCAGGTTGAGGGGTATGACCCCGTTACGGCGGAAGGCCCTTCCAAACGGGCGGCCGGGCAGGAAGCGGCCGGAATTTTTTTGAAGACGGTTGAGGGAAAATGAACAGCGGAACGAAATGCGGCTTTGTGACGCTTCTGGGGGCTCCGAACGCGGGGAAATCAACGCTGGTCAACCGCATGGTGGGCGCAAAGGTCTCTATCGTATCGCCGAAAGTGCAGACGACGCGTTCCCGGGTGCGCGGCATTATGGTCAAGGACGGATGTGAGATTGTTCTTGTCGATACGCCGGGCATTTTCAAACCGAAGCGGCGGCTGGATCGTGCCATGGTGGCGGCGGCGTGGAATGAAGCCGAATACACGGACGTGCGGCTGTTGCTGGTCGATGCGCGTCGCGGGCTTGACGATGATACGCGTTCAATCGTCAGGATGCTGGAACGGAACCGGCAGAAGGCTGTTCTTGTCCTGAATAAAATCGATCTGATCAAACCTGAAAAACTGATTGCTCTGTCGGCGGAACTGAACGGACTTCTGTCTTTTGATGAAACGTTCATGGTTTCGGCGGTAACCGGAGCAGGACTGGATGATTTGGAGAAATATCTGATTTCCCGAATGCCCGAAGGGCCTTTCATGTTTCCCGAAGACCAGGTATCCGATCTGCCGAACCGGCTTCTGGCGGCGGAAATCACGCGTGAAAAGCTTTATCTGAACCTGCGGGAGGAGCTTCCGTACGCCCTGACGGTGGAAACAGAGATGTGGAAGGAAAACCCAGATGGCAGCGTCCGTCTGGATCAGACGATTTACGTTGAACGGGACAACCAGCGCCAGATCATTCTGGGGCACAAGGGAGCGATGATCCGGAAAATCGGAACGCAGTCCCGTCTTGAGCTGGAAGAGCTTCTGGAATGCCGGGTTCATCTGTTCCTGTTCGTCAAGGTGCGTGAAAAATGGGGAGATGATCCCGCGCGTTACCGGGACTGGGGATTGGATTTCAATGCCTGAATGGAGCGATACGGGTCTGCTTCTTTCCGTCCGGAAGTACGGGGAATATGATGCCGTCGCCACGCTCCTGACCTCGGCGCACGGCCGCCAGAGCGGATTGTGCCGGGCCGCGTTCAGCCGGAAAAAATTCGGAATGTTCCAGACGGGAAACCTGCTTCAGGCCTTCTGGAAGGCGCGGCTGGACGAACAGTTGGGCGTTCTGTCATGCGACCTGATGACGCCGTATGCGGCACAGGTTATGAACGACCCGGATCGGTTGACGGTTCTGTCATGTATCTGTGCGCTGTCCAGCCTTTTGCCCGAGCGTGAACCGGTTCCCGATTTTTTCCAGAAAACGCTGGAACAGATTGTCCTTCTGTCTTTTGACGGATGGGCCGAAAGGTATGTCCGATGGGAGCTTGACCTGCTTGAGGTATTGGGGTTTGGTCTGGATCTGTCGGCGTGTGCCGTGACGGGACGAACCGACGCTCTGGCCTATGTGTCGCCGAAATCGGGACGTGCCGTTTGTGCCGAAGCGGGGGCTCCGTGGCGGGAACGTCTGTTGATTCTGCCGCCGTTTCTGTTGCGTCCCGGTGCGGGGGCACAAAGTGCGGAAGAAATAAAAAATGCCTTGAATTTAACGGGTTTTTTCCTTGAAAACCATGCCGCGAAAACGGTAGACTGCCGTATTCCCGCTGTCCGTTCGCGTCTGGTCGCGCGATTCGCGGGGACACGTTTGTAAACGGGTGAAGCTGAAATGAGTGAAAACGAACAGATCAAAGAAACAAAAATGGCCGAAGCGCTGGGCGAGCGGTACCTGGCTTATGCGCTGTCGACAATTGTCTCACGTTCTCTGCCCGATGTGCGGGATGGTCTGAAACCTGTTCACAGGCGTCTTCTGTACGCGATGAGTCTGTTGCGTCTGGATCCGGAATCGGGTTTTAAAAAATGCGCCCGCGTTGTCGGCGACGTCATCGGTAAATATCACCCGCACGGCGACACGGCCGTGTATGAAGCAATGGTGCGTCTGGCTCAGGATTTTGCCGTGCGTTATCCGCTGGTCGAAGGGCAGGGGAACTTCGGCAATATTGACGGTGATAATGCGGCGGCCATGCGTTATACGGAAGCGCGCCTGACATCGGTCGCGCAGGCGATTATGGAAAATCTGAACGACGGCACGGTTGAATTCCGTCCGACGTACTCGGGCGAAGAAGAAGAACCGATAGTGATGCCTTCGGCGTTTCCGAACCTTCTGGCGAACGGTTCTTCGGGGATTGCGGTCGGCATGGCGACGAACATTCCGCCGCATAATGTCGGCGAGCTGGCGGACGCGCTTTTGCTTTTGATTAAAAAGCCGGACAGTGAAGTGGCCGACCTTTTGAAATTCGTGCAGGGGCCGGATTTCCCGACGGGCGGCCAGCTGGTCGAAAGCCCGGAAAACATTTTGAAAGCGTATCAGACAGGGCGAGGCCCCATGCGTCTGCGGGCGCGTTGGGAAAAAGAGCAGCTGTCCCACGGCCTGTATCAAATCATTGTGACCGAAATTCCGTATCAGGTCAAAAAATCAGAGCTGATCACCCGTATTGCCAAGCTTCTTCTGGAAAAGAAGCTTCCCCTTCTGGCGGACGTTCGGGATGAATCGGCGGAAAATGTCCGCATTGTTCTGGAACCCCGCAACCGCACGGTTGATGCGGATCAGCTGATGGCGCATCTGTTCCGTCAGACGGATCTTCAGGTAAATTTCAATCTGAACATGAACGTTTTGGACAAGGACGGCGTTCCCCGGGTAATGAATCTGAAAGAGGTGCTTCAGGCGTTCCTGCAACACCGGCAGGAAGTCCTGATCCGGCGTTCACGGAACCGGCTGGACAAGATTAATCACCGGATGGAGGTTCTGGAAGGTTTCCTGACGGCGTATTTGAACCTGGACGAAGTCATTCGGATCATCCGGGATGAAGACGAACCCAAGCCTGTTCTGATGAAGCGTTTCAAGCTGACCGACGTTCAGGCGGAGGCCATTCTGAACATGCGGCTTCGTTCTTTGCGCAAGCTGGAAGAAATGCAGATCAGGGGCGAGCATGACAAGCTGGGCGAGGAAAAGGCCGGGCTGGAGGCTTTGCTGGAAGACGAGGGCCTGCGCTGGAAGGCGATTTCGGACGAAATTTCGCAGATGAAGCAGAAGTTCGGGGCACGGACATCTTTGGGCAAGCGCCGTACTCTGGTGGCCGGAACGCCTGAGATTGTCGAAGTTCCGTTAGAGGCAATGATTGAGCGTGAACCGATTACGGTGATCCTGTCTGAAAAAGGATGGATCCGTGCTTTGAAGGGGCATGTTGATCTGAACGAAGACATCAAGTTCAAGGAAGGCGACACACTGCGTTTCGGGATGCACGTGCAGACGACGGACAAGATTCTGCTTCTGGCATCGAACGGCCGGGTTTATACGCTTATGGCGGATAAACTTCCGCGCGGCCGCGGCTTCGGCGAACCGCTCCGCCTGTCGATTGATCTGCCCGAAGAGGACGATATTGTCAGCATGACGGTCTTCCGACCCGGTGAAAAGCGTCTGATTGTTTCCAAACGCGGAAAAGGGTTCGTGGTAAAGGAAGACGATTTAGTGGCGCAGACAAAGAACGGGAAGATCATCCTGAAACTGTCAGAAGGCGACAAGGCTCATTTCTGCCTGCCTTATGAAGGAGATACTGTCGCTGTTATCGGGGAGAATCGGAAATTGCTGATTTTTGATATCCGTGAAATTCCGGAAATGAGCCGCGGTCAGGGCGTTTTCATGCAGAAGTACAAAGAAGAGGGATGCGGTATTTCAGACATCAAACTTTTCAAAAAGGAAGACGGCCTGTCCTATCCCTGCGGCAACGGGACGCGGGTTGAAACGAACCTTGTGGGATGGATGGGGCACCGGGCTCAGGTCGGAAAGTTCCCGCCGGTCGGATTCCCGAAAAGCAATAAATTTTAAAAAAGCAGCGGGGAGGGTAACTTCCCCGCTTTTTTATATGAACGGGCGGCGGATGCAGGATGCTGTAAAACGCGGAAACGGCCGTCTGAACCCAAAAATCCGGTATTTTTTGTTGCTGAGCAAAAAAGACAGAGACGCTTTTGCCGTCTGTGGGAAATGGAAAGCTTGAAGGGAGTTGTAAAGGAACGGTGTATTTGAAGCGTTTTCCGAAACGACCTTCTGTTTTCCGGTGTTTAGGCAATCGACTTCTTTTGTTGCTGAGCAAAAAAGACAGAGATGCTTTTGCCGTCTGTGGGAAATGGAAAGCTTGAAGGGAGCTGTAAAGGAACAGTGTATTTGAAGCGTTTTCCGAAACGACCTTCTGTTTTCCGGTGTTTAGGCAATCGACTTCTTTTGTTGCTGAGCAAAAAAGACAGAGATGCTTTTGCCGTCTGTGGGAAATGGAAAGCTTGAAGGGAGCTGTAAAGGAACAGTGTATTTGAAGCGTTTTCCGAAACGACCTTCTGTTTTCCGGTGTTTAGGTAATCGACTTCTTTTATTGCTGAGCAAAAAAGATGGAGACACTTTGCCGTCTGTGGGAAATGGAAAGCTTGAAGGGAGCTGTAAAGGAACAGTGTATTTGAAGCGTTTTCCGAAACGACCTTCTGTTTTCCGGTGTTTAGGTAATCGACTTCTTTTGTTGCTGAGCAAAAAAACAGAGACGCTTTTGCCGTACCCTGAATTGTGTTATGAATATTTCTTTTTCGGTGAAACCGGCGTTCCGTCCGGTGCGTTTATTCGGTAAAGCCCATCCGGCGGAAAACCTTATCCCGCGGACGGCCGGTGGATACGCCTTCTTTCGGCTCCGGCATACGGGCAAGAGACGGAAAAATCAAATCCTCCCTCATCTCCTTCTTCCGGGAAAGATATGCCTTCAGATACAGG